>JAJRWY010000057.1 GCA_024276575.1 Candidatus Binatota bacterium
AACCACGCGCAAGCCGCCGAAACCGAGGCTTCGCCGTCCCGTGCCGATGTCAGATTCATGCAGCTCTGTCACTGTGTTTACTCCGCTTTCGGAGGCGAAAGACTTTCAGGCGCGGGCTACCGGCGCAACTTGCGGCGCTAGGGCGGCGTTGGCCCGACGACGCGTCCGCGGGCGCTCGGCTCGGGCTCGGCGGAGGGCGTTGACGGCTGCCAGGGCCTATGCGTTAATCTTGCTGCGAAAACGCTTCGCGGCGCCGGGGGCGCCGTCGCGAACATACAGGAGTTTCTCATGAAAATTCGCGATATCATAAAATCCGAAGGGCGGACGGTTTTTACGATCGGCGAGGGCGATACGGTTCATCAAGCCGTGCGCAGCTTAGTTGACCACAACATCGGAGCCTTGCCGGTAGTCGATACTGCTGGGAAGCCGGCCGGTATTATCTCGGAGCGTGACATCTTGCGCTTATGCTCGCGCGATGATTTCGCCTCGGCGTTGGGATCGCCCGTCTCCGAAGTCATGACGCGCGAACTAGTTATCGCTTTTCCGCAAGATCCCGTGGAATACGTGATGAACGTCATGACCGAGCGCCACATCAGGCATGTGCCGATAATGGAGGGGGGAGATCTGGTCGGACTCGTCTCGATCGGCGATCTGGTCAAAGCCAAGGGTGACGAGTCGCAAGCCGAGGCGCGCTTCTTGCGCGACTACCTCAACACCTGAGGCGCTTCCTGCCCGGCACAGCGGCGCTCCGGATAGTGGCGCTCCGGATAGCGGAGCCCCGGATAGCGGCGCCCGCTGACTGTGCCCGGGTAGCTACGCGAGCCGGAAGTGCCGGGCGCGGGTCCGGGTCATGCGGTCGAAGCCGAGATGGGACAGGGTGATGCCCACGCCGCTGTCTTTCCAGCCCGACCAGGGCAGGGCGGGATCCAAGTAGTCGCAGCGATTGAGCAGTACGCTTCCCGCCTCTATGTGCGAAGCCAATTCGGAAGCTGCTTGCAGGTCCTTGGTCCACAGCGAAGCCGATAGGCCGTAGCGGGAATCGTTCATCATCGCGAGCGCTTCTTGGTCGTCTTCGACCGGGCATACTCCCACTACCGGCCCGAAACTTTCCTCGGTCATCAAGGCCATCTCGTGGGTAGCCTCGGCGATGACCGTGGATTCGAAATAGCGGCCCCGCTTGTCGACGGTCGTGGTATTGCCCCCCACCGTGAGCCTGGCCCCTTTGGCCAGGGCGTCATCAATCTGAGCGCTCAGTTCCAGCAGAGCGGCGGCCTGGGCCATCGGACCCAGAACGGTGGCAGGATCCGCCGGGTTGCCGGGTTCCCATTTTGCGGCGGCTTGGGAAAGTGCCTCGACGAAATCGGCATATAGCGGCTTGGCTACATAGATTCTCTCGACTCCGCAGCAGCTTTGTCCGGCGTTGTAGAAGGCGCCTTCCGCCAGTGCCGATGCGGTCGATTCGACGTCGGCGTCCGCGCGCACGTAGGCCGGGTCTTTGCCGCCCAGCTCCAGGCCCACGTCTATGAAACGTCCCGCGGCCGCACGTGAGACCGCACGGCCGCCTTCGACCGAACCGGTAAATGCTACATAAGACACGCGGTCGCTGCCTATCAGCCCCGCAGTGGCGCCGTGGCCGGCGGCAAGCGAGTTGACCAAGCCCTCGAAGGCCCCGGCTTCCCGGAAAGCTCTCTCGAAGTGCATGGCGCACAAAGGCGTACGCTTCGAGTGCTTGAGAATGACGGCGTTGCCGGCCAGTACCGCCGGTACCACTACGTTGACCGCGATCAACAAAGGATAGTTCCAAGCCGCGATGTTCAGCACCACTCCTACGGGCCTGCGTTCGATTATGCGGGTGTAGGACGCGTCGCTGCCCGCGTCGACATCGCCGAGACATCTTGGCGCGATCGACATCATGTAGGCCGCGCGTTGTTTCATGCCGTCGATCTCGGCGCGGGATTGGCTGATCGGCTTGCCCATCTGCGCGGTGATGTCTTGTGCGATTTCCTCGCGGCGCGATTCTAAGGCGTCGAGGAAGCGTTCGCACAGCTCCACCCTCTCGTAGATCGTAGATTGCGACCAGCGGCGCGCCGCAGCTTCGGCTTTGCCGGCGAGCAGGGCGATCTCCTCGGGATCGAGAAGCGCCACCCGTGCCGCAGTATCACCGCTGGCCGGGTTATCGACTTCGATTACGGGGCTTGGTTCGCCATCGCCGTCTTTACTCATGGGGCGTTCCTGTTGAGCAATTCGCCGATGCCCTCGAGTACCGAGCGCATGCTTTCCGCCGCAGGCGCCAGCGTACCGCGTGGGCCGGAGTCTTCGGGACTAGTGCCGAGGCCGCCGAGAGCTTCACTCAAGGCTTGCGGGAGCAACTCCCGTGCCTTGGCGCTGAGTATGCGCGCAGGGAACGAAGGACGCGGGCGCTCGATCGTACCGGCCACGGCAACCGGCAGTTCGATCCAGCCGTCGTCGGCCTTGATTAGCGAAACCAGGGTCGGGTCCAGGGTAGCGGGGGCGCCGGAACCCGGTGCGGTTCCAATTGCCGCCTCCAGGTCCAGTGCCCCCTCGAGGCTTGCCTCGCCGCTGAAAACCACGCGAAGTTCGGATCCGCCGAGCGTCATGCGGTGAGTGCTTACCTTCCCGTTGGCGACCTCGAATGTACCCCCGGATTCCGCCAAGCGCATGTCCGCGAGTTCTTCCACTCCGGTGAAGGCCGCAAGTGTAGTCATCAAAGGAGAACCGGAGAAGCGGCCCTCTTTGATTTCGATCTCGCCCTTACCGGAGAGCTTGTCGCGCAGCATCAGTGAATCGAAGCCCTGTCCGGAGAAGTCGAAACTCAGGCCCAAGGTGCCGGTCAGCACACCACGCGATTCGTCCCAGAAGGCTTGTGTGAACTCGCCGGCGGAGACGTCTCTTACGCGTAGGCTTCCTCTATAGCCCGGTAGCGGCGATGTCATAGTGGCGACCCCGTTCGCCTCGATATTTCCGCCGGCTACTCGAGCAGTGAACTCATCGAGCGAAACGCGGCTCCCCGAAGCGCTCAACTTCGAGTGGACCTCGCTCAGTAGCAGATCGCCGCTGTGCAACTGCTCGAGATCCAGGATCAGCGAGGCTTCCAGCGCCGGCATCGGGGCCTCGCTGCTCTCTGTTTCCTCTTCATCTCCGGCGAGCTGTTCTCCGGTATACGGCCTTCGGCTGCCCAGCGCTGCGAGTATCTCGTCGAGGTTCAACGAATCAGCCTGTACGCTGAGGTCCAGCCTGGGAATAGATGCATCGAAGGAGCCCATGGCTTCGAATCTGCTGGCCGTTCCCTGCTTTGTTCGCAGGCTCCCGCTGTTTTCGAAGTCGAAAGGTCTATCGAGGCGCACATCGTTGGCACGCAGCGCCAGTTCACTGAAACCCAGAGGCTGCGCTCCTTCCGCAACGCGGGTATAGGAGAATCGTCCATTGCGAAGATGCAGGGAGTCGATCGAGAAGTCGTGATTACGGTCTCGGGGCTTGTACAGGGCATCGAGATCGGGGACGCCGCTTCCCGAAGCCCGCGCTTCGAATTCGATGCTTCCGCCGAGGTCTTTGATGCCGTAAGGAGCCCCGAGTTCGGCCAATGCCTCGAGCCCGACACCGCTGACAGAAAGCTTGGCCTGGTAGGCCGGGAGCTTGGCGCGGAAGCTGATTTCGGATCGTGCCGAAACTTCGCCGCCGGCGAGCCTTGCTTCGAGTTTGGGCATCGACAAGGTGCCGTTGATCAACTCGGCTTCACACAGTACCTGCTCGAAAGTAACCCCGCCTACCGAGAGTTCCCCTATGTGAGCCGCTGCCGAGACGTTGATCGCCCCCACATCCCAAGAGCCGCTCCCGGATTTAGTGGTTTGCTTTGCAGCGGGCGCCGGCTTCGTTGCGTCGTGGCTGCCATCGTCTTTCACGGACGCCGGCCCCGGGGCACCCTCGAACGCCGCAATAATCTGGTCACCATCGAGCTTGGCAATGTTGAGATCGAGGCCCAGGAAAGGGGCAAGCGGCTCGAACTGGGCGCTCAAATTGATTCGCGTGGGCGATCCATGGGACGTGAGCAGTTCCATCGAGGCGTTCATTTCGAAGGGGTGCTCCAGGGATACACCGTCGGAACGCAGGTTGAGGCGGCGCAGTTCAACCTGGCTGAAGCGGCCGGTAGCACCCGCCTCGTCAACGAACACCACCCGGGCGTTTTGCAGGCGGAGCTTCTCGGCTAGTATCTTCAAGCCCATGCCCGCTTCACTGTCTCGCGATTTCGCATCTTCGCCGCCACTACCGCCGCTGTCGCCGCTGTCGTCACTGTGCCGTCCCAATGAGGAGAAATTGAACTTGCCGGCCGCGTTGCGGTGCACCACTATCAAAGGGTCGCGCAGTACTATCTCGGGGATTACTAGGCGGCCGTGCAGCAGTGGCAACAGCCGCAGCTTGAGTACCAACTGGTCCAGAGACGCGAAGTCGCTGAGTTTGTCACGCACGAAGGCGGGATCATCGGATACGCGCAACCCCTCCAGCGAGAGTCCACGAAAACCCAAACTGATGTCTTTGAACCGGACTTGCCGTCCGATGGCGCTTTCGATCTGCGGGACGACGTTGGCGTCTATCCACTCCGGAGTCAGGATGTACCTGACCACGATTATGCGGGCCGCAAACAGCAAAACCAACAGGCCTGCGATGGCCACCATCAGCGTCATGGACGGTTGCTTCTTTTCGGTCTCTTGCGGGTCTTGGTGCTGCTCTTGCGGCATCGATTCGATGCCGGGCGGTTGCGACGTCTTGCTTCCCTACGTTGAAGCCGTTCCCGCGCGCCTCGGCGTAACTTCTTATCGTTGTCGCATACACGAACCACGTCAATGGGGGTGGGCCCGCGATGCCCAAGAAAACAGGATACAGCCATGGATTTGAGCACCTTTCCGCACGATTTTTCGAATGAAGACGGTTCGGGTATGCGCCGCTGCGTTACGGTTAACGCTTTGGTCCCTGCGGTCCTGTGTCTGTACATCGCGGGTTTCGGTTGTGGAGGTGGTCCCGGTGTGGAGTCGCGCGGCGCCTCATCGCGGGTTCCCGCCGTTGCCACGCAGCCCGCCGTGGAGTCCGCCGTGCAGGGCGGCGGCGGTTCCGGGCAGCCGTCTTCCGCAGCCGGCTCCACGGGGCCTGCCGCTTCGCAGGCTGCCGCCGCCGTATCGCCTCGCGAATGGAAAATCCCGGCAGCGGCTCCAGGTGCCGAACCCTATGGGACTGTGCTGATGGAGCGTATGAAGCAGGCGCTGGCGGCGAAGGGGGCCGCGTATGTGCCGCGCACCAAACATCTTGCGGCCGGTGGTGCCCCGCTATTTACCAACCGCCTGATTCTGGAGTCCAGCCCTTACCTTGAGCAGCATGCCCACAACCCGGTGGACTGGCATCCCTGGGGCGATGAGGCCTTTGAGAAAGCGGCGCGTCTGGGCAGGCCGGTGTTTCTCAGTATCGGCTATTCCACCTGCCACTGGTGTCATGTGATGGAGAGGGAGTCTTTCGAGGATCTCGAGATTGCCGAGTTCATCAATGCCAACTTTGTGGCAGTCAAGGTGGATCGTGAAGAAAGGCCGGACGTCGATTCGGTTTACATGGCCAGTGTTCAGATGCTTAGCGGTAGCGGGGGCTGGCCGATGACGCTGTTGCTCACGCCCGAGCGTGAGCCGTTCTTTGCCGGCACCTACTTTCCTCCGCGTGACGGTGAGCGGGGGGGCCGGCGTGGATTGCTCGGAATTCTTCGCGAGCTTGCCGGCCGCTACCGCTCCGACCCCCAAGGAGTGGCCGCCGAGGCTGCCAGTATCACCGAACGTATCCGTAGCGCCATGATTGCGCCCCCCCCCGGCCGCATTCCCGACGCGGGTCCGCTGTTTGCGCGCGTTGTCGCTATGTTGTCGAGGAGTTACGACGATAATTGGGGCGGTTTCGGTGACGGCCCGAAGTTCCCGAGGCCGGTAACCTTGGATTTCCTCATGCGCTATTGGCGGCGCAGCGGGGATAAACGGGCCAGGGAGATGGCGGAGGGCACGTTGCGGGCGATGTCCGAGGGGGGAATCCATGACCACGTGGGCGGCGGTTTCCACCGCTACAGTGTGGACCGGCAGTGGTTGCTGCCGCACTTCGAGAAGATGCTTTACGACAATGCCCAACTCGCTTCGGTCTATCTCGACGCCTTCCAGATCAGCGGTGATTCGTATTATGCGCGTGTGGCTAGGCGCATACTCGACTACGTCGCACGCGAGATGACTGATGCCCAGGGCGGATTTTACTCCGCTACCGATGCCGACAGTCCCGATGCCGGTGGCCACCGGCACGAAGGGCTCTATTTTGTGTGGAGTCTCGATGAACTAAGACAGGTGCTTGGAGAAGAGCGCTCGCGCATGGTCGAGCTTTACTACGGGGCTAGTGCCGCCGGGAATTTCGAAGGCCGCAATATTTTGCATGTGCGGATGCCCTTGAAAGCGGCTGCCGAGACCTTGGGGATGCCTGCGCTGCGCCTGCGCGAAGAACTCGACAGCGCGCTGGCCCGCCTCTACGAAGTGCGTTCGCACAGGCCTCCGCCGGCCAAGGACGACAAGGTGTTGGCCGCTTGGAACGGATTGATGATTTCGGCTTTTGCACGTGGGGCCAGGATCCTGCACGAGGAGCGTTATGCCGCCGTCGCGCGCAAGGCTGCGGGTTTCGTGCTGGGCCGGATGTGGGATGGTGATCATATGTCGCGGTCATGGACCTCGCAGGGTGCGGATCACCACGGTGTTCTCGACGACTACGCTTTCATGGCGGCCGCGATGCTCGATCTTTTCGAGACCGATTTTGATCCGCAGCATTTACGCACGGCGGTGGCTCTTCACGATGCATTGGAGCGGCGTTTTGGGGATCGCGAGCACGGCGGCTACTTCTTCAGCGCTGCAGACGGCGAGCCTTTGTTGGTTCGCGAGAAACCCGATTATGATGGGGCCCGGCCGTCGGGTAACTCGGTGGCGCTGTCCAACCTGCTCCGGCTCTATGAATTCACCCTTGATTCTCGCTACCGGGAACTTGCCGAAGATCTCTTGGAGGCTTTTTCAACCACGCTCGTCGAGCGTGCCCCGGCCCTGCCGCGCATGCTTGCGGCATTGGACTGCTATGTGGACGTCACCAAGGAGATCGTGATCGTCCTGCCCGGCGACGGCGCCGATGCGTCGCCTTTTCTCGAACGGCTTTCCGAACTCTACCTTCCCAACAAGGTCGTGATTACAGTTAGCGAAGGTATTGACGTGGAGGAATTGTCGAAGCTCGTGCCTCTGGTCGAAGGCAAGACCGCGCTTTCCGGACGGGTAACCGCTTATGTTTGCGAACGGCAGGTCTGTAAGCGCCCGACCTCCGACCCTGAGCTTTTCGTTCAGCAACTTGCGAAGGTTTACCCCTACGGTTGGGAGTCCGAGGCCGCAGCCGAAGCGCAAGAGTAGCCGTCCCGGCTAGGCTGCTTTGCCGGCGGTCAAGCCCCGGCCTTCGGTCTCATCGATGGAGCCGCCGCAACTCGACCCGCTTCCGGCCGTGCATCCGAAGCAGTGGTCGTGGGTGGTGATGGGAATCCCGGCAAGCTCGGAGAAACTCGAGATATCGTCGATGCCGAGTCCGCCGGCTACTTCGATATCGAGCATCTGGTTGAAATCGCAATCGTAGAGATTGCCTTGCCAGCCCACGCTTATCTGATCCCGGCACATCAGCCCGTCCAGGGTGGCGGGATTGAAGTGGTTGACCAGCAATCCCATGTAGGAGTCGTACTCGCCTTGACGTAACAGTGTGTCGGCGAAACGAGATATCGGCATGTTGGTTATCGTGAGCAGCCTGCGGAAGCGGATGCCGAACAGATTTTTCAACTCTTCCTTGTAGCGCTCCTGCAATTAACCCTGGGGAGGGGGCAGGGTGGCGCCTCCGGGATTGTAGACTAGGTCCAGCGCCAGGCCGGGCTCGTTTCCGTATCCCAGCGAGTTCAGCAAGCGCAAGGCGTCGATACTTTTTTCGAAGACTCCACTACCCCGTTGAGCGTCTACGTTTTCAGCCGTGTAGCACGGAAGCGAGCAAATCAGTTCTACGTTGTTCTTGCGATAGAAGTCCGGCAGCCACTGCATGCCGGATTCGTAAATGATGGTAAGATTGCAGCGCACCAAGACCCGCCGTTCCAGTGTGCGGATAGCGGGTACCAATTCCCGGAAACTCGGGCACATTTCCGGCGCTCCGCCGGTTATGTCTACCGCCGACACTGCCGTGCTGTGTTCGAGTAGCTCGAGTATCCTCCGGGCGTTGTGCCGGCTCATGATCTCGGTGCGCTTGGGGCCGGCTCCGACATGGCAATGGTGGCAGGCTTGATTGCAGAGCTTACCCAAGTTCAGTTGCACTGTGGCCGGGTTCCCGCGGCGTAGCGGGCGGCACCCGCGACTTTGCAGCGTGACGTCGAAGTTGCTGTATGGACTGGTCTTTTTCACGGCGGCGCTTGTATGGAGACCTTTACAGGGACGGCTTCAAAGAGGCGGGACTGCTCGAACTTGCGAAAAAGTGAATTTGGGACCCCGGCCGCCAACAGTGGCTAGGAAAACCGACCGGGGCCCCGTTCCGTGGAGACACGGGGGGGGACTCCACGGAAGCATTAAAGCTTGATCACCTTGTTTCGATATACGCCAGTTTTGCACGACGGTTACCCGGGTCACACTTTTTTTTGTGGAAAGTGCAAGCTAGCTTTTCTCTCCAGGTGGCTTTTCTGGGGAGGGGTCTGTACTGAAACAAATGTGTGCATGGCCGGTAACCGGCGGCGGCGGTCTGCGTAGGTTTTTATGAGCGGGCAAAACGACGCGATAGATTTTGCAGCACTGATGCAGGCCACGCAGGCCGGCGACCAGGATGCCTATCGTCGTCTTCTCGAGGCGGTGCAGCCCATGCTTCATCGCTACGTGCGCCGGAGAATCTCGTCTCCGGAGGCTACCGAGGACATTTGCCAGGACGCTTTGCTCACCGTGCACAGAGTGCGTCATACATTCGAAGCAGGCCGGCCTTTCGAACCATGGTTCTACGCCATCGCGCGTAGCCGCCTAATAGATCATGTGCGCCGGGCCAAACGCATCGGCTTACATGAGGTCCAAAGCGAAACCCTACCCGAAACTGCTTCAGACCAGGATCTTCCCGGCTGGGACCGGTTTCTCGAGGTTCTTGAAGCGCTTCCGCCCGCCCAGCGTGAAGCTTTTTCCCTTTTGAAGATCGATGGCCTCTCCACTGCCGAGGCCGCCGAGAAAGTCGGCGTTTCCGTTTCCGCACTGAAAGTCCGGGCACACCGGGCCTACAAGTCGGTCAGGCGCGCCGTCCTAGAGGACGGTGATTAGTGGAGTATTGCGGCCATGGGCCAGAGCGAAGCAAACGGGCTTAACGACGAGTTCATAGATAGCCTCGTCGAGCGACTCGAGCCGGTGCGCCCCGTACGCTTGGCGACCTTGTGCGCCTGCGCGCTGTTGCTGCAGACCGTCTTCGTGGCCGCCGCCGTGGCCTGGGTGGGCGTCGGATCGGCCGTGTGGGCAAGGTTTTTTCAACTGCCCTTTCTCGTATGCATGTCGGTGCTGGTCGCATCGGCGGCGGCGAGTGCGTGGCTATGCGCCCGGCAGTCGATTCCGGGGCGCTACGTCGGCGGTTTCTGGAAGTATTTCCTGCCGTTGCTGCCGTTGGCGCTGTCGGCGGTGTTGTTGATAGCTGCCCCGTGGGGTGCCGACACCGCGCAGCTCACATCCTACCTGTCACAGGGCATGCCCTGCACCGCAATGCTGGCCGCCATTGCCTTGCCGGCCTGGCTGATTTCTCTGGCGCTGCTACGTACGCTGGCGCCGCTCGACACCCTGAGCACCGGCTTGTTCGCTTCGCTCTCGGCGCTGGCTCAGTCCGCGGTGGTGTTGCAACTCGCGTGTTCCCAGGGGGATGCCTACCACCTTGCGCTCGGGCATTATCTACCGATAACGGTCCTGGCCCTGCTTGCCGCCGGCGTCTCGTCGGCCTTGTTGCGCGGCAGCAAGTTCAAGTCTTGACCTCGAACGAACAATGACTCACGAGCGAAAGCACGTTGGAGTGCGACAGCCGTGACCAAGCGGAGTGTATCCCATCGTGCGTGAGCATTGGCAGGCCCGAGTACTGCCGCCGATGGCGTGCTCGCGCCCGCGCCGGAGGCGGTTTCCGCCATGAATTACTGACTGATCAATGTCCCGACCTTGCCGCGTTTGGGCCGATCCGGCAGACGCTTGCGACTCTCGTGGCGCTCCCATACCGGAATAAACGCAGCCCGGAGTTGGGGGTTACAGGCTAGGCGACCAGAGATTCCAGTTCGTCACCGGCTTTGGCGCTGCCTCCGCATTCGAGCCGTGGGATTGCACGCAGGCACAAGGAGAGGTCGCGGACTTGTGAGTCCAGGTCGCCGGCCTCACCGATTGGGCCGCCGAGCTTGCCGGGAAAGAAAATGGCGCGAGGTACACCGAGTTTCTCAGTCAGTTCGCTGAAATGCGTGACCATGACGGTGGGGATGCCGCTTCGCTCGACTTCTCTGGCGACCAGCCCGACGGACCGGTGGCAGAGTCCTCAAGCCGGGGTGAGTAGGGCTAGGTCTACACCGTCCTCGATCATCATCGAGGCGATTCGTGGGGCGCTGTCACTGACCAACTCCCGGGGATCGGGGATGCCGCCGCTGAAACTGAAATGCCGTGGGGCCACTGAGGATACGGTCCCGGTGCCGGCCAAGCGCCGCAGAGCGGGCAACGGCAACATTACCCCCGGATCGCGGTTGACCTGGCCGTGGTCGTAAAACAGGTGGCTTATTCGTACCCTGTTCATCTCGGCATCGCCGGGGATCACCCTGAACGAGCAGTCGCCTCCGGGCTTCTCTAGTGCGAACGGCTCTTGGCCCTCGAGGATAATGCCACCGGAACTGACCAGTGCGACCCGGCAGTCGGAGAGTCGTTTTTCGGCCTGAGCCCAGGGGATCGGGGCGCGCCAGCGGTCATTGTCCAAACTTGCCCAGAATTCGTACAGGGAAGGGCTGTTGCGTGCCAGCCACAAGGCTACGCGAGCCAGCGCCAAGCGGCCAAGAGATGGGGGTCCGGAGGAGACGTTTTGTTGACCCGATCGCTTCATCGAGGCATGAGTAGCACGGCCCGACTCCGATCGATAGGAAGGACTCTCGGCTTTCGTCGCGAAGCTGAGAACATTTAGCGCGGGAAAAATCCCGCACTGTAGTAGCAATTTTCCCGCACTTGCCGCCCCGGACGGATCAAACATTGCAAGAATGCAATGCAAGAATGCAATGTCGGAGTGCTCGCTTTTTAAGTGCTTACACCCAAGTAGCCGTCCCTACAGGGAAGCTGAAGAGCTGGTGCCGGGGGCGCTCGAGTTATGGCTGTTTCGCCCAGCTCGACTGAGTTGGTATGAGTTTTGCTCTATATTCTGCGGCCGCCAGAGGTTAACGCAGGCAAGGAGCGGTGATGTCGAGAATAACTCGCTTCGCTGTAACCAAGCCGCAGACTGGAACGTTGAGTGGGAAAGGAGGTTGCCGTAATGATGGCTAACCGGAACAACAAAGGAATGAGCAGCGTCGAGTTCGCGCTCGTGCTACCTGTTTTCATGATGCTGCTTTTCGGAATCGTTGAGTTCGGCACCGCTTTCTACAAGCAGCAGGTTCTTACCTCGGCCGCACGGGAAGCGGCTCGGATCGGTATCGTTGCAGTAAACCCGCGCCCGACCGCGACGCAGGTCAAAGAGAAAGCGCTCTCGTATCTCGACCAGGTCGGACTCGATTCAGGGTCTGCAGTGGTTAACGTGTCCGGGGCCGGAGGGAAATCCGGCGACCCGCTCAGCGTGGAGATTGCTTATCCGGCCTCTTTCGTGTTGATCTCCAATCTTATCGGCGACACTGCCCAGGGACAGGGGGTGCCCGGCGAGACCACGCTTTACGGCAGGGTTGTGTTCGAACTCGAATGAGCCGGCGCTGATTTTTCGCGCGCCGCTTTGCAGTACCTTAGCCGGGCGATCTTCAAAGCGGTGCAGTAAGAAGCCATATCCGACCATAGCGGATATGGCTTTTTTTGTGGGCGCTCAGCCATGTGGCATACTGCTCTGCGAAGGATTTAGGCGTGGCTGAAAGTGAATCTAAAGCTGTTGGATGGGCCGCAAATCTCGGCGCTTGGTTGGCGGTTGTCTCGGTATGCGCGGCCTGTGCAGGTCCGGCCGCTGCTCACTTCGGTTTACTGAAGCCGCTCTCCGGCTTTGCCTTGATGGCTTCCGCGTTGCCGCTTTCGTTGGCCGGCTTGTTGCTTCTGCTTGCAGCACTGGTTGTTTCTAGCGATCCTGCACTGCGTTTTCGTTGTCTTTGCGGTTCCGTAGTGGCCGTTTTCACCTTTTGTGCGATCATGTTCCCGGCCTTGGGCAGTCGGGGCCTCCCTAGAATCAACGACATCACCACCGACACTGTCGATCCTCCGCGTTTCGTTCATGCGGGCGTATTGGCAGCCAACCGGGGACTCGACATGTCCTATCCAGGTGGGGAGTTTGCGGCCTTGCAGCGCCAAGCATACCCGGAGCTTGCTCCCAGCGTGGTCGCCGATTCTCCAGCGCGAGTGTTTCAGCGTGTTTACGGGATTATCCTCGACCTCCCCGGAGCGGAGATAACCGACACGGATCCGATCGAAGGACGTATCGAGGCGACCGCCACTTCCCGAGTGTTTCGCTTTGTGGATGACTTCGTGGCACGGATAAGACCTCACGAAGCCGGCGCCATAGTGGATCTGCGTTCCAGATCCCGAGACGGCCGTGGAGATCTGGGTGTCAATGCCGCGCGCATTGAGGCCGTACTCGATGCTCTACACTGAAAGTTCGCGCCGTAACTCCGCAGGATCTTTATCTCTAGAGGCTTGATCGATGTCTGAACAATCCCCACGAATCGTTTCTTTTTCCATGGATGCGGAGGTAGCGGTGCTGAGGCTGGACGATGGCAAAGCCAATGCTTTGTCACGGACGATGATCGCTGAGTTCAACGCAGCCCTGGATGAGGCCGAGTCGTCGGCGTCGGCGGTACTGATAGAGGGGCGCCCGGATCGTTTCTCTGCCGGTTTCGACCTTTCGGTAATGAATGCTGGAGCGCGCGAGCGGCGTGAGTTGGTGGAATCCGGGGCTGAACTCTTGCTGCGCATCTACGAGTTCCCCCGGCCGGTGCTCTGTGCCTGCACCGGGCATGCCCTGGCCGCCGGAGCCTTGATCCTATTGGTTTGCGACTATCGCCTGGGGGTCACGGGGCGCTTCAAGATCGGCTTGAACGAAGTATCCATCGGTATGCCACTACCGGTCTTTGCCGTCGAGATCGCGCGCGACCGGCTGTCGCGGCGCCATCTCGTCGCAGCGGTCTCTCAGGGCCGTGTTTATACTCCGGCGGAGGCCGTCGATGCCGGGTATCTCGACAAGGTAGTTGCGGCGGACGAATTGCATGGGGCTGCGCTGGAAACCGCCCACGCAATGGCGTCGCTGGGCGATCCGGCTCATAGTATCACCAAACGCTCGTTGCGCAGGCCCACGCTGGACTATGTCCGGGCTACCTTGCGCGAAGATATGGACAGGATCGGTTGATCGTATGGGCGAAATATCGCGAGTCGGTTTTGCGGTGTTCTCCGGCGTTCTTCGACCCTGCTGCTATAATGTGGCCGTGTGTCTCGAGTAGCTTGAACTCGTGATGGGAAAGGATGGCCGGAAAGAATTGCTGCTGCATTGCGCGGGCGAGATTCGCGAGGCATCAGTGGAATTGTCTGCGTCGATGGTGGATCTGCGCCGCCGCCTGCACGCCAAGCCGGAACTGGGTCTCGACAACCCTCTGACCCAAAATCTTATCGTCGAAACTCTCGAGGACATAGGCATCTCTGGCCTGCGACGCGGCCAATCCTGTAGCTCGGTGTTGGCCGAGATCCTTGGGGAGGGAGGCGGCCCCGGACGGGGGCGCCTCGTAGCCTTGCGGGCCGATACCGATGCTTTACCCATCCGCGAAAGGACGGGCCTAGCCTGTGCTTCGCAGTTCGATGGCCGCATGCACGCATGTGGGCACGATGCCCACGTTGCGATGCTGCTCGGTGCGGCCGCGATTCTTTATCGGCAAAGAGCGCGTTTTGCAGGGACGGTTCGATTGTTGTTCCAGCCTGGCGAGGAGGGCTATGCGGGGGCGGCCTTCATGATCGCCGAAGGTGCGCTCGAAGGGGTAGACGCGGCTTTTGCGTTGCATGTAGGACCGGAAACCGCAGTGGGAGAAGTGGCGGTTCGCAGCGGAACCATGCTTGCCGCGGTCGACACTTTCTTTGTTTCGTTCAAGGGAGCCGGCGGCCATGCCTCGATGCCGCATCTATGCAGCGATCCCATACCCGCCATCGGCCCTTTCGTCGACGGGCTTTCGCACGTCGTGGCGCGTGAAACCGACCCTACCGACCGTATCGTACTCAGTGTCACGAGAGTGGACGCGGGTAGCAGTGCCAACATCATTCCGCCTCATGCGAACTGCGAAGGTACCATTCGCTCGCTTAGCGAGGCTGGGCGTAAGCGTGCCCGGGACAAGGTGCGCCGCGTGGCCGAGGGGGTTGCTGCTGCGGCCGGATTGGAAGTAGACGTGCGGGTGACCGAAGGTTACCCGGCCACAGTCAACCATCCCCGTGCGGTTGAACTACTCGATGCGGCTGCCGCTCTGGCCGGCTTGGAGTTGGGGATCATGGATAGTCCGATCATGGGAGCGGAAGACTTCGCTTATGTGCTCGAACGGGTTCCGGGTGCCATGGCCTTCGTCGGCTGCCGGACTCCTGGGGGTGGTCCTTTGCATTCCGATGTGATGGCGATCGACGAAGGTGTGCTTTCGCACGGTGCGGCCTTGCATGTATGCGCAGCGCTCAGCTTTCTCGCCGATGGCGGACTCAGTCCTTCTTCTTGACGGATATATACTCCCGGCGTGGATCACCCGGCGTCGATTCGTGGGTGAAGCCGCTTACGCGTCGATGAGAACCCCGGGGTTCATGATCATGCCTGGATCGAGTTCTCGTTTCAGGGCGCGCAGCCCGCGGGCGAAAAGCTCCGGGCGTTGCTGATCATACCAGGGCCTGTGATCACGTCCCACGGCATGGTGATGGGTGATGGTGCCACCGGCAGCGAGAACGGCTTGTGATGCCGCAGCCTTGATTTCGTCCCATTGCTCCAGTTCACTGTTTGGCTTTGCCGGGGCGAGTACCGTGAAATAAGGCGCCGGACCGTCGGGGTATACGTGGGTGAAGCGGCAGGTGACGATTCCGGCTCCGCATATTGTCTCGAGCGCAGACGAAACCGCCGAAATTACTTCGCGATGAAAGTCCGGGAAGCGGTCCCAGGTAATGGCACTTTCGAAAGTATCGGTGATGAACCCGCGAAGAAGCAAGGCGTCGCGCAGGTAGGGAGCCTGCAGGAAGGCTTGGCGCCATGCGCCGGCAGCACCCTCGCGACCGGCTGATTGATCCTTGCGTGTCTTGCCGGCGCCTTCGGCCCAAGTGCCTCCGTGATCGGCGGCGCATTGCAGGGCACGATCCATCCACGCGTCTAGTTCGTGGTCGAAAGATTCGAATCCGACGATCAAAGTTGCCGCACTGCCGTCACCGGCCCCACTTATCATCGCCTCTTCAGCGTCGAGCAGGCGCAGGTTACTCGGATACAGAGCCGCCTGCGCAATCGCCCTCACCGCTTGTGTGGCCGCATAGAAATCCTTGAAGCTTACCGATACGGAGTTGCGAAACACGGGCCTTCGCTGTAGCCGCATCCAGGCCTGCGTGATGATTCCCAAGCAACCTTCAGAGCCGATCAGGAGGCGGTCGGGGCTGGGGCCGGCTCCTGATCCGGGTAGCCGGCGTGTTTCGATCACACCGCTGGGGGTGATCATGCGCAAGGACTCCACGAAGTCGTCGATGTGCGTGTAGAGCGTTGCATAGTGGCCACCGGCCCGTGTGGCGATCCAGCCGCCCAGGGTCGAGAACTCGAAAGATTGTGGAAAGTGTCTGAGCGTGAGTCCCAGTGGCCTCAACCCGTCCTCGAGCGCCGGTCCATAGATGCCGGCCTCGATCTTGGCCGCACGGGAGCATTCGTCGACTTCGAGTATGCGTCCGAGTCCGCGCATATCCACCGAGACCGCGTAGCGCCCGGCTTCGCGGCGGGCTTCCACTCCTCCGCAAACCGAAGATCCTCCGCCGTAAGGGATCGCGGCGCTTCCCGAGGAGCCCAGCCAATCGATTATGTCGATGAGATCCTGTTCGCTACGCGGAAAGGCGACCAAGTCGGGTGCGGCCGAGAAGTCCTTACGCAAGCACCTGACGATGTCGCGGTAAGCTTTCCCGTAAGTGTGCGAGGCTCTTTCGTAGGGATCTGCGCTGACCAGTGCTTGTAGAGAAGCCGGAGCAGATAAGCCCGGCGGGGACAAGTCTATTTCCTCGAGTCGCGGGGCGGTGGCCGGACTAGAGGCATTGCAACCGAGGCGTGCTGCCAACAGCGCCGCGGCGGCTTCGCAGTAGTCGGTGGAAGGGCCGGCGTCTTCATAGCCCCAGCCCCAGAACTTGCGTCTTTTTCCGCCCACTTCAGCCGCCGCTTGACGCTGTCGATGCGGAGCCCAAGACGAAGCGGAATGTCGACCCGCAGCCCGGCTCCGACTCCGCCCACACGCGGCCGCCATGGCGTTTTATGATGCGGTCTACGGTGGCCAGCCCGATGCCGGTGCCGTCGAATTCCTTCTTGGAATGTAGCCGCTCGAATGCCCGGAACAGCCTTTTCGCGTGAGCCATGTCGAATCCCACACCGTTGTCGCGCACGAAGTACACTTTCTCCCCCGCGGCGTTGTTCTCGCATCCGAACTCGACCGCCGGAGTGTCCGTCTTGCCGGTGAATTTCCATGCGTTGCCGATCAAGTTTTGCAGCACCGCTCTGAGTAACTCGGTATCTCCGTGTGCGGTTACACCGTCTTGTATGCGAAATTCCATGGGCCGTTGCGGTTCGGCACTCAGCTGCTCTTCGCAAATGCCACGCACCAAACCGCTCATGTCCACCGTTTCCCGGTGCAGGTCGCTGCGGCTCAGCCGGGACAAACTCAGCAATTCGTCGATCAGCGAAGACATCCTGTGTGTCGATTCGCGTACACGCAACAGATAGCCGCGGGCGGTGTTTCCAAGTTCCGCTCCGCAGTCTTCCATCAACGAGGAGCTGAAGCCGTCGATACTACGCAAGGGCGCGCGCAGGTCGTGGGAAACCGAATAGCAGAACGCTTCGAGTTCACGGTTGGCATTTTCGAGTTCGGCGGTTCTGCTGCGGACACGCTCTTCGAGTTCGTTGTTCAGCCTCTCGTTTTCGCGCAGCGTTTCCTTCAACTCGCTTACGTCGGTCAGCACCCCGAGGCTTCCACTTACGCGGCCTTCTTCGTCGAATTCGGGTACGCAGTGATGAATCACCCACGAAACCCTTCCGTCGGAGCGTATCAAGCGATGTTCGGCGGAAAACGGGATGCCCCGCGGGATGGTCTGCTCGAGGCCGCTTAGTACGCGATCGCGTTCGTCGGGCGGCAGAGCGTTTCTCCATCCGTAGTTGGCGGCTTCCTCGCGCGTCAATCCGGTCATTTCGATCCAGCGATCGTTTACGAAGCGGGTGCGGCCCCGGGAGTCGCCCCGGTACATGCCCAGCGGGGCGACCTCGGCGAGAGTTTCAAAACGGCGAAGCCCCTCACGAATTTCGTCTTCGGCTTGGCGCTTGGAGGTTATATCGCTGACTATGCCTACATAACCGCTTACGCGTTCTTCTTCGTCCAACTCGGCAGCGGCGGTCGATGAGAGTACGCGCATTTCACCGTCGTGCCGGCGGGCCCGGAATTCCAGCTTATAGGCTTGTGCCGCCGACAGCGGCAGACGGGCGAGGATCTTTTCCAGGTGAGGCCGGTCTTCGGGGTGCAAGGCCTGGATCCACGCCAGTCCGTCGAGTTTGCCGCCCTCTCCCGGAGCGAAGTTAACCAAGCCGGGGCTCGCATAGATCCTGCGCCCATGGGCATCGGTGCGAAACACGCCCAGTACCTCTTCGTCGCTGACCATGCGGTATCCATTCGAGCCTTCTTCGAGATGCTCCTGGAAACGTTGTTCTTCGCTGATGTCTTCGGAGACGGTCAAGATTCCGGCTACACGGCCTTGATCGTCGAACACGGGCCGTTTGTGAGTTCTTACCCACAATCGTACCCCACCGGCGGTGACCAACCGCTCCAGAATCCCGATTTTGCATTCCTTGGTGTCGATTATCTCGCGGTCATGTTCGTACATGCGCCCGCCTTGGGCGGGGAACAGTTGCGTGCAGGACTTGCCTTCGATTTCGTCCAAGCGGAGTCCGAGCGCCAGTGCCATTGATTCGGAAGCCCGCAGCACCACGTTGGAGGTGTCCTTGTAATAGACGAGTTCGCGCACCGAGGAGAGCAGAGCGCGCAACTGTCGTTCTATGTGGGAGCTATCCCCGCTGCCGGCCGGGGAAGTATCCGAGTCTGCCTTCATCAACGAGTACCTCTTTTCCCCCACGAGGTTTCAGCTCCCGTCGAGCGGGAGCTGAAACCCGAGTAGTCTATACGTTTGTCGAGGCTGCTACGCGTTCGCCGCATCACAGTTCGCCGCATCACAGTTCGCCGCATCACAGTTCGCCGCATCACAGT
>JAJRWY010000058.1 GCA_024276575.1 Candidatus Binatota bacterium
ACCACCTGAAACGATTGAGGTTCATCAGACGCTGCCGGCATCTCGGCTTTTCAATGGCTGAAATACAGCAGTTGCTCGCCCTGGTCGACACGCACGAGTATACCTGTGCCGAAGTACAGCAACTGACGCTGGAGCACGCCGGAATGGTAAAAAGAAAGATCGCCGATCTGGCCCGGCTGGAGGCAACCCTGTTGCATATCGCATCGCAGTGTACGGGTGAAGAAGTGCCCGACTGCCCGGTGATCGATGCCCTGCTGGACCCGCAGGATCGCCTGGGTTTGCCGGGCCAGCAGCGTTAAACCTGGCGGAGAGGGAGGGATTCGAACCCTCGGTGTTTCTTTGTATTTCAATAACTTAAAAAGACATCGTGTCCAGATCGTGTCTAATTCGAGTTCCTTTCAGCCCCGATTAGCGCATAGTCCACGCGGAACCTTCTCGTCGGTTTTCCCACAGGAGAGTTTCGCCCGAGGGGCATGAATAAAGGGAATCAAGAGGCTCTCTCATCCGGGTCAAGCGCTAAGCGTACGAATGCTACGTCTCTGGGAACCACAACTCGCCGTCCTAGAACATTTCGACCAATTCTTCAACTGTGGCTTCTGCCTCCGCCATCGTTTTCCCTTCTAGGACTTCCCCTCAGCACCGTCAATGCAGGAGCCTGGACAGCTCAGACAATGTGTTCATTTCTATGATAGATGTTCCGGCATTCATGCCTCCCTGCACCAGGCTAATCAGTCGGCGCCTAGCATCGACATCCGGATTCACAACTATCACGTGCGACAGCTTCTGGTTCTCAGCGCGCTCAGATGCTGCTATGCGGATCAACGCCTGACTTAGGAGATCCGTTGGCGGCACAGAGTAGCCAATGGTAAGCAGAACCGGGCCCGTGGGTAATGTTCGTCGGGCTTCCTTCCATATGTGCTTGAGAACCTCGTCTTCCTTTATGGTCTTGTCCCAGACAGGTGGAACAACCTCTGCAGCAGCGCGTCGGCTATGTGTGTACGGGTCATCCCGCAGTACAAGCTGTCTCGATTCGGATCCACCCGAACGATCCCAGTTCAGTGATCCATGGAGCTTCAGCAATGCAATTGGCGTTCTAGCTGGCCGGCCCCTTGGCGTTTCTGGGCGCCACCCCGCTACGGCTGCATCTTGGATTTCAAAACCGTAGCTTCTCTCGGGGTTCCACCCGCGTCCAGCTTTGCGGCGCAGCGCGTCATCCATCAGGCAGTCATAGTTGAACGTCACGATCGCGTCTTCAGCATGCAGCAACTCCGCGAGCCGGTCATGGTGGTCACAGGTCCTATGGGCGCCGGAAGCAGCGTCAATGAACACATGCTGAAAGAACCGCGCGATGTTTCCGACGAACGTATCCAGCTGCCGACGATAACGCGTCACTCGCGGGCCTGGCGTAATGTTCAGGTTCTCGTGAAACTCTGACAATGCCTCGATTTGAGTGAAAAGCTCCTCCATTCTTGGAAAAGACGCTTCCCCAAACTCACTCTTGACGAACTCGAGCAGCTGCTTCAAGGCTCGATCTCGGTGCTGCACGCGCTCCAGCAATGAGAAGAAATCGGTATCCAGAGGTGGTGGCAACAGGCTGTCCTGTAAACACTGCGCGCCACGCGAGGCCCCCGCGCCGAGTATGACGACGGCTTTCTTGCGCTGAATGTCAAGCCCTGGAATTCTCATCTCGATGTTACAGAAGCACGCTGCCCGTCAATCCTGCTGGTAGGTTGGTGGCACCCACCATACTCAAGTCTCCTCCACTTGAATCACCATAAGAACGTGCTTCGCACGCGAACGCGCGACATAGCGGTTTGCATTATCTCGCGGCTCGTTGGTTGAAGGCATTTCGATAATTACAATAGCGTCGGCTTCTAAGCCCTTGAAGCGGCTCCAAGAGGCGATCAAGACACACTCGCTGTGACCCCACTGTTCAAAGCTCTTGGTGAGTGGAATGGTGTCGAAATGGGCCGGCCATTTCTTCTCGGTGAATCCGGGGGCTAGCACCACAACCTGGGACATCTTCAGGCCGCCCAGGTTGGGCATGCATAAAGCCCTGACGCGCTTGCCCGCCTCCCGGAAGGCGTCAGTCAGCGTGCGAACTCGCGCAATTTCAGGTTCGTCGCCCATCGGTGCACCGTCGCGATACTTGTTCTCGTAACCAACCAGCGAGGCGCAGTGTTCTGCGATCCGGATGGTGTTCCGGCAATTCTCCGGTAGCTCGAAGGGCTGGCCAAGCTCCCCGGGCAGCGAGGGGTTGTCGACATACAGGTTTTGCTTCGGATCATAGAATACGTAGTAGCAGACCTTGTTGTCGGGATCCCGGAATACCGAATCGAGGCTGGTCCACCAGAGGTCGTGAAAGTCCTGGCCCTCGTCGACGACAACAGCATCGAACTTGTACGCTGCTCCGAGCTGATCGCAGGCCTGCATCAAGGCCTCTGGCGCCACATCGGTCCAGAAATCCCGTGCTTTTGGATTGCCCATCTCCCACAGCGGCACGCCGGCCGCTTTGCACAGCTCATCGGTCAGGCCGTGGTAGGTGTCGACGACGAGGTTCTCACTGAATGACTCGGGAACCGCATCCTGCAGCCAGTCCTTGAGCGGCCGGTTGTAACAGAGGAAGAGTGTCCGAACGCCGTCGCGGGCGATGGCCTGCGCCTTCGCCAATGCCAGAATGGTCTTGCCGGATCCTGCGACACCCCGGATAGCCGCCTTCGGTTGATTGGCGAGAATGTCCAGGATCCGCTGCTGGTCCGCAGTCAGCCGCCGCAATCGCTCTTCCTGATCCTCGATCTTGCGCCAGATCACCGGAACCAGCTGGTATTTGGGGTAGAGGGCTTCCCGCACTGATTCCACTTCACGGTCATCGAGCCCTCGATGGATACGCCGGCTGAAGCTTGCAAAGATGCGACGAACTGCGTCCGGCGTGTTCCGTAACCGGGCCGCGTCGAGGATCAGTTCAGGCTGGATGCTGGGCGGCAGAGTGCCAGTCACGCGGCAATCCGGGAAAGCAACGGCGAAGCCATAGGTGAACGGCAGTTCATCGCCAGCGCGCGGGAAGCGCCGCTTTACCAGCTCCACGATGTCGTGCATCCCGCGGCTCGCCTGGGCGAAGGGGTCCTTGTTGAGCGATCGATGTTCGCCGCGCACCTCTCGGACCCACTCTCTTCCATCGAAAACCAACGAGCCACCCTTGACCTCGACGAACAGCAGGCCGCTTTCGGGATCCAGCAGCACGAAGTCGCACTCACCCTCCTGAATCGTGCCCTGTCGGTTACGGGCCAGCCAGTTGAAGCTGTGGAAGATCTCCACGCGGTTCGGCAACTGCTCAGCCAGTACCCGCGCGACCGCGCGCTCGCCCGGGTTTTCGATCTCCGCAGGATCCAGCGCGGGAAACAGCCTAGCCATCGTCTGCCTCCGCCGGCGCGCTCTCTGCGACGACCCCGACGGTCCTCAAGCTGCGCCACTCATCCTCCGAGAAGCGCGCCTGAGCCAGGCTATCGTCGCCGCGCAAGGAAACAAGCACGTAGGCCGACCCGTCGTTCGCATCGGTTCGCGACTCGACGCGCAGCCGTCCGACTGCGGCGGGGACCGGCATGCCCTGGCGCTGGAGCTTCGGACTGGCGAGCACCACCCTATCCGCTGCCTCAAGCTCCGACGTCGGCACGGGTCTCACCAGCAGCTCCCCCGCATCGGCGCCTGCGTTCAGCCGCAAGCGGAAGGCCGCATCCGGAAAGCCCGTGGCGAGGTCCGAGAGTTGTAACGGGACATTGCTGTCCGGAACAGCATCGCGTGGCAGATGGATGTGCGGTGGTGGGTCGTCGGCGATGTCCGCGTAACTGACAAATTTGCCGTCGCTGTCCACAGGCGGACCGGGAGGCGGATCAAGACGGGTCTGGTAGGGCCTGCCCGTACGGATCGCTTCCTGCATGGCGTCATAGATCTCGAGAATCACTCGTTTGGTGCGGTACTCGCCATAGGTCTCCTCGTCCTTGCGGCGGACGATGGGGAAGGTGTCCATGATGTAATCGACGGCCTCGCGTGGTGTCGGCAAGTGGTGTTTCAGCTCCTCCAGTTGTTCCGGCGTCTCATCGTAGGGACAGCCATCGTCCTTGCGTGCTAGGCGCCAGTTGCCCTGCTCGTCGGCGAGGAGATAGAGGTGGAAGAAAGCGGCGTCCAGCTCGCAGCGGATCAGGAAACGGCGCTCCTCTTCCCAGCGGAACGGCGGGCCGTCGTAGCCGCAATCATGGGCGAAGAGTTCCAGATCCCAAGCCGTATAAGTAAGTTCGATGATTCTCGGAAGCAACCAGGTGCCTCTAGTCGGTGCGTTAGACCAATCAAAATTCCTGCGATAACTTTCAGGCGCGAGCAATGGCAGCTGATTCAAGTAACCGTAGGTCAGATGCGTCCCGCCAATTTTTTGCCTACCAGCGAAATCGTGCGCGAAACAGCTGGCATTCGAAGACAGCAAGGCTGACGCAGCGTGGCCAGCAGTCAGGATCATTAGGGGCAACGTATGACCGACCGCCACGAACGGGACCGCAGAAAATATCACCGTCCGCTCATTGGTGGTGTTCGTGATATCCCGCCACCCCAGCAGCCACCGGCGTTGCCAGCCGGTACCGGCCAGCGCCGTCTCCACGTCGGCCTCGCGCACCCAGTAGCGCCCCTTCACAACACACTCGGGATCCTGCTTTTCGGTGAGCGTGAGCTCGCGGGGTCTGTCGCCCTCATAGGTGGCCCAGCGGTGATCGAAGTGATGGATCATCTTCGCCTCGTAAAGCGGCAGATGCGCCTCCCCATCCTTGCGATACACGTTCCCATTGAGCCGCCAGCCCTCTTCCTCAAGCTGCTCGCGCGTGCGGAACAGGTGGGAGTCGCTGGTCATGTTGAACAGGCCTTGCTTGAATTTGATGCCCCAGGGGTTCTGCTCGGGCTCGCCGTCGCGGGCCTCGCGGATCAGCACGGGCACGCGGCGGTAAATGGCTTTGGTCAGCTCGGCGTCCTTGCGCGAGCGGAAGATCGGGCAGGTGCGCGTGTTGGGGTTCAGGAGGGCAATGTCCTCAGGCGACAGCGTGAAGTGCCGCTCGGGGTCGCGCAGCTCCTCGACGGCATGGGCGAAAAAGACGAACTCGGCGGCCTCGGCGGTCGGGCGGAGTCCGCGGCCGACGGTGAACAGGCAGAACTTCATGCGGCTATCGACTGCGGGAAATAGGCCCTGCCGATTCTCGAAGTCAAACAGGCTCGACAGCGATTTTGTCGCTAAGACGTCCTGGAAGAAGAGCTTCGTGGTGTCGTCGGTTGCGATGCCGGTGGGCAGCACCGCGCCGGCACGACCGGTCTCGTTAAGAAGCGTCCGCATGTCTTCGGCGAACACAGCGTAATAATTGATTCGCCCACGACCACAGTAGGGATAGCGACCACTGTCACCAAGGTAATGGCTGATGCCATTGTGATGACGCTGTGCCTCCGAGAAATGCGCGAACAGCTGTGGGTCCTCTTTGCGTAATGCAGAGATTCGCCGTTTACGCTCTACGCCCGTTCTGGCGTTGGCGATATCCGGGCTACGCTCGGCAAACCATTCTTTCTCCTTCAGCTCCGTATGCTCCCATGGCGGGTTACCCAGCACGCAGTCGAAGCCGCCCTGCGCGAAGACCTCGGGGAACGCGAGCTGCCAGTGGAAGAATTGATATTGACCCGCCAGCCGCTCCAGCGCTTCGTGCTGGGTAACATGGAGCGCATGGGGATCCTGTTCGAGTCTCCGGATCGTGTCGGTGCTGATCGCATCCGGCGTGTCCGCCGTCTTCGGCCAGACGAAGGCCGCGCACCAGGCATCGGCGATGAGTTGCTGGTGCCGGTACTCGGGCGAGACGACCAGTCTTTGGTACTGCTCGGCTTTCCGCTCGATCGCTTCCAGGCTATCGTCCGGCGCCAGGTCGATGCCCTGACTGCGTGACGCGAGGGTATCGTATTCCGCGCGTGTCTCGGCAACCATGGGCAGTCCAAGGTCCATCTGCTTGCCATCGCGCTCCTGCCTGTTGCGTTTCTTGAGCGCGGCGCAGACCTTTTTGTCATCCCCTTCGATGGGTTTGAAAGCGTCATCCGGCAGCCCGCCCGCGATCAGTTCGGGTGTCGTCCCAAGCAGGCTGTTGCCAACGCGGATGTGATGATCGAGAAACGAAAGCGGCTTGCCGGGCTCCAGCGCCTCCAGCCACAGGCTTACGCGGCAGAGCTCCGCCGCCATGGGGTTGACGTCCACGCCGTAGAGGCAGCGGCCGATCACGTCGCGCAGCGCGTGCTGATAGAGCAGCGGCGAAGGCTCGCTCTCGCCTTCGGCCAGTGCCCGCACCCGGGCCAGATGCCGCGCCATCCGGTGTGCCGCGCCCACCAGGAAATGGCCGGAGCCGACGGCCGGGTCGCACACCTTGAGTGCCAGGATCGCCTCTTCCGCTTCCGCAGGCGATTTGCCTTGGATTGCTTCTTCGACCACCGGGTCCAAGGCGGAATCCAACAGGCATTGCACCAGGGAATCCGGCGTATAGTAGGAGCCGGAAGTCTTGCGCTCATTGCCGGCGAACTCGGCGAACGAGAAGCGCGCACCGTCGCCACTCACCTGGGGCGTGAGCGCCAGCAGGCTTTCGTAGACGCCGCCCAATTCTTCTGCGCCCAGGTTCTTGTAGTCCACCGGGCGCAGCACCTTGCCGTGACGGGTGAAGGCAAGGTGCCGCATAGCTTCGAGCAAGTCGAAATTGGACAACTCGGTATCGTTGAGGTCCGGCGTCGACGCAGGATCCCAGAGGAAACTGCCCAGCGCAGGTAGCGCGAGCTGCTTCCGCACTGTCTCAAACCTGGAATCGCCCGACAGGGCTCCGATCAGGAGCTGGAATTGCCGCCAGAGATCCCCGTGCCTGCTGCCCTTTATCTTGCCCGCCATTTCCCGCAGGCGGGCGGTGCTGTAGTGCGCCGCATAGCGCTCTCGGGCGATGCGCGCAGCGTCCGAGTCATCCAGCGGATGAATCAGCGGCCGGCCCTCCAGGGACCGGTCCTCGGCGACGAACAGAAATATCAGCCGGTAGACCAGGCGCAGGAGCTGGGCATGCAGCGCTGTCGGCGACAACTGCCCTGATCGCAAGGCATCGCGTAATGCCGTGTTTCCTGGATGGCTGGTGACCCCCTCGCCGAGGATCGCAAGTGCCTGCTCGACGCCGCGGCGCAACTCACCGAGCGCACGCGTGCCTTGCTCCTCGGCCTCCTGGGTCCACTGCTCCAGCCAGCAGGTCTCCGGCCGATCGCCTTCGCGGGGCGCAAACCGGGTGGCATGCGCCACCAGCCACAGCAGCACGAAGTCGGAATAGACCTCGCCGTTGAACATCGCCTCGAGATCGAACTCCAGGAACGACTGGCGTGACAGCGCCTGGTTGTCGCGCAGAACGCGCAGCCTCAGACCATTCGACAGGAGCGCCCACAGATGCGCATCACTTCGATTGAGGAACTCCTGCACCAGACCATGGGGGTTGGCGGCTGCGGCACCGCGCTGGCCCGCCGCACGGCGATCGGGCGACAGGCCACAGCCAATCAGATGCACGGGCACCGGCCCGAAGAAGCGGCTGATGGCGTACGTGCGCCCCTCGATCTCGGGACCGGCGCTAGTGGGCAGTAGACCAAACCCAAGTTCGCGCAATAGCGGCAGGTTCCAGCGATCGTTCGTGAGCCCGGTGCCAGCCTCGCCTTCCGGCAGGTTCGCGGCGGCAATGCAGAACTCCGCCCAGTGCTTGCGCAGCCGGTTCCACGACTGGGTGATGACCTCGTTCAGGCGCTCTCCTGCAGGCAAGCCGTAGTCCTCCGGCCGCGTACCGGCCAGGTTGGAGGTTCGGTCAAGGACGCGACGCAGGAGATCCGCGGGCATCAGTCCCCCCTCGGAGCGGATCGTCTGATAATCCTGATTGCGTCGTGCCATGTCAGTTCAGCCTCGGCAGCAGCACATAGGCGCCGAGAATGTCCACCGGCAGCACGGGCTCGATGGAAACGCGCCCCCGTGTGCGGGAGGCCTCCCGCACGCGCTCATGCGCCTCGAGTTGCGCTGTTGCACGCTCTCCAGCCAAGGTTTCCAGGGCCGCCTGCAGTCGTGGCAGACCGGGCAGCAGGAGGCTGAGTTGCTGTTCGATGGCAGTCGGCAAGAGATTGCGTTCCGGCCGGGCACTGAGCAGGCGTTCCCCTTCCTCGGCTGTGAGCCACTGGGGCGCGTCGACTTGACCGGTGAAGGCAAGAGGAAGGATCTCCTCGCACAGTAGCGTTTCACCGTCGCGTCCGGCGACCTTTAGATGGAAACGGAAGCGGGCGACCACCAACGTGGTGCGCGCATCAACCGCCGAAGTCGAGACTGCTCCGCAGCGGGCAGCGATAGGTCGGGCATCCCGAGCGACGGGATCCAATGCCTGATCGAGTGTCCATCCCGCCAATCCCTCGACGATCGGACTCGTACGCCCGAGGTAGAACTCGCCTTCTTGGAGCGGCAAGTCGAATCGGCCGGTAAAGGAATCATCGCGGCCGATCGCCTGGCGCAGCGCTCGCGGCGCGTCGTTGGAGAGGTGTACCGTCAGCGCTGTACCGCGGTCATCCAAAGCGAGGTTCGCGGCCTGCAGTACGGTGCGTACGAAGCGCTCGACGTCCCCCGCACGACCGATGGCGGTGCGCACGCTGGCGAGTTCATCAGCAACGGCCTCCGGGCTCAGGGTGTGCTGGGCGAAGCGAGAGCGGCTCGCCTTTTCGCGATCCCGGGCGTTATCCCACTCGGCGTGGATTGCCTCTTTCTTGGGCTCCAGGTCATCGATGAACTGGAGCGACAGCTGGCCAGTTCCCTCTCTGGTGCTTTCCCGAAACAACGCTCCCGCGAACAGGGTCTCCGCAATCTGCTCGCTGGAGCCGGGTACCGCGACCGTGACACCAAGCGTACTCTTGATGCTCTTGTGCTTGCGGATCAACACATCGAGGATCACCCCGTCGATGGGATTGTCGGCGCCATAGTAGGTAACGACTCGGACTTCGGGTTTCTCCTGGCCAAAGCGGTCCACCCGTCCCTCACGTTGTTCGTGGCGCGTCGGGTTCCATGCCAGGTCGTAGTGCAAGACGGCGTCGAAGTGGTCCTGCAGGTTGATGCCCTCGGACAGGCAGTCGGTGCATACGAGGACAAACTGACCGCCCTCGGCGACCAGCGTTTCGATACGCGCCTCGCGCTCGGCAGGCGGCAGGAGGCCGGTGACCGACTCAACCCGGATCTTGTCGGGCAGTGTTTCCCGCAGGTGGCGCGCCACGTACTCCGCGGTATCGACGAAGCGGCAGAAAACCACTGGATGGAAGCCATCCTTCAGCAGCCCCTTGACTTCCTTGACCGCACCCTGGAGCTTGTGATCATCCGCCGGATCAAGTGCCTCGGCGCGGCGAGCGAACTCGAGGAGCTTGCGCCGGCTGGAGTCGCGGCTTCCCTCCGTGGCAGTGCCCGGGCTGAAGTCCAGGGCGACCGTGTCGTCGTCATCGCCGTGATCAAGCACAGTGCGCCGGCCAACTTCGTCGATGTCTTCGTCTTCCGCCTGGTCAACGGCAGCGCGGCTGCGCAGCGTGGCGGCAGCCGCAGCGGGGCTCGATGACACGCAACGCAGCAGCGCGAGTGCCGACCAGTAGCGAACGCGCTGCCGGCGGTGTCCACCATCCTCCCCGGATACGTACTCACGGGCGAAGTCGAGGATCTCGTCGAAGAGGCTCCGGTATGCGGGATGAAAGCTGTAGGTCGCTTCCTTGTCCCTGCGTTCGGGAAACGCCGTGTCTGTTTCCAGGTAGTGGCGAATATCCGCACGTCGACGCTGCACAAGGTGCCGCGCGAGCCTGCGGCGGACACCCTCGCGCCCGGCGCGATCCAGATCGGTTGGAAGGTTGAGGAAGCTGTCGTCAAGCAGACTCAGCAGCGAACGGAAGGCCTCTTCGTTGCCACTGTGAGGCGTTGCCGTCACGAGGATCAGGTGGCGTTCGGCATTTGCGCTCACTCTGCGAAGAAGCTCGTAACGCTGCTGCCGGCCACGTCCCACGCCGCCTGCAAGTGTGCACCCATGAGCTTCGTCGACGATCACGCATTCAGGGCACTTGAGTGCGAAATCCTCCGCGCGGCGCGGCGCCTTGATGAAATCAGTAGACACCACTGTGAAGGGATGCCGTTCGAAAACCGACACCCCCAGCGGCAGATCGCGTTCGAGACGCTGAATGGTGCTCGAAAGCACCAGTTCCGCATCGATGTGAAACTTCTCCGCCAGCTCGCGCTGCCATTGCTCCGCCAGATGTGGCGGACAAAGCACGGCCAGACGGCGTATCTCGCCCCGGTCGAGCAGCTCCCGAGCGATCAGACTCGCCTCGATGGTCTTGCCAATACCCACGTCATCCGCGATGAGCATCCGGACCGGATCCAGCTTCAACGCCATCATCAACGGGACGAGTTGATACGGCCTGGGCTCGACGGCGATACGGCCAAAACTCCGAAAGGGGCCAGCAGCCGAACGCGTCGAGAGACGCGCCGCATCGCGTAGGAGCTGTCCCGATGTGAAGTCCCCCACATCCTCCTTAACAGGCAAACGAAACGTTGCTGACTCTACCGGCTCCACCGCCGGCAGCACGCCGGTGATTTCTTCATCGAGCCCGCCGAGCGGACGAAGCACCAGGAGTTCTTCTGTGGAATCCGGTAGAACGACCCATTCCCTGCCTCGGGTGTGGACGAGGGTACCGGGTTTAGACAGTGCAGCGTTGCTCATTGGTTGGGCACCCCAAAAACATCCGGATGCCGCCGGAAGATGGCGGCCCAATCATCTTTGTGATGAAAACGAATCACGATGTAGCCCATCTCCATCAACGCCTTCGTGGTTTCCTCGTCGCTGCGAATCTGATCCGGCTCGTCGTGCGGCGGACCGTCGACATAGATCGCGGCGTTGGACTCGGTGTAAAAAAAATCAGGTTGCGTGTAATAGTTGGGGATCTTGTACTGCGCTTCGCCGGGCAAGCGAAGGCCCAGCCCTTCCAGGACATCGAGCCACCGTTGTTCCAGCTTGCTGTCACATCGCCCGCGCAGCGCGACGAGACGCTTGCCACGGGATCCGGCGCCCCCTGCCGGTCTGCACTCCGCGTCAGCCAGCTCGGCAAGCAGATCCCGAAGCAGCCGCCGATCCAGGTCCTTGTGATCAGGCTGATTCCCGTAATCGAGAAGACACTCGTAGCACGCCTTACCACACCGATCAGCAGCACAGTCTTCTAAAGACTCGGGGTCGTAGTGGCAGATTTGTAAGGCGCGCTTGGCGAGCAACGGAAGCACGGCGGGTTCTTCGGCGAGCTGGCGGAGTACGCCGGCACCGCCCTCCGAAGACTCGTAGAAGAGAATCTCCTGGCGATCATCGCGAGTCGGCATCGGTTCGCACGACAGCTCCCGGGGCTCAAGCTGAAAATGCTGCTGAATTGCCTGCTTGAAGGCAGCCTGAAGGCCTGCCATCTCGGGACCCGAGCGCGGTGGCTCGAACCGCATCACCAGCGCGTTCTTGGTGTCCTTCACGTACGGCACTACCCGCTGTATCCGGCTTGCATTGGCGGCGTCGTCCTTATCTTCCTCGTCAGCCTGGTTGCGCGACCAGTACCCCCGCTCCAGATCAAGATTGAAACCTGGTGGTTGGTTTCCACGTTGGTTGGTCCAGCCAAGATTAATGCGGTAAAGGTCCGTCGCGTCGCCGTAGCTAAGAGTCATCATGACCGAATCGGCACGGACAACTTCCGCATCTTTACGGTCCAGTTTTCCGCCCACTTCGGGGAAGCGATATGCAGTCACCAGTCGATATCCGAATCGCTGCCGTTCTTCCTCGTCGCAAGTGATCCGCTGAGCAAGCTTGAGACTGACATTCTGAAGCTGAACGAGGTGGTCTATTCTCGACGGGCCATCGAGTGCGGCCCCGCATCGGTCACAAACCTCGGTGAGATTATTCGCGCCATGCTCCAGATGCGCATACCCGCAGCTCGGGCAGCGCTTCATCGTGGCCGTCAGTAGGTCATGCGTACTCTCGATGTCATCTGAACCGAAGTCGAGATTGACCTTGTACACTCGGTACCTCGATCCCTCATGGTAAACCAATGCTCGCGGGCCAAACTCCGAGATCGCGAGGAACCGCGGACGCGATACGAACTCATCACGCCCTCTGCGCTGGCGTCTGCCCGGAACGTAAGCGGAAAGCGGCAGGCGTGGAAAGTTGTAGCCGGGGAGAAACCCTTCCGTCGCGAAGTAACGGTAGGAGTAGAAATCACCCTCATAGATCCCTTCCGCCTCCGTAAGAAGACGGATCTGGCTCTCTGCCTGAGCCCGGAGCCTTCTTGAATGATTGCGCTCGATTTCCGGCCGGGAGTGGTCGCCGATGATGGTGTGGTGGAGTTCCCTTTGACGAATGGCCGCTCGGTAAAGACTTCGCCAGCGATCACACGCGGAATCGAAGCTGCGCTCGACCTGATCAAGCACCTCTTCCAACCAATTCTCATGGAACCACGAAGCGGATTGCAGTTGATCTTTGATCCCTTCAATCAACACCTCCGCTTTTGTGCGCGTGGCTGCCCGATGGATTGGGTTGCGCAACTCGCGCAATAGCGGCTCCTTAACGTCCAGTGGGAGATTGCCCTCGGCAGGAGTCAGTTCCAGAACGCTCGTCAACGTTCTTCCCAAGTCGGGTTTGGCGACTTCCATCCAGATTGCGTAGACGTGCGATCGAACAAGGTCGCGGTTTCTCAGATCAATGCGTGGCGGAGCGACTACACCTGCAACCATTCGCGTCGGTTCACGATAGAAATACTGATCGTGAGGACTGCGCCCCGCGCAATACGTGAAAACCAGCGCTGGCTGTCCTCCGCGTCCCGCGCGCCCGCTGCGCTGTGCATAGTTGGCGGGCGTCGGTGGCACGTTTCTGAGATTCACCAGGTTGAGCTGGGCGATGTCGACGCCCAGCTCCATTGTGGGCGAGCAGAAGAGCAAAGGCAGGTCGCCGGAACGGAAACGGTCTTCTCGCTCCTCGCGATCCTCGGAAGTCACTTGCGCCGTGTGCTCCCGCGCTTCCAGAACGCACTTGAGATCCACAAACCGCCGATAGCAGTCGACGAAGTACCGGTTCACTTCGGGCGGAATCTCGCCTGCTTCCAGCAGGCGCGTGCGGTCGATGGGACGAACTTCGCCATCGGACGGAAGCCAACGCAGCGCGTCAGCATTGAGCTGGTAGCCGGGATCGTCGTTGTCACGACCGCTCCGTACCTGTTCGACAATGCCATATCGCTTGAGGGCCAGGAGCAGGAAACGAATAATTTCGTCTATTTCGGCACGTCCAAGTACATGGTCCTGCGGGACGTGCGGTGCCAAGGTTCGCTTCACGTATCGACCGTAAGCGCCGTAAGACGAAACGAAAAGCCCGCCGCGGTCCTGCCTGGTACGTGGCCGCGGAAAGGCAACCACTGCTCTAGTCAGCTCACGCTCGTCTTCGAGATACCAGACGGTTCCCTCGAGCAGTCTCGGCTTGGTTTGTTCGACCAGGTCGTGTTGCTTCTGCGGGTCCAGCACATCGACTTTGACAGCGAGAGACCTCCGCATCACATCGAGCAACGTTCGGATCACATCCGTGCGGATCTCTTCAGAGGCCACCTGCAATGCCAACGGCACGTCGACAAAGCGTTGGGCCGACCGACCCTCGCGAATTGAGAAACCGGATTCCCACAATTCTGCTTCGCCGAGTAGACCTTCCGCTCCCGCAAGTCCTTCGTACTCGAATCGGAGCAATCCACAGTCTTCAAGGTTTGGGGCCGTTACACGCCAACCACGCTCGAGATCACGGTAAAGGAAGTACTCAATGACTCGACGCAGTGCGTCATGGGTCGCCTGCCGCGCCGGGCCACGCACGTCCGGATCCGCCGCATACTCATCGAACTCAAGCTCCATTGCCTCGAAGACGGAGCGTGATAGGTCGCCGTGACGCAACGCCTCCGTCTTTGCCTGTTCGGTGGCTCGATGCAGTGCGGACCGCAACAAAGCAACTTGGACGAAGTCATTGAAGTGTCCGGCCTGAAGGGAGGCATCCTGTCGATTGTCGGTAAAACTGAGAAGCTTGCGCGCTTCGGGCTTAAGATCCCGATCGCCCTGCAGCTCGATTAGTGACCGCACCGCGAGGATGGTGGTTGCCGTGCTTCTGTTGTCGACACCAAGCGTTGCCAGCTTGTTGCGCTCTGATCGCTGACTTTTCGTATAGGCAACGCCGCACGAAGGCTCCAGGCAAAACAGGAAATTCCTGTGGATCAGTGCTGCGTCAATACCGCTTCCCTCGGCGCCCAACCGCCCTTCAGCATCGACAAAGACTGGCTCTGGGACGTCGTTTCGAGCATCAGGCCGCACACGTTCTATGCCTTGAGCCGTTGTCTCCTTCAAATAATCTGGCAGTCGCGCAAGTCGCGCTGGACCGTCTCCGCGCGGCCACGGTGCTGATTCGGAGATGTACAGATAGGCATCGGTACCACCGTCGTCATCTTCTTCCCGACGATCCTCGCGCGGGAACAAGACCGCGCCATGCTCGTCCTCCAGGACGCGGACTCGGTAGTAAGCGGTTCCGCAATGACGGCAGAACACCAGTGGATAGAGTGGCTTGTCGGGTTCACCGGGTTTTGCAGCCTTTTTCGTGATTTCCAGATGGCGCTGCGCTTCACTCTCGATTGATGCCCAAACAGTATCGCCGCGCGTAAAAAACTGGTGGAGCCTGAAAGCGAAGATAGGAAAGCGACTGGATTCGCTGCGTCGCAAGTGCGATCCGCGTAACAGCCATCGTTTTAGAACTAACGCGCATTGATTCGCGTCAGTTGCCGTGAGCTTCGCCAATTCCTCTGCGGCACTTTGCTGACCATCGATGTACTCACCTCGCAACCTTCTTGGGAGTTGTCTGAGCAGATTCCCGCTTCCCTTCTCCTCGCGTACTCCGAAGGTCGATTCGATCCACGATGCCAGCGGATGATTCCGAAATGTCTCGTAATCGAACGGGGGCTCTTGCTCTGAGGTGATGGCTGCCCGCAGGGCGTTTATCACACCCGCTTCGGAAATATCGACCTCTGGAGTCGCACGCTGCAGCGTTTCTCCGATCACTTGATTCGGCGAGAAGTCGACACCGAACAAAGACTGCGCGACGTTAGCCACTTCACGCGTTTGTTCGTCGCTGCTCCCGCCGCTAGCCATCGTCGCAGAGGTTCCGACACAAGTGATGGCGTGGCCACCGAAAGCCTCCCGACAACGGCGAATAAGCAACGCTACGTCTGCGCCTTGGCGACCACGATAAGTGTGGAGTTCATCAAAGACCAGGAACTGAAGCCCCTGCGCGCCACGGACCAATTCGCGATCTTCAGTACGCGTAAGCAACAGCTCGAGCATTATGTAATTGGTGAGGAGGATATCCGGTGGGTTACTCCTAATCGCTTCTCGCGCCTCTCCCCTTTCCTGACCCGTATATCGCGCGAACCGGACAGGCGATTTGCCTTCCGGATAGCCTTTCTCAAGAAACTTCTTCAGCTCCTCGTCCTGACTATTAGCAAGGGCATTCATCGGGTAAACAATGATTGCCTTAATCCCTCCACCAGAACCGGTGCGGAGCACATGGTCGACGATCGGCACAATGTAGGCGAGACTCTTGCCAGACCCTGTGCCACTCGTCAGTACATAGGATTTTCTCTCCCTGGCTTTTAATATCGCTTCGCGCTGGTGCTAGTGAAGCAGCAGTTGTTGCCCGAGGTGATCGGTATCAGACTTATCGATTCGAAAGATGCGGGCACACTCCTTATGAAGCACACCTTGGTCAACGAGCTCATCGATCGTTCCGCCCGGTTGAAATGTCGGATTCAGCTGGAGTAGTGGCTCAGGCCAGAACCCTTCTCTATTGAGAATATTGTCAACGAAATCATTGATCCGTCGATCTCGGATCTTGATGAAACTGCGGGTGTAACTTTGATAGTCCGCGACCAGGCGATCTCTGAGATCAAAGACGTCCATCTTCGACCTCCGCGCTCGCAGTGCGGTGAGGCTGCAGCGCTCCATGCCCCACCGCAAGTGCGGTTACCAACACGAAACCTTTTTCGAAAACGTTTGGCATCATGACTCCGGTCTGATCACCCGTCACCAACCGAAAGCCTGCCCGGTTGAGGCAGTTTAAGTTCCTACCCACCGTCACTAGGGTGGCCATTACCAGAGCCGCGAACCCACTGGTCGACCTCATCCTTTCGGAATTTCCAGAGCCGACCTACCTTGTGTGCCGGCAATTGCTTGCGGTCGATCCATTTGTACACCGTGTCCCGCTTGATCCCGAGGTATAGGGCGATCTCGTCGACCGAGAGCCATCGGTCTTCAACCATCTAACGTTCCCCTGGCTTGAATCCGGCGAGCCATCGTTGCCACACTCGAACAATCGTGAAACGCATCTCGATCACCGCTGTCCAATTGGTACGGCCAAATCATGCCCCATGCTAGTAGAATTAGGCTTTTTAGGCCACCTAAAAGACGGCAGCACGAACCGATGGACAGAAAAATGTTTCGGATCTAAGTCATTGATTTATTGGCGGAGAGGGAGGGATTCGAACCCTCGAAGGGCTTTTAACCCTTACTCCCTTAGCAGGGGAGCGCTTTCGACCACTCAGCCACCTCTCCGTACAACTCGGTTTCCGATAGAACCACGGGTTGCCGAACCTTCAATCGAAGGCGCAATACGATACCTGAATTGTGCTCAGGACAAAATGCTATTTGCCGGTAGGCGATGGGAAATCTGTATTCACGGAGCCATTTTGTTTTTCATGACAGATCCGCTCGTAGATTTCTTCCCTGTGTACCGCGATCTCCCTGGGTGCCTTGACACCGATACGGACCTGGTTGCCTTTCACACCGAGCACGGTGACGTCTACATCATTGCCGATTACGACCGTTTCGCCGACTTTCCTGGTCAGGATAAGCATGGAATTCCCTCCCCGTCTTGCTTCTTGTTGTTTTAACAGCGAACTTTAACGATCATACCCCACGATTGATTGAATAACTATCCACCTGTCGGTCACCTGAGGGATTCAGCAATCCATGCAGGTACACCGGCAAGGGCCGCATCGAGCGCGGCGGGATCCGATCCGCCGGCCTGGGCAAAGTCGGGTCGCCCGCCCCCCTTGCCGCCGACCTGTGTCGCAACGCTGTTGACCAGGTCCCCGGCCCTGATCCGGTCGACCGCGTCTTTGGTCACACCGGCGGCCAGCCGGATTTTTCCGTCCTCGGTCACCGAGGCCAGCAACACAGCGGCTGTCCCGAGCCGGTCTTTGAGCCGGTCGACCGCATCCCGCAAACTCCTGGCATCGACCCCGTCTTCGAGCCGGCTGGCCAATACCTGAATGCCTTCGATACTCTGCGCACCGGCAGCCAGGTCGTGGCCGGCAGACCCGGCCAGCTTCGATTTGAGCCTGTGCAGCTCTTTGTCCAGCGCCTTGTTTTTCTCCAGCGCCTGCTGAATCCGGGCTTCAGCATCGGCTTCTGTCGCTGCGATCCGGTCCAGCGCAGCCTGACCGGTCACAGCCTCGATTCGGCGAATGCCTGCGGCTACTCCCGACTCGGAACAGATCCTGAACAAGCCAATGTCACCGGTGCGGGTTACATGGGTGCCACCGCACAGTTCCACCGAAAAATCCCCGAGGCGAAGCACGCGTACCCGGTCGCCATATTTCTCACCGAACAAGGCAACCGCCCCGCTGTCCACAGCCTCGTCGTAGCTCATGACTTTCGTTTCAGCGCTGACATTGGCCCGAATCTGCTGATTGACCAGACGCTCGATGGCCTGCAACTGGCTCGGCGTGACCGGCTCGTAGTGCGAGAAATCGAACCGCAGCCGATCGGGCGCCACCAGTGAGCCTTTCTGGCTGACGTGGCTGCCCAGTACCTGCCTGAGCGCCGCATGCATCAGGTGCGTAGCCGAGTGATTGAGCGCGATCGCCGCTCGATCCGCCGCATCGACTTCGGCTCGTGCCGCCTCTCCCACGGCCAGGGTTCCCGATTCGCAAATACCGACGTGAACAAAGGCTGCACCGTTTTTATGCGTTTCCTCAACCCGAAA
>JAJRWY010000059.1 GCA_024276575.1 Candidatus Binatota bacterium
GCGCCCGTGAGATCGGCCCAAGCGCAGCGATGAGGCCCGCAGGCGTACTAACAGTACGTCGAGGGCCGAAAAGCGAGCACGGGCCGAGATTGCGGGCGATTGAGGCTCGTAGCAGAGGTTTCATGAATAATGCGGGCTAGCTGACTGGGCTGGCTGCTCGCCGGGCTACGCCGGCCAGCGTCGAGGGTGCCGCGTCTTGCCACGCCATTGCTTAGCAGGGCTGCTCAGCGGGGCCGGCCGCTAAGGTTGCCTGGCCACGTTGTTGAGCGAGGCCGGCCAGCGAGGCCGCCGGCGAGAATCGTGGAGCCACGGTGAAGAGATTCAAGGAGACTTGTCAGAATGATTGAAAGAACCCTGTCCATCATCAAGCCCGATGCGGTTGCCAAGAACGCGGTCGGCGAGATCCTCGCTGCTTTCGAAGCGGGTGGCTTGGTGGTAGTTGCGGCCAAGATGATTCACATGACCCGAGAGCAGGCCGAGGGCTTCTATGAGGTCCATAAAGAACGCCCGTTCTTCGGCAGCCTTTGTGATTTCATGTCGGAAGGGCCGGTGCTAGTGTCGGTGCTGGAAGGCGATAACGCTATCGCCCGGCATCGCGAACTGCTCGGCGCCACCAATCCCGAAGAGGCGGCCGAGGGGACGGTGCGGCAGCGTTTCGGCACCAATATCGAGCGCAACGCCACCCACGGCTCGGATGCGCCGGAGACGGCCCGCTTTGAGATCGGCTACTTCTTCAATTCCCTCGAACTCCACTCTAGGTAGCGGAGAGATCCCCGGGCGCGGTCCGCGTTCGCAAGCGCCGCGTGTAAATCTGCGCTCCCTTACGCTCGCTGAGATTGACGAGTGGGTTCAGCGCCGCGGATTCAAGCCCTATCGCGCTTCACAGTTGGCGGGTTGGCTTTATAACCGCCCGCCGCTGCCGTTGGTGCAGATGCACAACCTGCCGGCCGATTTTCGCAGTGCACTGGCTGAAGACTTTGACTGCAGCTTGCCGTTGTTGCGCGGGCGCAGCGATTCACGCGATGGCACCGTAAAGATGCTGGTCGAACTCGGCGACGCCCGCGTCGTCGAGTCGGTGGTGATTCCGCGCGAAGAGCGTCTTACCCTGTGCATCTCTTCGCAGGTCGGATGCGCGCTGGATTGCGCCTTCTGTGCAACCGGGCGTTTGGGCCTAGCCCGCAACTTGGAGCCCTTCGAGATAATCGCCCAGGTGATGATCGGCCGCGAGGCGGCCCGCCCGCAACCGCTCAGCAACTACGTATTCATGGGTATGGGAGAGCCGCTGGCTAACTACGATCGGCTGATGCGGGCGCTGGAGATCATGACTGCGCGTTGGGGCTTGGGTATATCGCCGCGCCGGATCACCGTGTCGACCGCCGGCTTGGTGCCGCAGTTGGAGCGTCTGGCCAAGGAGAGCAGCGTCAACATTGCGGTTTCGCTCAGCGCGGCGCGCGACGAACTGCGCGACCGGCTGCTTCCTATAAATAAGCGCTACCCGCTCTCGGAGTTGATCGCTGCGTGCCGGCGCCTGGAACTTCCGCGCCGCAAGCGGGTCAGCTTCGAATATACGATGCTTGACGGAGTAAACGATGCGCAACGTGATGTGCATGAGCTGGTCGAGTTGTTCAAGGGGTTGCGGGTGAAGCTCAATCTCATCCCCTTCAATTCTTTCGAGGGTTGCGGCTTTCGCTGCTCACCGCCCGATCGTGTCGAGGCCTTCCAGCAACGGCTGTTGGCGGCCGGAATTCACACTACGGTAAGAAAGAGCCGCGGCAGGGACATAGCGGCAGCCTGCGGGCAACTCGCCGCCCGGCAGCGCGGCGGTGCGGATACGGATACGGGTGGGCTCCCGGCCGCGTCGGAACGCGGCGCTACGGCGGCGAGCGGGCAGTTCGCTACGCGAGAAGACGGCGCAGCGCTTGCCGGCCCACGAGCGGATCCGCGAGAAAGCGGCGGCGGCGATTGAGCGATGGCCGGAATCGGGGTCATCATCAACGTCAACGCGGCAGGCAATCGCCGCCGGCCACGGCGTGCGCATCGCTTTCGCGACATCGTCGGCGCTGAGGGCTTCGTAGAGGCGACCCGCGACCTGCGCGAACTCGAAGCTGCCCTGAAAGATTTCAAGCAGCGCGAGATCGACATTCTGGCCGTCTGCGGCGGCGATGGCAGCTTTTTTCACGCAGTATCGCGGACGATCGAGATCTGGGGCGCGGACTCTATGCCCTTGCTGCTGCCGCTGAGGGCCGGCACCATCAACAATCTCTCGCGCAGCATAGGGGCCCGGCGCAAGCGTGCCGAGTCGATGCTTGCCCATGTAGTCAAGGACTATCGCTACGGGCGTACCCACGAGATTACCGAACGTGAGCTGATTTGTGTCAATGGCGAGTACTACGGCTATATTATCGGAGCGGCGCTGGTCACGAATTTCCTCAAACTCTACTACAGCGGCCGCAAACCGGGTCCGCTCAGCGCTTTCGGGCTGCTGGTTATGCTGTTTTTCTCCAACCTCTTTGGCACTTCGTTGATAAAGGCGGTGGTGCCGACGGTGGCTGCCGACATCGTTTGTGACGGCGAGCGAGTTCCTTTCCGCGGCTTTACGCTGATCCTGGCCAGTTCGGTCGCCTACATAGGCCTGGGAGTGAAGCCGTTTTATCTGAGCGGCCGCAAGCGCGGATACTTTCACTTGCTGGCCGGTTGCAGCCGTCCGGGCCGCTTGCTGGCCAGGCTGTGGAGGTTCTTCAGAGGATTCCCGTCCGGTCTTCCCAGCATGTACGACAACATGGCCCAGCATGTGAGCATCGAGTTCGAGCAAGCCCAGGCTTTTACGATCAACGGCGAGATCATGGACGCAGTAAAGCGCCTAGAGCTGGAACCGGGGCCGCGTGTCTCTTTCATCAGCGGTTAGTCACGAACCAGGGAGCGGCGAACGGGGTGAGATTGCGGGCGATTTGAGGCTCGCAGTAGATGTTTCATGAGTAACGCTGGCTAGAGGCCCTGCAAAGAGTTCGGTGGCATCGTGCGACAGAGAGATGAGGATGGTCGGCGCGTTCGCATAGGTCATGGATATCGTAAGGCCGTGGCGCCTGCGACTTGCCCCCCTCGGGCACAGTATTAGCTGGCGTTGCACTACTGTGGCTGAACGTCGCCATAGGTAACAGAACTTTTGGGCTGAGTTGCGCTTGTGGCGACGCTACAACAACCCTCAGTGCAAAAATGAGAATGACCTATGCGGATTACTTCCCATCACGAATGGACCACGTGTGTTCGAGGAATCAACGCGCGGCGAGTTTCCACTGCTGGCGGCATACCGCTCGGCCTACCGCCGGCGCGAGCCTTCCCACAGGGCGGCGATACAGTGATGATCCCGATGCGTATGAAGTTTTGGGAGGGACAGTCGCTGAATCACGCCCGGCTAGCCTCGTTGCTAGATGGTTGCTGTAGCTGGTCTCCCGGCGGGCGGATGTCCGCTCAGCTACCGGCCGCTGCAAACTCGTGATCGGGTGATAGCGCGGAGCAGCACGGTTCTGCGAGCATTATTGCTGGGGCTGGCCGCAGTGGTGGTTGTTCTCCGCGTTCCTGCAATGTTTGGTGGGGATGTTGGTTTCTGGGCTGAGGAAGGACGTGTGTACTTCCAGTACGCATGGCACCATGGTGTTTGGGCAGCCATAGGGGCGCCGCACCAAGGGTATTTTTCGCTCGTACCGAATTTCGCCACGGCCATGGCGACCATGGCGCCGCTCGAATACGCGCCAGTGGTGGCGGTTGTCGTTGCCGCTGCCGTTCAGGTCTCGGTGCTCGCGCTACTGGTGTATGGTCGCGCGGTCCTTTTCGAGTCCCCTGTCCGTAGAGTGCTGGCCGTTGCGATTGTGTTGTTGGCGGCGCGAACGGATGAAATTTGGTTCAATACAATTACTAGCCAGTTCCATCTATCGTTGGCGGCGGCCTTGGTTCTGCTCGAGCCGACGGCCTGTGCTAGCCGTGCGCGCCGGATCGTGATGCGCATGGTACTGGTCGTGGCTGGCCTGACCGGCCCCGCAGCGGCTTCCCTTACCCCGCTCTTTGTATGGATGGGCTGGTCCGGGCGAGATCGTGAGCGCTTGATACAAGCCGGACTGCTGGCCCTGTGTGCAGGTGTGCAGGTCGCGATGATGCTCAACGCAAGCGGTCCGTCAAATGTGATCGAACGCATGGACGGATTGGATCTCACGACTCTGACCTCGATCTCCGGAATACGGACAATGATCTTTCCGTTCTTCGGGATGGACGCCACTCGTAGCGCTATCGGCATGTTAGAACGTGCCTACTACCAGGGAAGCTCGACCTGGTTTGGAGTGGGGCTCGCCAGCCTAGGCTTGCAGGCGGCTGTCGTCGCCTTCCTAGCCCTGGGATCGGGAGCGGCTCGTGAACGATGGTCGCTTGCCGGCGCATATGTAGTTCTGGTGACCGTCAGTGTGTTGGGCGCGACTGGTTCGGACCCGGAAAGATTGGTTTTCATCAAACCCGGGATGTCGCCCCGCTACTTTTATGCACCAACGGCGATTATCGCTCTTCTAGTACTCAGCAGCGTGCGATTTGAGACGCGAGCGCTCGCGCGATTTCGTACCGCGCTCGGATGCCTGCTGGTGGCCGGATTGTTATCGGTTGGGGCACATCACTGGACTACGGTACCTACTCTGGGTTCCGATTGGTCAGCTGAGGTTGCCCTATGGCGTACCGACTGGAGACATGCGCTTGCCATCCGCCCAAACGGCTGGAAGATTAGACTCTTTCCACGCCCGATCGCGCTTCCCCGGAAACGAACTCCGCCGACGA
>JAJRWY010000060.1 GCA_024276575.1 Candidatus Binatota bacterium
GTTTCCGCTTCTTCCGCTCCAGCAGCTTCTTCCTTTCCAGCTTCCCCGGTTTCCGCTTCTTTCGCTCCGGCGGCTTCTTTCGTTCCAGCTTCCCCGGTTTCCGCTTCCTTCGTTCCGGCGGCTTCTTCCTTTCCAGCTTCCCCGGTTCCAGCTTCTTCCGCTCCAGCGGCTTCTTTCGTTCCAGCTTCCCCGGTTTCCGCTTCTTTCGTTCCGGCGGCTTCTTCCTTTCCAGCTTCCCCGGTTCCAGCTTCTTCCGTTCCAGGGGTCTCCGTTTCCAGGCCCAGTTCCTCTTGGCGCCGGAGTTCCGCGAGCATTATGGCCTTCTCCTTGCGACGGCGGCGGCGCTCGAGCTTGGCAGTGCAGTCGTCCAGGACCTGCCTGCGCGTGTCGGCCTCGCTAAACATGTCCCCCATCAGGCGCGAGGCGACACGGTCGCGAAAGGCTTCAGGCAATGACTCGAGAGCTTCCGCAACACCGAGCGAGGCCCCCGAAGCATCGGCATCGATCAAGCCGCGCAAAGCCGTGGCCCATGGCTCGATCTCCAATGATTCCACAATAGCTTTCTCGGCGACACGAGCAATGCCGGAAGGGGCCACCAGCAACAAGCTGAACAGAAGTTCCTCCGAACTCGGCGCCGCTTGCAACGACCGCGTCTCCGCCGAGGCCGCAGGCATACCGATTGGCGGAGGCGCCGGAGGCATACCGGCGGGCGGCGGAGCGGAGCTTCGCGCCTCCCTGCCACGCCGGGCCGAAGCTTGCTGCTCACGCGCCCCGCGGCGCAGGACATCTTCGGACAGGCCGGTCCACAAGGCCGCCTTCTTCAGCAAAACATCGCGTTCGAAAGGATCGGACACCCGCGCCAGCAGCTTCGAGAGTTCGCCACCCACGCGGGCCGCACCACCGGCACCCGCAGGCGAGCGTTGCGACAAATGTTTCACATAGGCCTCGGCCAAAGGCACAGCCGAAGCCAGCAGCTTCCGCAAAGCCGCAGCGCCGCCCTTGCGCGCGATCGTGTCGGGGTCCTCGCCATCGGGCAGGGTCACGCCTTTGGGCCACATACCCGCCTGCACGAAAACGGCAAAACTGCGCGCCGCCGCCGCCCGCCCGGCAGCATCGCCGTCGAAAAGCGTGAACACGTCTTCGGCGTAACGCTTCATAAGTAGCACCTGCTCACTACTGAGAGCGGTACCGCAAGTCGCCACCGTGTGGGCCATGCCCACCTGCTGCATGGCAATCACATCCATATACCCTTCCACCAGCACCAACTCCGGCATGCGCCCGGCACTGAGTCCGGAGGCCGGGCCCCCGGCACCGCCACCGCGACGAGCGCGCCTGGCTTCGAAAAGCCCATATAAAACACGGCTCTTGTGATAGGCGTCGGAGTCGGGAGTGTTGAGGTATTTCGGGCCGTCGCCGTCGCCGTCGCCGACCAGGCGGGCACCGAAACCGACGGTGCGGCCCTGAACGTCGCGGATCGGGAACATCAGGCGCCCGCGAAACTTGTCGTAGCTCCCGCCTCCGCGCCGCCCGACTAGGCCTAGTTTCTCAGCGTGTTCCAGCGAGATCCCTTCACGCTGTAACCAGCGGCTGAGACCATCGCCCGAGGTCGGGGCAGCGCCAAGAAAGAAAGCCGCGGAGGCCTCCTCGGAGATCCCGCGGCGCTCGAGATAGGCACGCACTTGCTCACCCACCGGAGCCTTGTCCAGGCACAAACGGAAGTAACGCGCCGCTGCCTCCGCGACCTCGTAAAGGCCGCTACGCGACGAAGAAGCCGCACGGCCACCGCTGTCGGGGACCTCTATCCCGTAGTGGGCGCCTACTTTGCGCACCGCCTCAGGGAAACTCATGCTCTCGCTGAGCATCACGAACTTGAAGACATTGCCGCCGGCTCCGCAACCGAAACAATGGAAGAAACCGTCCTCGTCATTGACCGAGAAGGAAGGAGTCTTCTCCGAATGAAAAGGGCAAAGCCCCATCAGGCTGCGGCCTTTACGCTTGAGATCTACGTAGGGGGAAACGAAATCGGAGACCCGCGCGGCATCACGTATTTCCGAGATTTTGTCGTCGGCAATCATCGTAGCGGCTTCACAATGCTTGACCGTCTCGGCCGCCCTTGCCGTTTTGGCCACCCGTGCCGTTTTGGCTGCCCGTGCCGTCGTGGCCATCGCGGCCGTCTTGGCCCGGCAACGACGTCGCCTGCCTCAACTCCAGTGCAGCCGACAAGAAGTAGCCGGCAAAGCGGCCCAGACCCGGCCCCAAGGTCGTCGATTGCAAACGCTGGTCCATGCGCCGCACTAACGAGAAACCTTTGTCGCTCAGCACCGCAGCGGCGGAACTGTCTTCCCTGTCGACCTCGGCCGCCGCCGTCGCTTGAACCATGGCGATGCCCATTCCCAGGAACAAGGCCGCTGCTAAGCAGCTAACCGCTGCCCCGAGCAAGTTGTTACTGAGCGAGTCGCCGAGGCCCAAAGACGCCGAGAGAATACGGCCCCCTATGCGTAGAAGAATATTCGAGGCGACAAAGACCAGAAAGAAAGCAAGGATCGCAAGCAGGCCGTCGGGCTGCTCGGCGTAGCCTTCGACACGAAAGGCGGAGGGAACACCCACCCAGCCGCTCATGAAGTCCGGCAAGGAAATGTAGTCGGCGAGCACCACGCCCAGTGGCACCGCCAAGCGCAGCCCCGCCATCGCCCCGATAACCGGCGAAGCCATACGCATTACCGTGCGCAAGAAACCGCGCGAGTAGCCACGAAAAGCCGCGTACAGCAGTATGCAAGCGAAAATTAGATCCAGGCCGCCCAAAACCCCGTCAAACGCCTCTCCCACCGTCAAGATTCGGCAAGCAACCGCAGGTTAAGCCATCTCCGGGTCCTGTCAACGATGCGAAACACGACGCGCAGCGCGGCTTGACACTCGGGGCCGGCCCAGCAAACTAGGTCGACAATCATGACAACCCTAAATCTCTCCCCACGCGTCGCGGTACTGACCGCACTGTCGGCGCTTTTCGTAGCCGCCCTTCAACCTGGATGTAGCCAAATGACGACACTTCCCGCCCCAGCGGCGGCCGTAGAGGGCCCTAGCCACGGAACCGACCGGCAAACCACGATCTACTCTCTGAGCAACGGCCTTCGCGTAGTCATCCGTGAAGACCACTTCGCCCCGGTAGTAGCCGAACAGATCTGGGTGCAGGCCGGCGGAGCCGACGAAGACGACATCGAAGCCGGGGTCGCCCACGTTCACGAGCACATGTTGTTCAAGGGGACCAAGAAACGCGGCGTTGGAGAGATCGCGAGCGCAGTCGAGTCGGCCGGTGGGCGTATCAATGCGTGGACCTCCTGGGACCAGACCGTCTACCATGTAGTGCTCGCATCGCGCTTTGCCGAAGAAGGCCTCGACATCCTGGCCGATGCCGTGCGCAATTCGACTTTCGACCCCGCCGAACTCGACAAAGAACTCGCAGTGGTGGCCGAAGAATGGAAGCGCGGGCGCGACTCGCCGGGCAACCGCCTCTTTCACGCCCTGTTCGCGACCGCCTACAGTGACCACCCCTACAAGCGACCGGTAATCGGCACCGAGGAATCCATCGCCGGTCTCACTCGCGAAAAGGTGCTGGACTTCTACCGGCGCTTCTACACGCCGAGCAACATGACCGTGATCGTGGTCGGCGACGTCGACAGCGAAAAGGTAAAGGCGCAGATCGAGGATTTGTTCGGAGACTTCGCAGCGCGCGAGCCCGAACGCCCGCAGCGCAAGGCCGAAGGCCCGCAAGCCGAGACACGCTTCGAAGCCATCGCCATGGACGTCAAGGAAGCCCACATGGCCCTGGGGTTCCACATCCCGGCAGCCGACCATGAAGACGTACCCGCACTCGACTTGCTCTCAAACGTGCTGGGTGCCGGCGAAAGCTCACGGCTCTACCGCCGCCTGGTAGCAGGACAGATTGCCAGTAGCGCGAGCTGCTCGGCCTACACGCCGCCGGATCCCGGAATGTTCTTGTTCACCGCGTCCTTGGAAGCCGGCGACGAGGGCCGCGTGCTCGAAGCTTTCCTCGACGAGATCGCCAAGGTACGCAAGGAGCCGGTAAGTGGCGAAGAACTCGAGATGGCGCGCGCCAATCTGGAGAGCGATTTCGTTTACCGCCGCCAGACCGTGCAGGGCCAAGCCCGCGAACTCGGATACTTCGTGGTCGTTCACCAAGACCCGGACTACGACAAGACCTACATCAAGCAATTGCGATCCGTCACCGTCGAAGACCTGCAGCGCGTGGCCCGCAAGTACTTCAGTGCGCAAGGCCTGTCGGTGGTCAGCCTGATGCCCGAAGACCATCCCGGAACGCTCAGCCTGGAAGCCGTGCGCGAGGCGGCAGCGATGCTGGAGGACGAAGCGGCAACCGGCACGCAAGCAGCGCTCGAGAATGGAAGCGCCGGGGCTAAGCACGCGGCGGTGGACCTGGGAGATCGGACCTCGGACGCTAGCCAAATGGCCGCGGACATCGAAGACGAGACCGCGGAGGCTAAGCACGCGGCGGTAGCACTTGCCGACAAGGATACGGGCGCTGGCCAGGCGGTAGCACTTGCCGATGGAAATACAGCCGCTGCTGCCGGCGCGCAAGCCGCGACTTCGCAAGCCTCGAGCGCGGCCCCGGCCGGCGGTGATGCAAGCGGCGGTATGGCAACTGCCGAGGCCGTGCCGCCCCCTACCGAACCGCTGTTGATGGAACTCCCCAACGGGGTCCGCGTCATCGTGCAAGAGCATCACGAGGTGCCACTGTTCTCGGTACGCGCAACCATGCTCGGCGGGCTCCTAGCCGAGACGCGCGACAACAACGGCATCTCCAACTTCACCGCCGACGTGCTCACACGCGGCACCGAACAACGCAGCCACGAAGAACTGGCGCGGGCCATCGAATCGCTGGCCGGGCAGATCAACGGCTTCTCCGGGCGCAACTCGATCGGTGTAGCCGGCGGCTTCCTGTCCGAACATTTCGACGAAGGACTCAACCTCATACTCGAGGTGTTGCTGCGCCCCGCCTTCCGCGAAGAAGACGTGGAGAAGTCCCGGCGCGAGTTGTTGCTGGCGATCAAGAACCGCGAAGACGATAGCGCACACCGAGCTTTCGACCTGTTGTGGGAAACCGCCTACCCCGACCACCCCTACGGCATGACCACGCTGGGAACCGAGAGCAGCATCGAGTCGCTCAGCGCCGATGACCTCGCGGCTTTCTACCAAGACGTACTCGATCCCTCGACACTGGTAATAACCGTAGTCGGTGACGTCGACAGCAGCACCGTAAAGGCCAAGCTGGCGCATGCACTCCACGGCCTGCGCGACGACGGCCACGGCTTCAAGATGCCGCCGCCTGCCGCACGTCCCGACTCGGTGCGGCGCGCGCGCCTTGACAGCGACCGCCATCAAACCCACATCGTCGTGGGCTTCCCCGGTGTGGATCTGAAAAACGATGACCGCCATGCGCTCTCGGTGCTCGAAACCGTACTCGCGCGCCAAGGCGGCAGACTCTTCTACGAACTGCGCGACCAGCAAGCTTTAGCCTACACGGTCACCGCTTTTTCCAGCGAAGGCCTGGCGCCGGGACTGTTCGGTGCCTACATCGCCACCGATCCGGACAACGAAGAGAAGGCGCTGGCCGGGCTACTCGAGCAGCTCGACAAGGTCAGGAAGAAAGAGGTAAGCAGCAGCGAGCTACAAAGGGCCCAGCGCTTCTTGATCGGCAGCCACGAGATCAGCATGCAGACCAACGGTGCCATCGCCGATACCATGGCCTTCAACGAGTTGTACGGACTCGGCTACCTCGAAGACCGCAAATATGCAGAGCAGATCCGCGCGGTCACCATCGAAGACGTAAAACGCGTAGCAGAGAAATACCTAGACCCCAGCATCCGCAGCGAAGCCGTAGTGGGACCAGCCGAGGGGGTCATATATGGTCCGCCCCGCATTGCGAGGGTCGAGTAAGGGAAGCATCGAAAGTCGGTTGCTCACATATATCCGGCCTGTTTACGGGGGCGCGAAGCCTCCTGGCCCTGATGGAAATTCGCGCACTCGCGTCCTTA
>JAJRWY010000061.1 GCA_024276575.1 Candidatus Binatota bacterium
CTCTACACCGAGGGCTTCGACGGCTTCGTTACCTCCACCGCCGCCTCGATTGCTACCGGCTGGAACGACCAGTTGCCGGGTGGGATTCTCACCCACTGAAGTTACGCGCCTTTCCACGGCGCACTGAATAATGCGGGTTAGACGCCCTTAGACGGATCGGGCCCTTAGACGGATTCAGTCGCGAACTCTATCAAGACAGCCGACAGTTCCAGGAAATCGTCGAGCCTGTCCTCGATGATGCTAGCCACGATGGCCATGTCGAGTTTGCGATAATCATGCGCCGCAATGTTGCGGAATCCGACCATCCGCATCATCCGCTTCGAAAGGTCTGGGGCGATCAGCTCGGCATCGGCAAGCATCTCGAACGCTTCTCTGCTCTGCTGGGGTACTCCGAGGCGCCGAGTGCGAAGCAAGTGCATGGCCGCATCTATTGAAGCCTCACAGGCACGCTGGAGATTGAGCAAAATGGCATCCTGCCTGGTCTGATCGTCGCTAAGATTGGCACGCTCGCCGGCGTACTCCTCGCGCACTCGCGACACACAGCGCTCGATAATGGCGGCCTTGGCCAACAGCACGTCATCCGCCATGAATTCTTTTCTCCGCTTTCACCGTTTCGAGAATGGCATGGCGTTCCTCGTTCAACCTGGCATAGGACGAGAAGCAGTAATTCTCGAATCGAATACGCGCCGCCGCATCACTGTCGAACAGCAGCAAGCCATCCGGCACCACCTGCATACGCATTACCGTTGAAACCGAAAGCAGGTCTATCAAGTCGACATCGCACCCCACTATCTGCGCCAGATCTTCTTGAAGCTCGAAACGCCGCATCGGCTCGAGCGGCGCCTCGGGAAGAATTGCGATATCGACATCGCTTGTCGCACAAAGCTCGTCTCGGGCGGCAGAACCAAACATATAAACGGCGATCAAGCCCGGAAGCTCTTGCTGCAGATACTTCGCTATATTCTCACCGCACCGTCTCATCCGTTCCAGCTCATCTGCACCAGCCTACGCGCTGGAAGGGTCGGATTCCAGCCATTTACGCGAGCCCTTGGCGGCGGCTGAACTCTACCGGTCGGTGAAGCCGCCGCGTTCGCCCGGCGACTGCATCGCGGCAACCGCCTGATTCTTTGGAGACTGCTCCATCGTCGATTCACCTCCACGCCTTTTGTGGCGTGGTTGCAACTCGCCCTCATGCTTTCGCGGTGAACAGGGGGGTTGGGCGAGCTTAACCCGCATTATCCATGAAACCTCTGCTACGAGCCTCGAGCGCCCGCAATCTCGGCCAGTTCGCCGCTCGCCGGCTCGCGGCTTACCACTTTTCGGCCCTCGGCGTAGTGTTAGTACGCCTGCGGGCCTCATCGCTGCGCGTGTGCCTATCTGGCCGATCTCACGGGCGCTTGCGACTCTCGCGACGAGGTTTCACTAATAATTCGGGCTAAGGACGTCAATCGATATCTTCCTGGGCAGCCGGCGTGACCGCGCTTTTTGTCGTTGCGTTCCCCCGGGAAATTATCCCCGTCCCCGTTTTCTACCCGTCCCCGTTTTTCAATCACTCACGAAATGGCCACTGCGGCCGCCGCTTTTCTCTACTAGGCGCACGTCACTCAGAGTCATCGACCGGTCCACCGCCTTGCACATGTCGTAAACGGTCAGGCCGGCAACGGCCACCGCAGTCAGGGCTTCCATCTCGGCGCCGGTGCGGTCGCTGACGCGGACGCGCGCCTCTATTTCCAGGACATCCTCACCCTGTGCATCAAACAGCACTTCTACCGACGTCAGCGGCAAGGGATGGCACAGCGGGATGAGCGACGAGGTCCGTTTGGCCGCCATGATCCCGGCAGTACGCGCCACCGCCAGAACATCGCCTTTGGGAAGGTCGCCGTCGACGATGCGCTGCAAAGTACCGGCAGTGGTCAAGAGCCGACCCCGGGCAACTGCCCGGCGCTCGGTTATCTCCTTGTCCGAAACATCGACCATGCGGGCGCGCCCTTTTTCATCAAGATGAGTAAGCTCAGCCATTTTCACTCCAATTTACGAAACACCGGGGGCAGCGACAGCGGCCTCTTCGCCAACGCGCAACGGCAGCTTGCATGACTACCATGAAGTTCCTATTACCCTACAATGCCAGCTCAACACCACCGAGTCATCGTCTTGGGATCCGGTCCCGCGGGCCTTACTGCCGCACTCTACACCGCACGCGCCGCGCTCGAACCGCTAGTGGTTGAAGGCAGCGAGCCCGGCGGGCAACTCACCATCACCACCGAAGTAGAAAACTTCCCGGGCTATCCCGACGGCGTACAGGGTCCCGACATGATGAATGACTTGCGGCGGCAAGCCGAACGCTTTGGGACCCGCTTCGTGCGCGGCACGGTCGGCGCGGTAGATCTGTCGAGTTCTCCGTTCAGCCTGGAGAGCGAGGACGGCACCCTCACTTGCGATGCGCTCATCATAGCCACCGGCGCCACCGCGCGGCTGCTGGGCCTGGAATCGGAATCGCGGCTGATGGGGCACGGGGTCTCGGCTTGCGCGACCTGCGACGGCTTCTTCTTCAAAGACAAGAAAGTGCTGGTGGTCGGCGGCGGCGACTCGGCCATGGAAGAAGCCGACTTCCTCACCAAGTTCGCCAGCTCAGTCAGTATAGTTCACCGCCGCGAAGGTTTTCGCGCTTCGAAGATAATGTACGAGCGCGCACAGGCCAACGACAAGATCGACTTCCTGCTCAACCGCACAGTGGAAGAAATCCATGGCGACCCGGCCGCCGGAGGGGTAAGCGGAGTGACCTTGAAAGATCCGCGCAACGGCGAGACCTTCGAAATCGACTGTGACGGCATCTTCATGGCTATCGGCCACGTTCCCAACACCGAACTGTTTCGCGGCAAACTCGAGCTTGACGAGTCCGGCTACATCGTCACCGAGCCGGGGCGTTCCTTCACCAGCGTGAAAGGGGTCTTCGCTTGTGGCGATGTTCAAGACAAGATCTACCGCCAAGCCGTAACGGCCGCAGGTAGCGGCTGCGCCGCCGCCATCGATACAGAGCGGTGGTTGGGAGCGCGTGAATAGCAGGCCGGCGTGGACCAACGCCATTGGCGCTACTGGCGCCGCCGTGATGCGAGGCCGGCGTTCCCCACAAGAGCGCGACCCGTAGGCGTAGCCCATGGGCGCGATCAAACAACTAAACGAACCGTGGGCCCCGAACCCGGCACAGGCTAGAACGCGAAGCTGGGACAGGAAGGACATGAGCAGAATTTTTGGAGAGATCAGGCAAAACGGCTATGTCGTCCGCGACATCGAAGCGGCGATGGAGCACTGGAGCACCACCCTCGGCGTCGGGCCTTTCTTCTACTTCGAACGTGTGCCGATCAAGAACTTCCGCTACTGCGGACAAGCCTCCGACTTGGAAGTAAGTATCGCGCTCAGCAGTAGCGGCCCGCTGCAGATCGAGTTGATACAACAACGCAACGACGCAGCATCCATGTACAAGGATTTCCTTGCCGCCGGCCATGAAGGCCTACAGCACGTTGCCTACTGGACCGAGGCCATGGACAGCGAACTGCGCAGACTCGAGAGCGCGGGGTTTGAAATCGGGCAGTCGGGAGAAATCGGCGAAGGCGGCCGATTCGTCTACTACCGCACCGAAGCCCACCCGGGAACGGTAATCGAACTAAGTGAAATAAGCGGCCCAAAAGGGGCTTTCTTCAAGATGATCGCCGAGGAATCGGCCGCATGGAACGGCTCGGACCCGATTCGTGCGATGACACCACCTTCGATTTGAGTGTATCGCAACGCAAGCGGTTTGCGCCGTTACGATAACGGCTTGGAATCGAGCTTAGGAAACCGGGGTGCGCACGACCACACCGTGCCCGGCCAGATAACGCTTGCACTCGGAGATGCTGTAGTCACCATAGTGGAAAATCGAGGCCGCCAGAACCGCATCGGCTTTGGCGGCGGTCAGGCCTTCGAGCAAGTGCTCGGGGGTACCCACGCCGCCTGAGGCGATTACCGGGACCCCGACCGCATCGGCCACCGCGGCGGTCAGCTCGACATCGTAGCCTTCCTTGGTCCCGTCGCGATCCATACTGGTGAGCAATATCTCACCGGCGCCCAGTTCTTCCATACGGCGGCACCACTTGACCGCGTCGATGCCGGTGGGACGCCGTCCGCCGTGGGTGTAGACCTCCCACACACCGCTTCTATCCGCGGCGGCCACGGCCACCCTAGCCGCGGCGCCTGGCACCTCGCTTCGGCCCCCAGCGGTATCCACGGTCGCAGCCGCCGCCGGAGCCATATCGCCGGCCACCTTATCCGCAGCGCCTGGCCCCTCGCTTCGGCCCCCTGCGGTATCCACGGTCGCAGCCGCCGCCGAAGCCATATCGCCGGGCGCCCTAGCCGCGGCGGTCTCATCCGGCACCCCGGCTGCATCCGTGCCCGCATCCTCTTCAATCAACAATTCGGGATACGAATCAGCCCAGGCTGGGCGCCCATCGACTCCACCGCCGTCCTCGGTCAGTTCGAGATGGCGCCCGCGTGCGCGCGCATCCACGGCAACGACGATACACTGGGCGCCGAAACGCCGCGCCGCCGCCGCCACGAAATCAGGGTCGGCTACGGCAGCCGTATTGATCGACACCTTGTCGGCCCCGGCTTTGAGTAGCGCGCGAATGTCGCTTTCCTCGCGTATCCCTCCACCCACAGTCAGCGGCATGAAAGCCTGTTCGGCGGTACGCGCCACGATATCTAGAATTATGCCGCGCTTCTCATGGCTGGCAGTTATGTCGAGGAAACACAGCTCGTCGGCGCCTTCGGCATCGTAGCGGGCAGCGCACTCCACCGGATCCCCGGCGTCGCGAAGGCCAATAAAGTTAACGCCCTTGACCACACGGCCATCCTTGACATCGAGACAGGGGATTATTCGCTTCGCCAGCATCACATGCCCTGCGCCGCTTCGATCCTAGGGCCGGGTGCGGCCTCATAGGAAGATACTACCCACCGCGCCGGCTCGATCATGCCGGCACGCGCTAGGTCGAGGCAAAATACTTGTCGCTTCGCCGGCATCACGATTGTGCCGCCGCTTCGATCATAGGGCCGAGTTCGACGCGGCCGTCGTAGAGTGCACGTCCGACGATGATACCGCTGATCCCGGACGCAGCCGCCGCCTTTACGCGCTCGACGTCGGCGATCGAATCGACTCCGCCTGAAGCGATCACCGGGACATCGACAGCCGCGGCCAAGCGCGCGGTGGCTTCCACGTTCAAACCGGCGCCGGTGCCGTCTCTTTCGATATCGGTATAGATGATCCCGGCAACGCCGCGCCCACTCATGTCACGCGCAAAGTCCACGGCGTCGAGTTCGGTGCCTTCGAGCCAGCCCGACACCGCGACCTTGCCACCGCGCGCGTCGATGCCCAGCCATACCCGCCCCGGATATTTCTCGGCCGCAGCATTGACGAGGTCGGGATCGGAAACCGCCGCCGTGCCGAGAATCACGCGGCCGAGTCCGGTGCCAAGCCATTCGTCGATAGATGCAAGGTCGCGAATGCCGCCGCCGAGCTCGGTAACGAAGCCACTTTGCGCGCCTGAAGTATCAGCCGCGCCGACAGCTTCTTCCACGACGCCGAGGATGGCGCGCACTGCTTCACGGTTGGCGCTATTGCCTTGCCGCGCCCCGTCGAGGTCAACGATGTGCAGGGCTTGCGCGCCTTCGCTTATCCAGCGCGCGGCCATCGCGGCGGGATCGTCGCCGAACACGGTCTCGCGATCGTAGTCGCCTTGCAAAAGCCGTACGCATTTTCCTCCGCGTATGTCTATGGCGGGGAGAATCAACATGCTCTCATCAACTCCCGCCCCGGGGCCGGCCTGCAGCGGCCGCGCCCTGTGTATCCACAGGCTCCTCGCCGTCGACCAAGCGCCGGAAATTCTCGAGCACCCGCAGCCCCAGACTCTGGCTTTTCTCGGGGTGGAACTGTGTGGCGACGAGATTGTCGCGCCAGGCGCAGGACACGAAGTCTTCGCCGTAGCAGGTGCGTGCAGCAACGATGCCGTCGTCCGCGGTCTCGACAAAGTAAGAGTGTACGAAGTAAAAGCGCTCGCCTTCTTCTATCCCGCAAAAGTGCGGCGGACGGCGGCAGAAGCGCAACTGGTTCCAACCCATGTGCGGCACCTTGAGTTCGTGGTCGGAAGGCTCGAAACGGCGCACCCGGCCAGGCAGTATGCCCAGGCCTTCGACGCGCCCGAATTCGTCGCTTTCCTCGAACAGAATCTGCATGCCTACGCAGATTCCCAGAAAGGGGCGGCCTGAATCCACCGCCTTGTACACGGCGCTCTTCAAGCCCGCGCTCTCCAGATTCTGCACGCTGCGCGCGAAAGCCCCTACTCCGGGTAACACCACGCCATCGGCCGCAGCGATCTCGGCGGCGTCACTCGTTACACGCACCTCGGCGCCGACGCGTTCCAACGCCTTGGACACGCTGCGCAAGTTGCCCATGCCGTAGTCGATCACCGCAATCATGAAAAGAGATCAGCCTTCGAGCTTGCCTTTGGTCGAGGGCACGCCGCTTACCCGCGGGTCCAGAGCGCAGGCCATGGCCAACGCCTTGGCCAACGCCTTGAACATTGCCTCCAACACATGATGGGGATTACGACCGTAGCGCAGATTCACGTGCAGGTTCATCCCCGCCGCGGTGGCCAGGGCCTGCATGAAATCGTGCCCCAGCTCTACGTCGAAAGCACCGACACGCTGTTGCTTGAGTTCGACATCGTAAACCAGGTAAGGCCGCCCGCTCAGATCCACAGTCACCGCAGCCAAAGCCTCATCGAGCGGAGCTTCGAAGTGCCCGAAACGCGCGATTCCCTGTTTGTCCCCAAGCGCTTCCTTGAAGGCTTGCCCCAGGGCTAGGCCTACGTCTTCAACCGTGTGGTGGTCGTCCACATGGGTGTCGCCGCGAGCCTCGACTTCGAGGCCCAAAAATCCGTGGCGGGCCAGGGTCTCGAGCATGTGGTCGAGAAAAGGCACGCCGGTGTCGATCTCGTAGCGGCGCCCGCCGTCGATCTCGAGGCTCACCCTTATCGAGGTTTCCTTGGTGTCACGCACTACCGACGCGCTACGCACGGGTAACTGGCCGGCCGCTTTCGCGCCGCTTTTTTTCTTAGTCGATGCCACCGGATATCACCGCCTCCGCCCCTTCAGGGAGCGCCGGCCGCCGCCTTTTCGCGACTGCGGATCTTTCTGCAATCTTCGAGTGACCGCAAGCCCATGGGCTTCGAGCCCTTCGCAACGTGCCAGCTCGAGCACCGGCCGTGCCAAAGAATCCAACCCTTCGCGATCCACCTCGATGATACTTGTTCGCTTGAGGAAATCATACACGCCCAGCGGAGACGAGAAGCGTGCGGAGCCCCCGGTCGGCAACACGTGGTTGGGTCCCGCCGCGTAGTCGCCAAGCGGCTCGCTGCTGCATTCACCGAGGAAAACCGCCCCGGCGTTCAACACGCCCGCCAACCACTTGCGCGGCTCGGCCACGAACAACTCCAAGTGCTCGGGCGCAATCTGATTGGCGAGTTCGACCGCGCGTTTGAGCGAAGGAACCACGATGATGCTGCCGTAGCGGGCCAGGGACTTGCGCGCTATGGGAGCACGCGACAGGGACCTAAGTTGCCTGTCCACCGCCTCAGCAACGCGGCTTGCGACCCGCGAGCTACTGCTCAAGCAAATCGCCGCCGCCAGCTCGTCGTGTTCGGCCTGGGCCAGCATGTCGGCCGCCACCAACTCGGGATCGGCACCACCGTCGGCAATGATCAGCACTTCGCTAGGACCGGCGATCATGTCGATATCGACTTCGCCGAAGACCAACCTCTTGGCAGTCGCTACATAGATGTTGCCGGGGCCCACGATCTTGTCTACGCGAGCGACCGTCTTGGTACCGTAGGCCAGCGCCGCCACCGCCTGCGCACCGCCTACTTTGATGATTCTGCCGGCACCGGCCATTTCCGCAGCTACCAGCACTTCGGGCTTGATGCCTGCAGGCTGAGGCGGGGTGGCGACGGTGATATCCGGTACTCCCGCCACGCGCGCAGGAACCACGTTCATCAACACACTCGAGGGATAGGCAGCCTTGCCCCCAGGCACGTATACTCCGGCGCGAGCCATCGGCAGCACCCTCATGCCGGTGCGAATTCCGGCCTCGACAAGCTCGTAGCCGCGCTCACGCTGCAACTTGTGAAAGCGCGTAATGCGCCGGTGCGCGCTACGCAGAGCCGCCATGGTTGCGGGCGGGACCGCTGCACGCGCACGTTCCATCTCGCGCTTGCCGACCAGCATGGAGCGCGGCGTTAGCGCAACCCCGTCGAAGCGCTTGGTATAACGCAACAAGGCCCGGTCGCCTTCACGCCGCACGGCCGCGAGAATCGCCGCGACTTCCGACTCGACTTTACGCGGGCCGGTGCTACGGCGCTCGAGCTTGGCCAGCATTGCCTTCGCCGGCTTCGATCCATCTGCAAGTGCTTTGATCATGGTCTTCCGTTTAGCCGAGATGAATGGCGAAAGCTCGAGTCAGTCCCGCTCTCGTCTGATGTCGGCACCCAAGCAGCTTAGCTTTTGCTCTATGGATTCGTAACCGCGATCGAGGTGGTAGACCCGCAAAACCTCGGTGCGGCCCCGCGCCGCCAGGCCCGCAAGTACCAAGGAGACACTGGCACGCAGGTCGGTGGCCATTACCGGGGCGCCGGAAAGCAGCTTCGCGCCACGAACCGTGGCCCGGTGGCCGACCAAGGATATCTCCGCACCCATTCGTGCCAGCTCTTGCACATGCATGAAGCGGTTTTCGAAGATACTCTCCTCGATAGTCGAGTCGCCGTCGGCAAAACAAGCCAATGCCATGAACTGAGCCTGCAAGTCGGTGGGAAAGCCCGGGTAAGGCGCGGTCCCGATTTGCAGTGGCCGCGGTTGCTGCGCCATCACTAGACGAAGCGCTCCCGCGCGGCCAGGCCCGGCCGACCCCGTTGGCAGCGTTGGCGTTTCTATGGTCGCTCCCATGGCCGTCAACACTTCGAGGGGGCTTTGCAGGTGTTCGGGCCGTGCGCCGCGTACCACCACGTCCCCACCGGTGATCGCAGCAGCTACCAGGTAAGTGGCCGCGACTATGCGATCGGACACCACCTCATGATCCATGGCGGCGAGCCGCTCCACACCTTCGATCTCGATAATCGAGGAACCTGCCCCTTCTATGTGCGCCCCCATCTTCGCCAAGGCCTCGGCGAGATCCACGATCTCGGGTTCACGAGCCGCGTTTTCCAGCCGGGTCGAGCCCTTGGCAAGGCAAGCGGCCATCAAGAGGTTCTCGGTCGCCCCCACCGAGGGTTTTTCGAAAATCACATGGCCGCCCTTTAGCTGCCGTGCATCGGCCTCCACATAACCGTGGCGCTGCTCGATCTTGGCGCCCAGGCGGGCCAGCGCGGATAGATGGATGTCCACCGGACGGCTACCGATCGCGCAACCTCCCGGCCACGAAACCCGTGCGCGGCCAAAACGCGCCAGCAAGGGCCCCAGCGCCACGAACGACGCGCGCATCTTGCGAACCAAGTCATAAGGCGCTTCCCACTGATCCACCGAAGAACAATCGATGAGAACCTCGCCACCGGGGCGCCGCTCAATGGAGGCACCGAGACCCGCCAGTAATTTCCCGGCGGTATCGATATCGGCGACGCCGGGAACTTTGGTCAAGCGGCAAGGTTCGTCGGTCAAAAGTGCAGCCAGCATCAACGGCAGGGCCGCGTTCTTGGCGCCGCCGACTTCCACCTCTCCCTGCAGGCGCGAACCGCCCTCTATGACGATCTTGTCCAAACCAGCTTACTCTCCAAGCTGCGAAACCGCCGCCCGCACTATGCCCGTATACCAAGCCAGCGCAGTGTCCCGGCAGGCTGGCCCGCTGTGCCGCCTGGCTGCGCCAGCTCCCGCTTCATCTCGTAGCCCGCCGCAGCGGCCCGCTGTGCACAAAACCGCAACGCAACCCTCGTGGATGCCCGCGGGCCTACCCATAGCCGGCTACGATGGCCTGTTTCATCGGCCTGTTTCATCGCGCCTTTTGAGCCGAGACTACTCGGGCTACACCGGCGAGGTCCTCATGGACCGCGACCTCACACCAGTGATTATGCGCGAAAAGATCTCGCACTTCTGCCGCTTGGGTTCCAACCTCGATGAGCAAGCGGCCTTGCCCGGCCAGATAGCGCGGCGCCTGCTCGATGATCGCACGAGTAACCGACAGTCCGTCCGCGCCCGCGTCCAGAGCCGTGACCGGTTCCCAGCAGCCGACTTCCGGCGGAAGTTGCGCCATCTCGGCGGACTTGATGTAGGGCGGATTCGACACGATCAAATCGAAAGGACCGCGGCCCTCGAAGGCCTCGAAGAGATCCCCGCGGACGAAATTCACACGATCTTCCACTCCGTGCCTGCGGGCATTGCCCGGCGCCACCTCCAGGGCCGCTGCACAAAGATCAGAGGCCAGCACCGCAGCCTCGGGGACTTCGCAAGCCAGCGCTACCGCCAGAGCGCCCGATCCCGTCCCGAGATCGGCGATCAACGGACGCCGCTCGCGGTGCGGGTGCAGCGAAGCATCCTCATTGGGCGGCGGCACACTATCGCCACCGCCGGCCGCAAGCTTATCCACACCTGCGTTTGAAAGTGCGGGCGGCTCCGCGAGCGAAAGGGGCTGGGAAGCTCCGCCCATGAGTTCGCGCGAACTGCCCGCTCCGGCCTCTCGCGAAGCGGTAGCACCGGATGCTACGGCCGCCGGCGAAGCAGCGCCGCCGGAAACTCCGTCCACTCGCGAAGCAGCACCGCCGGACGCTCCCGGCACTAGGCCGAGAAACTTCAGCGCAAGCTCTACCAACAGTTCGCTTTCCGGCCGGGGGATAAGAACACGGCGGTCCACGCGAAACTCCAGC
>JAJRWY010000062.1 GCA_024276575.1 Candidatus Binatota bacterium
AGCCGTGGCCGAGCGGAGCGTTCGCCGGGCGGAGCGTACCCAACCGTACGTGAGCATCGGCGGGCGCGAGTACGGCCGCGGATGGCGTGCTCCGGCGCGAGCCGGAGGCGATTTGCGCCGTGAATTATTGTCCGATCAAGGCTAGTGCCACTCAATTTCGACGCGCTCTGGGCTTTCCAACTCGGCGGGGGCGGCGGCTGGGGGGACCCGCTCGAACGCGACCCGTCGGCTGTGCTCGACGACGTGCTCGACGGCTACGTGAGCGTCGAGGGTGCGCGCAGGGACTATGGCGTCGTACTCAGCGCTGAAGGGAACAGGCTCGATCACGGCGCAACCGATGCTGTACGCGCGGCTCGCCGCAAGAACTCGAGCACTGGCCACACGAACAGCAGCACAGTCGCTCAATAGTGAAGCGGGATGCAACGACATGAAGTGCATGATGTCGAAGGGCGACAGCCACTGCGATGTCATCACCTGGATAGGGCGCGACCACGAATAAGAGCCGGCGGAATCGCTACCCGGCACACACCGGGAATTCCTGCGACGGGCTTTCATAAACGGTTCAGGTTATGAAAGTTCGGCACCATGGAGCAGGAAGGACATCGACAAGCGTCCGGGCGGGAACCCGTCGCAAGGGCGAAGCAGCCCGCCCCGGCCGGCGAAGCAAACGGGTCGGGCGCGCCGCAGCCGGTGGATGGTTTGGAACCCGCCGTAAAGGCGGGCAGCTCCTACCTCGCTAGCGGGACTGCGGCCGCTAGCAGCGACAGCTACCCTGCAGAGCTAGCCCCATGGTCGATGTTCGCGCCGCATCGTGGCAAGCCTTACGCTTTCTTTATCGAGAGCGGCGGGAGATCCCCGGCATTCGTAGGATCGCGGCCATCGTCGCAACTGCGCATCGACAGGCAAGGTCACGCCTCACTATGGGAGCAGGGGGGTTGGCGCAGCGTTGTAGGCGATCCCATAGCTGCAGTCGCCGACTTCGTCGAGTGCAGCGCTGCGGCGCCGGTCTCCATCTGCGGCCCGGCAGAGCAGGACTTGCCGCAGCAGCGAATCCCGCGCACGGTGGGGTACCTGTCTTACGATCTGGCGCCTTATATCGAGAGGCTCCCCCTACCCGGCCCTGATCCCGTCGGCGCTCCGCTGGCGCTGCTGTCGACCTACGATCGCCTGGAAGCATGGCGGCCGGGCGACCATCGAACGACCCTCATTGACTACACGGCTGAGCCTGGCAATACGCGCTACGATTGCGTCGAGCCGTTCGACCATCCGCTCGACGCGGACCCCGGCGTCTTCGATACTTCACGCAAAGCCTACGAGGCCGGCTTTGAAAGAATCAAGCGCGCGATCTCAGCCGGTGAGATATACCAAGCCAACCTGTCCCGTCTCATGTCCTTCCGGCTGCCGGCAGGTGCGGGCAGTGCGGAAGAAATCTACTGCAAGCTCAGGCGGCGGCAGCCAATGCCTTACGCTGCTTTCCTCGACTGCGGCGATTTCAAGATATTGAGTAATTCACCGGAATGTTTTATTGAAGTTCACGGAGAGGATATTGCCACCTTCCCCATAAAAGGAACTCGTCCACGCCGCACGATCGAAAGCGAAGACGAAGCGATGAAACTCGAACTCTCCCGCGACGCCAAGGAGATGGCCGAGCATGTCATGATCGTCGATCTCGAGCGCAACGACCTCGGAAGGGTCTGCCACAACGGCAGCATCGAAGTCATAAGCCATGCCCGCGTAGAAAGTTTCGCCACCCTCCACCACATGGTCTCTGAAATTCGCGGGCGGCTGCGTGACGGCATCGGTTTCGGCAAGATTCTTCGCGCCTGCTTCCCCGGCGGCTCGATCAGCGGAGCACCTAAAATCAAGGCCATGGAGATCATCGCCGAGGTGGAAAACCGTGCTCGCGGCATCTACACGGGCGCTATCGGCTGGATGAATGGCGCCCGCGCCGTCGATTTGAACATCGCCATCCGCACCGCAGTGTACACCAAGGGCACCCTGTACTACTGCAGCGGAGGCGGGATAGTCGCCGATTCCGACTGCGAACGGGAATTCCGGGAGACCGAGACCAAGAGCATCGCCTTCCTGGGAGCAGTCGGACGGCCGGAATAACCTGTGCTATGAGCATGAACGACTCGGTTTGTTTCCTGAACGGCCGCTACCTTGCGGCGGCCGAGGCCAAGGTGTCGGCCTTCGACCGCGGCTTCCTTCTCGGCGAGGGGCTGTTCGAGACTTGGCGGTCTTATCGCGGACGGCCCTTCGCGGTACGCGAGCATATGGAGAGAATGGCGAAGTCGGCTCGCAGCTTGGGTATAGCTTTCGATCCGAACGAAGCCTGGGAGCCACGCTCGCGCTCGTTGCTGAAACGCAACCGGGCTTGCGGCGAAGGCGCCGCCATACGTCTGACCATAACCCGCGGAGCAGGGCCGCCGGCATTGCTGCCCAGCGCAGTACCTGCCTCCTCGTGGGTTGCGGGCAGCGAAGTGTTGCAGCGGCATATGAAGCGCGATGGATCGCCATCCGTCGCGGGATCGGGGGCAACTGTGCAGCCCCCCCGGCTGATGATATTGAGATCACTGGATCCCGACTTGCCGCGCCTGCGCAAAGAAGGCGTCTCGGTCTGCTTGATTGCGGCGGGCAGCGGTGTACAGCGGGATCTCAAAGCGATGAAGAGCCTGAACTACTTGGCGGCGGTGATCGGCAAGACCCAGGCCCGCGCTGCCGGTGCCTTCGAAGGCATTTATTGCCTCGACGACGGCACTATACTCGAAGGCACCACCAGCAATCTATTCGCTATCAAGAAGGGCAAGCTACTTACGCCGCCGCTAGCCGCAGGAATCTTACCGGGTGTTACCCGCGCCAAAGTTCTCGCGCTTGCCTCTAAATTACTGCCGGTTGTACAACGCCGGCTGCGAAGCCGGGACCTGTTCGAAGCCGACGAAATATTCCTCACCTCCTCGACCATCGAAGTGCTACCGGTGCTTCGTGTGAACCGTCGCAAAGTAGGCAAGGGCCTCCCCGGTGAAATAACTCGCGACTTGCAGCTGCGCTACCGCAAGCACGTCGCGAGATCGCTGCGCGTCGCAGTAGCCGCACTCGGTGATTGAGGCTCGTAGCAGAGGTTTCATGAATAATGCGGTAGGCTACGGTTGCGCGCAATAAAGTCGTGCGCGGTACGCGTGCCGCATCATAACAACAGGCTCAGCGCCACGTAAGAAAGAGTCCCTGCCAGTACGCTCCACAGAGCATCGGCTTTCATTCCACCGCCGCCGGGCGCCGAAACTTCGAAGGCCCACACGCCCAGCGCCAGCGGCAGCGACAGTATCAGCATCGCCCATGGCGTCATCCACAGTTCCGGGTCAGCAGAAACGACGGCGGGATCGGCGAAACGCCATTCGACCCCAAGAACCAGCAATGAAGCCACGGCGATCCGAAACGCACGGCCGGCGGGGGTCACGCCGGGCGCCGCACCCGGGGCCGGGCTTTTATGTCCTGCTGAATCCATCACTACTCCTTGCCGTGGAAGGGTTCAGGCTAGATCCTGAGCTTTTCCACGGCAAGCCGACAATGATCTATTCGGCAAGCAGGCGAATGCCCGGGGTGCAACTCGTACCGGGATCGATCCACGCTGCGTAGAGAATCGATGAAAAGTAAACAACTCAACGAGATGTATGCCGTGGAGAGTTCACACTGGTGGTTCAGCTCCAAGCGAGCCTTGTTCCTGGCTTTACTCGAGTCGCGTTTGGGTGCCGCGCCGCTACGCATTCTCGATGCGGGCTGCGGCAGTGGTGCAGTGGCTGCCGAGTTCGGACGCTTCGGCCCGGTGGTAGCCATGGACCGTAGCCTTGAAGCACTTCACCTTGCGCGCAGCCGCGGCATAACTACTCTGGTCAACGCCGATGCTGCTTCTTTCCCTTTCCCCAAAGACAGTTTCGATTTGGTGCTCGCCTTCGATGTAATCGAGCACATCGACGACGACGCGGCTTTCGTCTCTTCCTTGGCTGGAGTTCTCAAACCAGGGGGCGCCCTGGCCGTTCATGTGCCGGCGTGGCCTTTCATGTGGAGCCGCCACGACGAGATCCTGGAGCACAAGCGCCGCTATACCTTGCAGTCGCTGCGTAGCCTAGTGCAGGAAAGCGGATTGGTGTTGGAACATATCGGCTGGTCTACCTGCTCGGTGTTCCCCGCAGCAGCCGCGCTGCGCACCTTGCGCCGACTGTCGGGCCGTGAACCTGAAAGCGCGGACCTCGGAGTCGTGGCAGCGCCGATCAACAGCCTGCTCGCTATGGTCGGCCGTTGCGAAGCCAGAATTGCGGCTTCGGTCGGATTGCCCTTCGGTTTGTCATTGGCCGCCGTCGCCGCCCGGCCGCCCACGCAGTGCCAGCTTTAATCGCAGGGCCAAAGCGATCACGTCGAAAAACATGAGTAAGGAGTGCCGGGCGATACGAACTCGTGAATCTGGATCGTTGGTCCAATCCACCGGCAGTTCCGCGATGCGAAGACCTTTGTTTTCAGCCAAGGCCAGCAACTCGACATCGAAAGAGAATCCGTTGAGTTTCATATCCGGCAAGAGCAACGGTAGGGCCTCGGCGCGCATCGCTTTGAAACCGCACTGAGTATCCGGGATTCGCGTCAATCCTAAAGAGCGAATCAGCAGGTTGAATATCCTCCCCATGCCCTCGCGATACCAAGCCTGGCGGCGCAGCAGGCGGGATTGCGGGCGGGCGCGGGTGCCGGCCACGAGATCGTAGTCGTCGAGGAGTGCCAGAGCCTCGCCTATGGCCGGCGGCGGCGTCGAGAGATCGGCATCCGTAAATATCAGTTTGCCACCACGCGCGTTTTCCAACCCGTAACGGACCGCGTAACCCTTGCCTCGATTATCCGCGTAGGACAGCAGCCTCACGCGCGAATCGTCGCGTGAAAACTCCGCCGCCACCTTCGCGGTCGCATCGGGACTGCCGTCATCCACGACTAGAACTTCCCAAGCCTCGACGTTGTCTTGTAGCCAGGCGCAGAGACGCGTGAGCGAAGGCTCGAGACGTTGCTCTTCGCAGTAGGCCGGAACCACCACCGAAAGCTCGAGCACGGCATCCGTATCTTCACTGCGAACGCCGGCAATGGAGCCGTGGATTCCGGCGGACCCGCTAGCACCTTGGTGTTCAGCCACCACGACCACCGTCTCCAGCGCCCGCCGGCAAGTCGTAGAGAAACATCGAACCCGCACGGCCGATGGGCTCGTATTGCTGCATCCAAGTATAGGTTCCGGCTCCGACCCAGCCCATTCTTCCGTTATGAATCCAGAAATACGGGCGGCCCATCAAAAACGACGCCGACACCGCCGTAAATCCGCGCGACCTACCACGCTGCAAAGGCGTAAAGGAAATCCCGTAAACGGAAGGATCAACACGCCCGAAATAGGCTAAAGCCACCGACTCGCGCCGCTGCGCCTTCATATATTCCGCCAGGCGGATCAGATCCTGGCCCCAATCTATGTTGGAATCCACCAGCATCAGATGGCCGCGCGCCGGACCTCCCGCCGCCTCGTTGAAGTACTGCAGATAACGCGGCGCCACCGCCCAAGAGCCTGCGGCGTACCATAGCAACAAGGTGACAGCCGTCAGGGCCGCCACGATCTCGGTCCCGCCGCGATGCCTGCCGGGTACTGCGATGGCCCGCTCGCGCCGTAACGGCCCGTTCAGCGCTTTGGCAAACAAAGGCGAAACCGCCACGAATAGTAGGGGGTACACAGGCAGAACGTGGCGAACCCCGATGTAAAGCGAGTTGAACGCCGAATTGGCGGCAAAAATGATCAAGACCGGTACGTATAGGCAGTAGTCGCGAAGCCCGCGGCTACGCCGTGAAGCCCACAGCGCAAACGCCGCAACGCAGCCAATCAATAGGGGCAGCGGCGATTTCAATACGAAAGCCGCGAGGTGGTAATACCACCATCCATCAGCCGAAAGCTCGCCCGCCAAGAAATAGGAGGGCTCGTGTCCCTTGCCGACGTTCAGCACCATGTCCACGCCTTCCACGAAAGGCCGCGGCAAAGGCAAGCGCAGCCACGGAAGTGCCTCCGCGATGCCGGCCAACAATCCACCGCGCTGCAAACGCGTGCCCGTCAAAGGTGCCAAACTACCGTCGAAACCGTAACCGAGGTTGAGGACGAAAAGCGCCATAACGGCGACAACGCACAGCAGGCCCGCCCAGCGCAACAGGCGCGACACCACACCGCGCCCATCGTCTTCAAAACAACGTATCAGACACAGCAACAGCACCGCCGCCAGCAACACGAAAGCCGACAGTTTGAGCAGCACGGCCAGCCCCAACATCAGCCCCAACACCAGCGCACGCACGATTCCGGGACGGTCGAGTAAGCGCCAAGCGGCGTAGGCCGTAGCGGTAAAGCCCAAGGCCCCGGCCATATCCAAAGTAACCAGATGCCCGTGGGCAAGCATGGACGGAGAAAGTGAAAACAGAAACAACGCGACCAAGCCCGCAGCACGGCCGTACAGTTGCGTAGCCCAGACCCAGAGCAGTAGACCCAGAGCAGCAGCCATCAACGTCACCATGAAGCGCGCCGAAACGAAGATATCCTGGTAGCGAGCCCGGTTGGCTTGCATGAAGTGGTATCCCAGGGCCCAGTGACCGGCGCGTGCCTGTCCGGTGGAGAACGCCGGCGGCCGGCGTAGCAGCGGCAGCGCAGCGATCATGCGCGAAAGCGGCGGGTTGATGGGATCCAACGTAAAATCGCGGCTGTAGAGCATGTACAGGCCCAAGGGCAAGTGCACGAACTCGTCGATGGTCACCGAATCGCGCCGGGCTGCCACCGAAGCTTGAAACACGAAGGCAAGTATCAGTAGCAGGCCCGAGACTTTGACGGCCCAGGCGCGGCGGCGCCGCGTCCAGCGGCTACCCCCTTGGAGCGATTCAGCCACCGAACCGCTCCAACTGTTCGAGCAAACGGCGCGCGGAATCGTTTTCTTCGTCATTCTCCAGGACCTTGAGTACCTGCAGCCGCGCCTGGCTCATCTCACCGGCGCGGCCGAGATACACGGCCAGTTTCAATCGCGCACGATTCTCTTCTTCACCGCTCAAACCTTGGGCCAAGGCCAGCGCATACAAGCGCCGGGCCTCGCCGCCGTCGCCGAGTGTCTCCATCAACTGAGCATAAGACAGTATCTCGGTGTATAAGGACACCGGTATACGCCACGACGATTGCGGCGCGCTCAAGCGCCGCTGGGTTGCGGCAAGGAGAGCGGGAAACGCGTTGCGGGCGCGTGCGATCGCATCGCCATTGCCCTCATTACGCACGAACACCACGGCCACCGGATCATGGTAGGCCAGGCTCCATGCCGGATTCCTCGACAGCCAAGAGATCAAGGGGTGCCGGTTCCCCCAACGATGGAACAGCAGCACGGTTTGTATGCCGTGCCGCTGCACTTCGGCGTTGAACGTACGAGCGTCGGAAAGCGAGCGCGAGTACAAGGAAATGAAGTCCTCGTCGTATACTTCAAGCCGGCCGTCGACATAGACGCCCATTCCGGTCGGCCGTGCCCAGGTCAGATAGCCTCCCGCAGTCAGGTCGTTATACATAGGCCCTGGCAAACCCTGGTCGCGAACGAAGTCGGCCGCCGAGCGGGGAAAGTTGGCTGGAAACACGCCGAGGCCGGAAGCGTGGCTTTCTCCGCGTTGCACATACCACCAGTTGCTGGCGACGGCGTAAGACATGATCGCCAGCAAGGACGGCAGCGCGACGCAGGCAATCGCGGCAACACCGCGACGCAAGGTCTGGGGAATGCTGTCACGAAAACGCTCGCCCAGAATACCCAGGCACTGCGCAGTAAACGGCGCAGCCGCCATCACGAAGATCCCGGCATTGCGTCTCGCAAGCAGTGACAGGTACGCAAAGGCGACAAAGACGGCGAGGCCGCCGAGATCGAAACGAGCCGGCCGGTCACTATGGCCACCCCGGCGCCCGAAAGCTTCGACAAGGCCGGCAAGAACCACCACTGCCGAAGAACAGATCAGAAAGGCCTGATAGGCCCCTATCGCAAAAGTCGGGAAGTACCCCGAAAACGGCGGACGGAACTCTCCGATAGTCTGAAAAACCGTGTTCGAGCCGTCGATGCGAGTAAACAACTCCAGGGGAAACAAAACACCATCGAGCAGGTAAGGGTTCAACAACGTCGCCGCACAGGCGGCGGCACCGGCCAGCCACAAGCGTCTCTCGGATTCGGGGTCGAGGCGCGAGGCCTCACGCCACCGCCGCGGAAAGAGCGGCAAACGCGCCGCGGCAGGAGCAGACATCGCAGCGACGATGACGACGATGCCAAGCACGAACAAGGCGTGGGTGTTGACCCATAGAACCATCACCGGCACCAGCATCCATAGCCTGCGCCCCTTGTCCTCGCGGATTCCGGCCAACAGCAGCAACAGCGCTTCCAACAGCACGAAGGAGACCATCTCGGGCCGTATCAAAAAGCGCTCATTGGCAGCCGCCAGGACCCAGATCAACAACGCGCAGGAGGCCGCCGGCCCCAGCGACTTCGCCAAGTTACGGGCAAGCAGCGCGGCGGCGGCCGTGAAGCAAACTGCACAGCCAATAACCAGCAAGTCGGCACCACCGAGACTGTAGAGTCCGTACAAGATCAGGTCATAGAGCCACTGCAGATTGGTCCAGGACTTATCGGTAACCGTGTAGGAGAGAACGTCATGGTGGGGAACGGCGGCATTGGTGTATATCCAACGGCCGGAGGCAAGGTGCCACCAGGTATCGAAATCGTCGAGCTGCCGCAGCGAGAATACGGCCGCGAAGGCCACCGCCGCAGCCGGAAGCCGGCGTTCTAATTTATGGATCCACTGTGACACCTGAAAACTTACTTACTGTCGTTTCCACTGCGCGGACAAGGCTTCGATTTGCAACTGTGCATGTTCCCGCGCCCAGCGGTCAGCCCGTAATACATCATCGAGCCGGTCGTAGGGACGCGTTTCGTGAGCACGCATCGTCGCCTCGACTATCACGGCAATGGCGTTAAAGCCTATTTCCTCAGCGAGGAAGCTTGCCACCGCCACTTCGTTGGCGGCGTTTACGACCGCCGGCATGGTACCGCCGGCACGCAGCGCCTCGAAGGCCAGTCCCAAGCAGGGGAAGCGCTCGAGATCGGGATCAAAAAAACTCAGTGGAGCCTCGCCGGCCAAATCCAATGCGGGCAAGTGGCCAAGCTCGAGCAGATCCGGGAACGACAGCACGTGGGCGACCGGGATGGTCATGTCGGGGATCGCCATCACCGCCACTACGGAGCCGTCGCGATAACGCACCATCGAATGCACTATGCTTTGCGGGTGCACCAGCACCGATATTTCGTCGCAGGAAAGGTCGAAAAACCAGCGCGCCTCAATAACCTCCAGGCCCTTGTTCATCAAGGTGGCCGAATCGATAGTTATTTTCTCCCCCATGTCCCAGGTGGGATGGTCCAGCGCCTCCTCACGGGTAACCGCAGCCAACCGCTCCGCGCTGTGGCTACGAAAAGGGCCTCCCGAGGCCGTCAGTACGACCCGGTCGAGATGGTCGCGACTGCGCCCCTGTAGAGCTTGGAAGATGGCATTGTGCTCGCTGTCGATGGGGAGGACACGCGCGCCCGAACGCCGGGCATGGCGATTGACCAGCTCACCGGCAACCACCATGGCCTCCTTGTTGGCAAGGCCGACGTCAATCCCCGCATCCACCGCCGCAAGCGTAGGCTCAAGCCCCACCGCACCTACCAGCGCCGAAACCAGCATGTCCGCGCCCTCGGCGGTGGCTACCGCGGCTAGGCCTTCTGCACCCGACACCACGCGCGGGCCTTGCGGCCCCAGGGACTCGCGCAACCGTTGAGCATCGGCCGGGTCCGCCACCGACACCAGCGCGGGGGAGAAACGTTCAATCTGAACTTTGAGATCCGCTACGCGGCGGCCGGCGGCCAGTGCCACGATGGAAAAACGATCTGGAAATCTCGCGACGAGATCAAGCGTGGTGGTACCGATAGACCCCGTCGAACCTAGAATCGCTATGCCCTTAGCCCGCATTATTCATGAAACCTCGTCACGAGAGTCGCAATCGCCCGCAATCCCGGCCGGATCGGCCCAAGCGCAGCATTGAGGCCCGCAGACCTAGCCTTGATCGGACAATAATTCACGGCGTAAATCGCCTCTGGCTCACGCTGGAGCACGCCATCCGCGGCCGTACTCGCGCCCGCCGATGCTCACGTACGGTTGGGTACGCTCCGCTCGGCGAACGCTCCGCT
>JAJRWY010000063.1 GCA_024276575.1 Candidatus Binatota bacterium
CCTGATCCCGCGAGGGGGTGTGAGTTTGTGGGGTCATTCAGGAGCCTTGCCGCTCTTGTCGGAAGTCGAGCCTACGGCTACGCTGCGGGCCGAAATGACCCGCTAGGCTTGATTTTGGAGTCAAGTATGACCCGTATGCAGTCCGCCCCGACGGAGAAAACCACCGTGTCCGAACCCGCTGCTCTTCATGCTAAGGCTATCGAACTTGGCAAACATGTGCTCCGTATGACCACGGCCTCCGGCTCTGGTCATCCATCCTCCGGTCTGGCGATCGGTCACATCATCGCCGAATTGATGTACCACCGAATGCGTTATGACTTGGCCGATCCCTGGCAAGCCGGGAACGACAGGCTGGTGCTTTCGATCGGTCACGCGGTGCCGGTGGTGTACGCGGCCTATGCCGACCTTGGCGGCGTTGTCGGCAAGAGTCGTCGCGATGCCCGCGTGCTGAAAGTGGATGACCTCGTGTCCCTGCGGGAGTTGGGCAGCGTGCTCGACGGACATCCGAACCCGGCCGAGGGTTTCCCGTTTTTCGATGCGGCGACCGGTTCGCTCGGGCAGGGGCTTTCTGTGGCTGCCGGTCTGGCGCTGGCCGCTCGGCTCGATAAGATCGAGAAGCGAATTTACTGCGTCATCGGTGACGGCGAGGCCCGTGAGGGTCAGGTGTGGGAGGCGATGGACTTCATCGTCGATCACAAGCTGTCGAACGTCTGCGCCGTGTTTAGCTGCAACGGGCACGGACAGGCCGACGCTGTCTCCACGCAGCAGTCTTCCGACGCTATCTCGCGAAAAGCTTCGGCGTTCGGTTGGCATGTGATCGAGTGCGATGGGCATGATCCGGCTGCTTTGTCTGCGGCGTTTGATGAGGCTGCCGAGGCTAAGAAGCCCGCAGCAATCATCGCGCGAACCGTCAAGGGTTGGGGTGTGGCGTCGATGCTGGGGAAGAACTTCCACGGCAAGCCGGCACCTGCGGGCGACCTGGAGAAGATGATCGGTGATTTGGACGACACGGCTGCCGCGTTGGGTGCGACTGCCGGAAACCTGGGGCAGCCGAGTGTTCCTGCCGCTGCTTCCGATCGCAAGGCCGGGGCTGTGACGCTGCCGCCGTTCGACGTGGCGATGAAACGCGCCGGTCTTGAATCCAAGTACGGCGCGAGAAAACTCGCGACGCGCGTGGCCTACGGCGTGGGCATGGTCGCGCTGGGTGATGTTGATTCTCGCGTGGTCTCGGTTGATGGCGACGTCAGCAACTCGACCTTTGCCAACATGTTTCAGAAGGAACACGCGGATCGCTTTTTCGAGGGCAAAATCGCAGAGCAAAACATGGTCAGCGTGGCTTCCGGTTTGGCTGCGGGCGGGAAGATTCCCTTTGCGAGTAGCTTTGCGAAGTTCCTGGCCCGCGCGGTGGATCAGATCGACATGGCCGTCATTAGTCGGGCCAACGTCAAAATCGTCGGCTCGCACTCTGGCGTCTCGCTCGGGGCGGACGGTCCCTCGCAGATGTCGGTCAGCGATATGGCCTACTTCCGAAGCATGACCCGCGTGGACAACGGTATCGGCGGGATCGGGTGTTACATTTTCCAGCCGGCCGACGCGGTCTGTGCGTACCGTTGTTGTGAGCTGATGGCCAACGTCGAGGGCGTCTCCTTCCTACGCACGCATCGACCTGACGCGACTTTCCTCTATGCCGACGATGAGACGTTCGCGCTGCGTGGCTGTAAGCAACTGCGAACGGGTGACAAGCTCACGCTCGTCAGTAGTGGGTATATGCTGCATAGCGTGCTGGAGGCTGCGGAAAAGCTGGCCGAGGCCGGTGTGACCTGTAACGTGTTTGATGCGTACACGTTGCCGCTCGATGCCGCGCCGATTCTTTCGGCCGCCAAGGCTGCGGGTGGTACGATTCTCGCGGTTGAGGACAACTACGTCGGCGGTGTTCATGCGGAGCTAGCGGAAGCGGCTTCGGAGACGGCCGAGACGCGGGTGGTGGGCATGACGGCGAACAGGATTCCTAAGTCGGCCAAGACTGCCGGTGAGGTGTTTGAGTATGTCGGCGTGGGGCTTGAGCAGATCATCGAACGTGCGAAAGGCTTGGTTGGATAGCGAACGGCGAATCAGATACGGCATGGATCGGGTTTCCACCTCTTGGGTGGCCCACCTTTTTGAAGGTGGGAGGAGTGTGAGTCTATCGTAGGTTTGCGCGCCGTATGTTGAAGGGCGTTAGTGCTTCGTGGGTGTTGGACTCCTGGTTCTTGGTCTCTGCCTCGGTTCGTGTCCCCATAGCTCAAGCTACGGGCTGCCCGGTGGCGGCGCGGCGTTTGCGGGGGCTAGGCTTGCTGGGTTGGGGTCGATGGCGACCGTCGGTTCGTCGGTAGTTTGGATCGCATCGACCGATGCCACCGCAGCGTACCCAACCAGCGCCGCAGACATCACCATCGCCAACGCGATTTTGCTGACGATGCCGAGTACAAATCCGATGGCTGAAAACGTCCCGACCTTTGCCCCTTGAACAAACTCACCTTTGACCGTGAACTCCGCGACGAGTGCGCCGACAAAGCAGCCGGCCAGGGCACCGAACATCGTGCCGATCAGTGGCAAGGGGAGTGAGAAAATGAACATGCCGACGAATCCGCCAATCAACGCCCCCCACGCCGCGCGCCGTGATGCCCCGGCCTTACGGGCGGTGAGCGTGGACATGCCGAGTTCGAGGAGCTCTGCAAAGACTGCAACGCCGATCAGGACTCCGATCAGAGTCCCGCCGATGTACTCCCATTCGGTCAGCCAGCCGTAGCCGGCGGCGGCCGCCACGATGACCCATGTCCCCGGCAGCCGAACAGCAGTTGCGACGACGCTGACGAAGCAGATGAGTGCCAGCCCGCCAACGGCCGCGAATTCGAGTATGACTTCGGTATTCATGAAGGCATCCTGTACCGTGGGCTGAATCCCAGCAACCCTACGAGCGTATTCGGCCAATCGAGTGAAAGATTCGCAGTCGAAAACGAACCGGACCTGGGGCACGCTGTGCCAGCCCGAAAACGCACGAAACCAATCTCGGCACACGGATACCGGATTCGTTGACAGCGCGCCTTGGCCGCGCGATGCTATACCCGCGTTCCGTTGTCATTCGATAGTAATCACGAAGCCCGTGTGTGGGCTCTGAGGAAGACATTAATGCCTGAAGAAACATCACCGCCCGTCGCGCTGGCACTCGTTAGCGATATGATCTTTGAGTCCAAGATAAGCGGCACGGGGCGGGCGGTTGGCGTTTCAGTGCGGACCGTTCGGACACCGGACGCGCTGGTGTCTGCTGCGTCCGAGTCGGGCGTGGGCTTGATCCTGATGGACTTGAATGTTGCCGGAGCAAAAACGGCCGAGACCATCACCAACCTGCGGAGCGTCTGCGGCTTGGCGCGGATCATCGGTTTCGCCTCGCACGTTGATGCGGGCCTGCTGGAACAGGCTAGGGAGGCCGGTGCGGATGAGGTGATGCCGCGATCGAGGTTTGACGCAAGCCTGGGGCAGATTATGACGACATGCCCAGCAGTGCCGAAGTCTTAGATTTGTATTTGTGATTGTTGTTATCGGGGGTGCGTCTGACGATGCCACATATTTTGGTTGCTGACAAGATTGCCGAGGCCGGGCTCGAACGGCTGCGCGAGGCGGATAGTGTGACGTTCGACGTCAAGCATGGGCTGTCGCCGGGCGAGCTGGCCGATGCGGTCAAAGATTATGACGGCATGCTCATTCGCTCGGCCGTTACGGTTACGAGTGATGTGCTGGTCGATGCCGGAAAACTCGCCGCGATCGCGCGTGCAGGCGTTGGAGTGGATAATGTGGACCTTGAGGCTGCGACTGCTGCCGGCGTGCTCGTACTAAACACGCCCGATGCCAATACGATTTCCACCGCAGAACATACTTGGGCGTTAATCCTCGCGATCCACCGGCATGTGGCCGACGGACACGTGCACGTGAAGGCTGGCGAATGGAGCCGGGCGGCTTTCAAAGGACAACAGCTAGCCGGCAAGACGCTGGGTGTTGTTGGGTACGGTCGTATCGGTCGATCCGTGGCGCAGCGCGGTCTTGCGTTTGAGATGAACGTCGTGGTTTACGATCCGTTTATCTCGTCGGGCGGTTCAACTTCTGAACCGGTTACTTTTGCCGAGAGTTTGAGCGAACTCCTTGCGAGCGCGGATTGCGTCACGCTGCACGCTTCGCTTTCAGAGGGCACGAAACACCTCATCGGTGCTGATGAACTTGCATGCATGAAACGCACGGGAAAGCTCATCAACTGCGCTCGCGGTGCGCTGATCGATGAGGATGCGCTCGCAGCAGCGCTGAACGAAGACCGCATCGCCGGCGCGGCGCTCGATGTTTACGCGAGCGAACCGCCCACGGGTAGTCCGCTGCTCACGGCGAAACACGTCGTGCTGACGCCGCACTTGGCCGCCTCTACCGTCGAGGCGCAGGAACGTGTGTCGGTGGATGCTGTGGATAGCCTGTTGGCTTACCTCGTGGATGGTGAGATTCGTTCTGGCGTGAACGTCACCGGGCTACCGGCGACGTTGTCTGTGCGGCACCGCGCGTTCTTTGATCTTTGCAGCCGCATGGGCGCGATGCTGTCGCCGTGGTGCGCGGGCGGTGTGGATCGCGTCAACGTGGCTGTGTGTGGCGAATCCTTAGAGGAGATCGGCGCACCGCTCGCTTGGCAGGCGATGGTCTCACTCCTCGGCCCGCACTTGGACGCGCGGCTTAATCTGGTCAACGCGAAGGCCCAGGCGTGCGCCCGAGGGATCGTGGTCGAACATACCACGCAGGCGCAAGCGGCCGGACAACACGATTCGCTGACGATCACTGTTCAATGCGCGGGTGAGCCGCACGAAATCGTAGGCACGGTTTTCGGCGGTCACGGTCCGCGCGTGCTTTCGATTGACGGCTACCGTATGGAGATCGTCCCTGAGCAGACGATGGTCTTGATTTTCAACGATGATAGGCCGGGCGTGATCGGCCTGGTTGGTCAGCGCTTCGGTGAGGCCGGCGTGAACATTGCCGACATGGCGCTCTCCCGCCGCGGCGGTAAAGCGCTCATGGTTCTGAAGCTGGACGCCCCCATGACCGACGAACTGCGCGACTCGTTGCGTAACGATAACCCGCCGATTCTGTCGGTGCGATCCACAACACTCCCGGCGATCTGCGCAGAGTAGGCGCGCCCCGGACCACAGGTCCAAACGCCGCGCAGGTTGAAGCTTGCGACTCAGGTGCAGATCAGGGGGCGAGCCACCCGGTGGTCGTGTTTCGCTTTGGCCGGTTAGCTGGCGCGTTTGTGCGTCTGTAGCGCGTCCTGGCCTCGCGTGATCATTTCGGCCTGGTGCTCGTTGATGTATTCCTTGGCCATCTTCGACGCGGTTTCGAAGAGCGGGTGGCTTTTGCCTTCGAGCATGGCTTGGAACATGACGTACATCTGGTCGGATACGAGTCCGTGAAGTTTGGGATCGACGGCCATGGTAGTGTTTTCCTCTCTCTAGCGTTTGTGTAAGAAATGACCCGTGCTCTGCGGCGCGATCGTCATTCGTAATCAGTTCAGTCCTAATCGTGATGCCGCCTCTAGCGACCTCCCTATGGGCGTGAGCATACCGCCAAGCGGGATTTGGGGAAGGGCCAGATTCCTTCACAGGCCACTTGCGTTGGGGGCGTTTGTTACGCAAGATACCGTCGAAACGAAGATTAGCGTTTGGACTTATGTTTGTAATAGAATTGTGATTTTTTGTGAGTTTGAGATTGTCAGGCCGATTTGACGTCATTGTGGTGGGCGGAGGGCATGCCGGAGTGGAGGCCGCTTGGGCGGCCTCTCGCGTGGGTGCCTCCGTGGCGCTAATCACGATGGATCGGCTGGCGATCGGTCGCCTGTCGTGCAACCCTGCCATCGGTGGGCTTGGCAAAGGGCAAATCGTTCGGGAAATCGACGCGCTCGGCGGGCTGATGGGTCTGGCGATCGACCGCGCGGGGATTCAGTTTCGTATGCTCAACCGGAGCAAAGGACCGGCCGTGTGGGCACCGCGCGCCCAAGCTGACCGCGTCCTCTACCCGCAAGCCCTTCAGGACCTTCTTCTGGCCGCGCCGTTGCTTGAGGTGATCGAGGGATCGGTGGAGGAGGTGACCACGGCCGACGGCGCTGGCTCAGTCGAGAGATGTGTCACGGGAGTGGCACTGGCGGATGGACGCACGCTGCGTGCGCCACGTGTCGTACTCACGACGGGAACTTTTCTTCGCGCCCTGATGCACTGCGGTGAATC
>JAJRWY010000064.1 GCA_024276575.1 Candidatus Binatota bacterium
CTCCTTTCGCATGCGGCTCTGCCCCCTCGGGGCAACCCGCGGACATTCCGGCTTCACGGCCGGGGGGTTTTTTGAATATCCCCAATATCGCGAAACGGAGCCGGTCGCCTCATTGCTCCATACGGTCTAAATCCCATGGAGGATGCCATGAGTCACCAATCCCAGCCGTGCCGCCGCCATCTCTCACGAAAAACGGCGAGCGAATCCGACATGGAGGCAGTCCTCTCAGGGAAATCTCCGGCCACGTTATCGAGTTCTGCCGGATCCACCGATAAGTCATAGAGCTCTACCCGCCGGGGCGTGGCAAAACCCCCCGGAGGCTCTTCCTGGCGTGGCAACGCCGGCCGCCCGGCCGGAGTCATGATGAGTTTCCAGGACCCGTCGAACATGGCAAAAGGATGGTTGGCGCGCGGACCAACCGAAAACAAACTGCGTCCCCGGCCGGAAACAGCAACGGCACTGGCACCCACTGCACCGTTCGACCCCGGTCGCGCCTCCACCCGCACCGCGCTAGCGGCGAGCGCGAGCAGGCTGCGCCCATCCACTAGTCCTTCCTCGAGCCGGATCCCGGCCAACTCGGCGACGGTCGGCAAGATGTCGATAGTGCTGACCCTTTCGCCGCTGACACGGCCGGAATCGATAACTCCGGGCAAGGAGAAAATCAGCGGGACTCGGACAGTTGTGTCGTAAAGAAACCAACCGTGCTGCAGGTACTCTCGATGCTCGGTCAGGCTTTCCCCATGGTCGGCAGTCAGCACCACCAAGGTGTTCTTAAGTTCCCCTGATAAGGCCAGCCCCCCAAGCACCGTCCCAATTTGCGCATCGGTAAAACGAATCTCCCCGTCATAGCGGCGGACGTAATCGGAAAGACGTTACAGCTTGGGATTGGCCTGATAGCGCGGAAGCACTCCCAGCCCGAAATTGGTCGCCGACACTTCCGGGGCGGGGTTGTCCCCGAACGCCTTCTCGTCATAGCGAAAAGTCTCGCTCCACCAAGCCGGCGCCGAGAAATAGGGACCATGAGGATCCACGAAATGAATCCACAGAAACCACGGACGCTGCGTAGCACCATTTCTATTCCCGTCTCCGCTTGCGCCAGGAGAGACGTCTGCAGCGGCCGCCGCTGTTCGGATGGCTCCACTGCGTAGTGCAGCGCCGGCCCGAGCAGCACCCGGATCCCCGCCTTCTTCGAATCCAGCGCGTTCGGCGAGGCGTTTTCTTCTCAACCACGCCAGCGCCAGTGCCGCGGCGCGGTCGTCTTGCGAGTTCCCAAAAGCGGAAAGCGGCAAGGATATGAAATCGTCGAAGCCGCGACCGAAACCATGTTTTTCGTCTACCAAAACATTAGTGACAACCCCGCCGGTCGAGTAGCCGGCAGAGGAAAGAATCTCGGCGATGGTAGGAGCAAAATCCGGAAGCGTGGCACGGTTGTAGCCGACACCATGGCGATACTGGTACCGGCCGGTCAAAATCGACGCTATTGCCGGAGCGGTCTCGGGAGCAGTTGTTACCGCCTGTTCAAAAACCAGTCCCGACGATGCGAAATCGTCGATATTGGGGCTCGTCGCGATGGGGTAGCCGTAAACACCGAGATGGTCGGCTCGGAGGGTGTCGACGGTGATCAGAAGTACGTTGGGACGCGAACGCGCAGCCGGCTCATCCGGGCGGCGGTTGCACGACAAGGTGAAAGCCGCCGCCAAGAACAAGCAAAGCAACAGGGGTAACAACGCACCCCGCGACGCTCTCCAACCGCAACCCCGCCGGCCGGCAGCGGCACAGTTTGCCGGAGAGCTAGCGAATCTCGGGCATGCAGATGGACAAGAAAACACTTACGCCTCTCACTCGTTACGGCGGGATTCATCGACGCCGGCGAAGAGTTTATCAGGGCGCAACCCACGGGCCAGCCTGCGCCAGATCCAACGTAAAGAACGGTACAGCAACTGGCCCCAGCTCAACTGGGCAAGATAAGCTTCGAGAAAGGTTACGACGCTGCCGGGAGCTGACAAGAGACCAAGACTGACTACCCGACCGGCGCCGGAATCGCCCGACTTGTGTGGGCGCTCGCACCATTGACATAAGGGCCGCGCAGTCCCCACGACGCTGAACTCGCGGGCAGCGAACTCGGCGCAAGCGCTGCCCGTCCCGGCCACTCCATGCGGGTTTGCCGCGAGTTCGCACAAGCGCCTCGCCAAGGCCTCCGAATCACCGCAGGGCGACGCGAAAGCCAAGCCGCGCTGCAATAAATCGCTGCCGAGGCTGCTCAAGCCGGTGCTGATACATGGTAAGCCGGCCCTCATCCATTGAACGACCCGGTTCTCCGAACCGAAACGGCGCTCGTAAACATCCTTTTCGATGTTTATCCCAATGTCGGCACTGCGATAGTAACTCTCGAGCCAGACCGATTCGATCCAACCCTGCAAATGAAAACGCTCTCGAAAGCGGCTTCCGGCCACCGCCGCGGCGAAACGTGCGTAGGTCGCCTCGTCGTGCCCCTTGATCGCGCCGCCGGTGGCAACGAAATGGATCCGCCCTTCACGGCCCATCGCCGACTCCAGGCCGGTGAACATGGTGTCGATATCGCACCAGGTATTGAACCCGCCGCTCCACAACACGACGAAAGCATCTTCCGGAACGACCGAGCCGCGCAAAGGTTCGACGTTAAGTTCGCCGGGCGCGGCCGCCGGACCGGCGCCATCCAGCGGTCCCTCCTCGACAGCACATGTAATTACTTCGACCAGCCTCTCTCCGACGGTGCTCGATGACAGCCTGCCCGACAGTCCGAGTTGTCCGATCAGCGCATCGGCTTGCGCTCGAGACACCGCCGAATACCGGTCGGCGCGTGCCAGCACCGGATTCAACAACGTCCAGAAATGGGCCAGAGCATAGTCGTTGCCGGCAACCGAGGCTTTGGCTTGAGCTTCCGACATCAAATCCCCAAAAACGTCCGCCCAAAACGGCAACTCGCTTTGCAGGCGGGTGGCCAGCGACGACGCATAGGCGGTTGCCGCAACCATCGCCTCGGCCCCGTATTCCTCGAGCAGCGACGACAAGCTATGGCTCTGCCCGGCCGTGGAGAAATCCTCCTCCCCTACCTTCAGCAACTCCACACCCGCAAGTGAAGTGTCTTGCGGGCGGCTATCGCGACCGACTCTGCTGCGGCCGCCTTCGATGCTCAAGAGCAAGACACGATGGCCGGCCGCGCTCAACGCCCGCGCGAAGTGTGCACAGCGCAAGCCCGGCCCCGCGTGATGCCGTGCCGGGACGAAAGCCGGCGTGCCGATGCCGGCCAAGACTATACGGCTCACCCCGCAGCTCTCCTCCGGCCCGGCGGCCCGGCAGCGACAGCCCGCATATAGCGCCCCCGCGAGCGCCGGACGCGCTCGGCAAGAAAACGGGGTACTTCTGCATAGGCTCTCAGCAACGCTTTACACTGCAGCGGTGATCGCTGCATCGACAGCCATTTCAGCTCTGCAGCCAGCCAGGCAGCGCTGCCGCCCCGGCCAACGAGGTTGAGCATCGAGAACCGAAGCCGGTTACGATGGTAGCGCTTCAAAAACAGGAGCGAAGCCGCACCCGAGCTTCCGGCCTCCAAATGGCGCGCCCGGCTCGTGGGCAAATAAAGCGCATGCATACCCCGTCTTGCAGCCCTAAAACAAAAATCGGCCTCCTCGTAGTAGGCGGGGAAATAACCGGAGTCGAAACCTTCCATCTCGCTCCACGTTTTCATGGTAAAAGCGCACAGTGCCCCGCAAACGTAATCGACTCTACGGCACTCCCCGTAAGCCGCAAGATCGCGGCTGCCACGCCCGATATGGTCGCTAAGCCCGTTGGCGCGAATGATACCGCCGGCGTGCTGCAAGGTTATCCCGTCGGCTTCTAACAAGCACGAACCTGCAAGCGCGACATTGCTGTCAGCGACCAGGGCCTCGACCAAGGGAGTGAGCCACCCCGCTTCAACGATGCAATCCTGGTTGACCAGGGCGACTATCTCTACGGCCTCGCCCCGCTTCCCACCACCACAGACCGCATCAACTCCCGCGTTGACACCGCCGGCAAAGCCAAAGTTTCGCTTTTGCTTTAGCAACAGAAGCTGCGGACCCAAGCTTCGCATCCACTCATGAAGCTCTTGGTTGCCGCCGTTGTCGACGAGCAGCACATGGTAATCATCGTATTCGGTTTCGAGCAGAGCCTGAAGGCAGCGCCGGAGATCGGACCCGCCGTGATAGCCCACTACGATAACGGCTACCCGGGGAGTGCTCACCGGCACCCGTCCTCTTGCGAAGCGAAGTCTGCACCATCACCGGCCGCTACGGATCCGTGCCCGCAAGCTTTGAGTTCCGCAAGCGCCGCGTTCAGTTCCGCCACGCCGTAGACAAGCGCCGGTTCTGAGAAACGAGCGCGAAACCGTTTCAAAGACAGAGCCGTTCGCGTGCACAATAGATACAACCGTGCAGCGGCCGCACCTGCACGGTTGCGCACGAATTCGAACTGCGCGCGATACAGGCGGCGTGCCGCCCAAAGGGGCCTCAACGATGTCGCAGCCCCGCCGTTATCAACAGTAACTGCACAGGCGCAGACCCCAACGAAATATCCGCGGCGTCTCAGACGCCAAGCCAAGTCTTCGTCTTCCTCATAAAAGAAATAGCCCTCGTTAAACCCCCCGACCTCTGCAAATAGGCGCGCAGGCACCAACAAAGTCGAAGCTCTCGCCCAATCCACACGATGGCAAAGAGGCGGCCCAGGCTGTGCCACCGCGCTGCGCCGCGCAAAAAAGGTGAGTCCTAGAAGTTCCAAAGCATGATTGAACGGGGTCAAAAAGTTGAATGCCGGCATCGAAGGGTTGCCGTAGGAATCGTGCGGAGTTGCGGCTACCGCGCCGTAAGCTTCGTGTTGCACGCATCGCAGGAGAGCCTTCACCGCGCCCGGGGCAAGGCCTGCATCCGGATTCAAGAACAGCAGATAATCGCCCGCGGCGCAGTCCGCTCCTTGATTGGCCGCAAAGGAAAACCCCGTATTGACCGGGTTACGAATTAAACGAAGTTGCAGGGCCTCGCACAAGTTTTGCGGTAGCTCGGCACAAGCCGAAGCGTTGTCCACGACCACCACCTCAGCGTCGAGTCCCCGGAGCGCGACCACGAGCTTTCGCAAGCAATCTCTCAACAGACCTGCCGTGTTCCAGTGAACGATAATCACCGATACCGTCGGATTCGATCCGTCCATCTTCATCCACCACGCGGTTGCACAGCCGAAAAAGACTCGCATAAGCGGCGCCTGTAGCTTCCCGAAACCGCAGCCCGTGAAAACCCGAAGGTCCAGACACCCAGAGCAATGATATACAGGGGGGAAACCGCCAGTAGCAGTGGAAGCTCCAGGCGGCGGTAACGCACGAACCACCGTAAGCCCCGCCACGCACGGCCGAATAACAGCAGTGGGGAGAGCCACGGAATTTCGACAAAGACCTTGCCGGGGGCAACCGCGAGCCGGCGTGCGAGCGCGGAAGTCGCGCCCAAGCGGTACTGATGACGAAACATGCGGCCCCATCCTCCGGGGTGAGTGTGGACACAAACCGCATTCCCCTCGACTGCAAATTCATGACCGGCAGCCGCGAGCTTGGAAAAGAACACTAGATCTTCCCCCGGCCACATCGCGGGGAACCCCCCCACTTCGTCGAATATTTCCATACGACACAGGAAAGTAGCACTCGGCGGCGTCCATCCGGGCGGTGGCGGTCCGTGCCCCGCAGCTTCCTTGAACTCTAGTACATGGCGCAACCACCCGCACAGCCCCCCGCCTTCGCCGGCCAGCCGGGGGACGACGGCGGCCAACTTGCGCTCGCGCAGCGTCGCCATCAAAACCGCCACACTGCCGGCCCGGGGCTTGCAGTCCGCATCCACGAACAACAACAAACTGCCGCCGGCGCGGGCGCGTCCCAGATTGCGTGCGCTGCCGGCATCGGCACGAACAGGTAAACGCAGCACCTCGATCCGCGGACACGATGCACTCATAGCGGCGGCTATGTCGGCCCCGGCATCGCCGGGCGACGCCACCACCACTACCCGCTCGACGCTATCACCGTTGTCCTCTATCAACGCACGCAGAGTAGCGGCAAGAGTCGCCTGCGCTCGGTAAGCCGGAACCACCGCAACGCAGCCACCTTCAAAGGCCATGACGACAGGGGCAACGCTGATGAGCCTTGATCAGGCAATTATTCACGAGCGAAAACGTGTTGGAGTGCGCCGGACGTAACAGCGTAGAGCATTCGCCGAGCGGAACGTACCCGGCCTTATGTAAGCATCGGCGGGCGCGAGTACGGCCGCCGGTGGCGTGCTCCAGCTCGAGCCGGAGACGGTTTACGCCGTGGCTTATTGTCTGATCAAGGTTCATTCGTCCTGGGTGACGCGAAGAACCTCGGCCACGGTGGTAACACCGTCGCGGACCTCGCGCCAGCCGTCGTCACGCAAAGTAGACATCCCGCTACGAACGGCTTCAGCCTTGATACGGTCAGCCGCCGAACGGCTGATGATCAGCTTGCGAATCTCCTCGGTGACATCGAGAAGCTCATATATGCCCCTACGGCCGTGATACCCGGTCCCCGCACACTGGGTACAGCCCGCGGCCTCGTAGACCGAAGAAGGAACCGCCTGCCCCAGCCTTTCGAACTCGTGGACGATGTCGGGCCCGGCGTCCACCGTCCTTCGGCATGCAGGGCACAGGCTCCTGACCAAGCGCTGAGCCATGACTCCGAGCAGTGATGAGGCCAGTAGATAGTCCTCCACACCCATGTCGAGAAGCCTCGATATCGCACCGGCCGCATCGTTGGTGTGCAAAGTGGAAAACACCAAATGGCCGGTCAGTGCGGCTTGTATAGCGATTTCGGCCGTCTCCGGGTCGCGAATCTCTCCAACCATTATCACGTCCGGGTCCTGGCGAACGATGGAACGCAACCCACTGGCGAAGGTCAAACCGATCTGGGGACGCACATGGATCTGATTCACCCCACGCAATTGATATTCGACCGGATCTTCAATCGTAATGATCTTCTTGTCCGGTGAATTGATCTTATCCAGAGCCGCGTAAAGCGTGGTCGTCTTACCCGAACCGGTAGGGCCGGTAACCAAAATCAGGCCATGGGGATGGGCGATCATGGAGCCGAAACCATCCAGCGTATCCGGATACATTCCGAGCTTGTTCAGATCGACGACGACCGAGGAACGGTCGAGGATTCTCAACACCACGCTTTCACCGTAGAGAGTGGGCAGGCTGGAGACGCGAAGGTCTATTTCTCTGCCCACCAAGCGCAGCTTTATACGGCCGTCCTGAGGCAAGCGTCGCTCGGCGATGTTGAGCTTGGCCATCAACTTCACACGCGAGATTATCGCCGCCATCAGGTTTCGCGGCGGAGAATCCATCTCGTGCAACACACCGTCAATGCGGTAGCGTACTCTAAGTTCGTTTTCAAAGGGCTCGATGTGGATATCAGACGCGCGTTGTTCGACGGCACGGGAAAGGATCTGGTTGACCAGGCGTATGACCGGTGCCTCACTGGCCATGTCACGCAGGTGTTCCACATCCTCTTCATCATCCGAGATGACTTCGACGCCGCTGTCGGCATCGGCATCAGCGCCTCCTTCAGGTCCTCCGTAAATAGCGTCAAACTTTTCGATGAGGTCACGGCGGCGAACCAATACCGGGCACACGCGCAGGCCGCTGATGGTCTCCACCGCTTCAACGACCACACTGTCGCCGGGATCGGCCATGGCCAGCGTCAAGCCGGAGTCGTCGATCTTGACCGGCAGTATCGCGGCGGCACGCATATAATCCACACTGAGATGCTCGATGTTGGGCGGCTCCTGAGGAAGCTCCTCACCGGAGAGTACAGAGACTTGATGATAGGAGGAAAGAATGGGCAACAAGTCGTCTTCGGAAAGGAAGCCGAGTTCCACCAGCATGCGGTCTACGCGCTCGCCCTTCTCCACCGAGAATCTGCGAACCTTCCTCAGGTCGTCGATCGATACTTTGCCGGAATCGAGCAAGGCCTCATCGAGCCCGCCCCTCCATTCCACCCCGTCGGCCGCTGCGGGTTGTACTCCGTCGCTTTGCATGGGCAGAGTCTAGCATCGCCGCATCGCCATCCCCAAGGCACTAAACTGCATTATTCATGAAAGCTCTGCTGCGAGCGGGTTTTTCGACGCTGCGGCCCTTCCCCGGCATGGAAACGGTCAAGAGTGAACTAGGCCGGGGCCCTCAGCTCAGACCCCTTGGAGTTCGCAGGCCCGGAAATCCGCAATTATGCGCTCTTTGCTCGAGGACAATTCACGGCCGATAAAAACCGCCTGTGTAACGAGTTCCGCGGAGCGAAGCTTGATCGCGTCGAGTTGGTATCGTCCACAAGTAAAATTGAAAAGATAACTCCACTCGTTGCCCCCCATGCGCAGGAAACCCTTGGCTCGATAGACAGTGGGCGGAAGGTGCTCGAGGAAACGCTCGAACGACGCGCGGTCGACTTCGCTGCTGCTACGGTAGGCGAAGGACTCGAGAGGAAGCTCGTGGCCGCCACCGTGTTGGCCGGCCGTAACCGGGCCGCCACGCGACGGTCCTGCCGTGCCGAACAGCAAGCGTGCATCGGCCCTTCCCCGTACACACTCGAGTAGCAGTGCACGCCGGTTCATGCGGCGCAAACGCCGGCGCAGCCCCGCCGATTGCCTGCGGGTGCACAGGTCGGCCTTGTTCATCACCAGGAAATCGGCGGCGCGTATTTGTGCTCGAGCCGAAGAGTAACGGCGCAAATTACCCGTGAACGCAGCGCCGTCGACCACGGTTACGACCGAGTCAAGGCCCAACCCGCAGCGTGCAATACGCTCAATTACAGGGCCCGGATACGCAACACCGCTGCTCTCGATGATGATGAGTTCGGGATCGACGCTACCGAGCAGTTCGGCAATCGCGAAATCGAAACTCTGGTCGTCCACCGAGCAGCACAGGCAACCGTCGTTCAATTCGACCAGATTCTCCACATAGTCGAGCCCGGTGACGACCCGGGCATCGACCGACAGTTCGCCGATCTCGTTCATTATCACCACCACCCGCCGCCCGGCCAGAGCACCCGCTATCACTTCGCGAAGTAAGGTGGTCTTTCCGGCCCCCAACGCTCCCGTAAGCAAACATGCGGAAACACGCTTCATCGCAGCGCGGTGGCACTCAACCCGCTCTCCCGTAGCGATCTTCCAGACGGACGACATCGTCGAGTTCAGGTGACGACACCTCGAGAAGTTCAACCGTTTCCCCGGCTTCAAAACGGTGGCGCAAGCCCGGCTTCACATGGAAGGCTTCTCCCGGCCCCAACTCCAGCAGCTCCGGAGTCTCATCGCCTTCGGCACAAAACAGGCGCAGGGTGCCGGAGAGCACATAAATCGTTTCCTCTTTGACCTCATGGTACTGGTAGCTAAGTGCTTGGCCGCCATCGATGTGCAACAGTTTGCCGGCGTAGCGGTCGCACTCGGCCCAGATGAGTTCATAGCCCCAGGGCTTGTCCACCCGGCGCGGAGACCGCGCACGGAATCGTCTCAAATCACTCATGGGTTCTCTCCGGAATCGCCGGCATCGCTCAAACGCCGGCCATACAAACGCTCGTAAAAGCAACGGTAGTCGCCGCTACGCACCCGCTCCCACCACCCGCGGTTGCTACGGTACCAATCCACGGTGGCAGCCAGACCCTCGGCAAACGATATCCGGGGCTGCCAGGACAGTTCCGACCGCAGCCGCTCGGCGCTGAGTGCGTAGCGGCGGTCATGTCCCGGCCGGTCGGAAACGAAACGAACGAGATCCCAGGGCTTGTCGAGCAGTTCGAGCAAGCTACGGCACACTTCACGGTTGCTGACCTCTTGCGTCGCGCTGACGTTATAGACTCTGCCTGTGGTGCCGCGCAGAAGCACCGTGGCGATCGCCCGGCAATGATCGTCCACATGTATCCAATCGCGAACGTTGAGGCCGTCACCGTACAAAGGAAGAGCTTTGTCTTCCAGCGCGTTGGTTATGAACAACGGAATGAGTTTTTCCGGGAACTGGCGAGGGCCGTAGTTGTTCCCACAACGGGTAATGACGGCATCGAGCCCGTGTGTGGCCACATAGGAGCCGACCAAGAGGTCAGCCGCAGCCTTGGAAGCGGCGTACGGACTGGAGGGGCGAAGCGGACTGTCCTCGTAAAACAATCCGTCATCACCCAGGCTCCCGTACACTTCGTCGGTGGAAACCTGTACGAAGCGCAGTCCGTGTTCGACCGCAGCATCGAGCAAGATCCGCGTTCCTTCGACATTGGTTGCGATGAAAGCCCCTGCATCTTCAAGACTACGGTCCACATGCGACTCTGCTGCAAAGTTCACGACCGCATCGCAAGCCTCGAACGCTCGCGCCACTGCGGCGGTATCGCAAATCGAACCATGGATGAACGACATGCGGCCGTCGTCACGGTAGTCGGCCAAGTTCTCCATATTGCCCGCGTAGGTAAGGGCGTCGAGAACGACGAGTTCCAATCCTTCGCCAAGTTCAGCCCCGGGATCCCCTGCCCCAGCTCCCGCACCACCACCGGCCGTGTCGAGCAACATGTGGACGAAAGCAGATCCGATGAACCCCGCCCCTCCGGTAACGCAGATTCTCACCAGCCGGGCCTCCAAAAGCCAACGTCTCCGTAACGGACTTCGTCGAGAGTAGCGGTGCGGAAATCGGTCGCGGAAGATCCAAAACCGGTAAGCCCGGCAAGATCGACAAGCACGCGAAACTGCAACTCATCGGGGTTCACCCGTTCGATTATGCCGACGTCCACACGCCAACATTGGCACGATGACTCCACTTGAATTCCTCCCCCCCGCTCGATGAAACGCCCGCTCTCCAGATCGTAGCGTCCACGCAACCCCATACTCAGTGTGCGCGTGAACCCCAGGAAAGCCATGGCTTCCGCCGATTCGACACCGGCGTCGCGGATAAAGCCCGCATTTTGGTTGGCTACGATGTCGCGGCTCACGAACCGATAGGCGACAGCTACTTCGTTGCGCTCCCCCCTTAGAAAACCCACGGGACCGCTTTGATAGGAAATCGAGGTAGAAGCTCCGGTCAGTTTGCTAGCGCCGACGTTGTAGGAAGTAACAGTGCGCAGGGCCAGCGGCTTCACCGGCCGTATGAAGCCAGCGAGATCGATGTCCGAAAACTGATCGTCGAGCACGCGCTCGTCAAAGTTATAACTCTGAGACAGCGACACTCTCGCGTACTCGAAAGAAGTCTCGCCGCCGTGCATGAGAAAGCGCGAATCCAAGCCCCAGGTTCCGACACTGCGGCCGTCGATGCTGTCAAAGCGGTCGAACAGAGGAAAATTATCGGATGATGATTCACTGCTGTAAATAAATCGCACGAAGGGCTCCAGCGTGTGGCGTATCGACGTCCACTTGGAGTCCGACAAAGCAAAGTCCCGGGCGAACTTGCTTCTAGCGTCGAAGCCGGCTTCGAAGGCTCCCAAGACCGGATTGTCGCCCACCTGGTACAGTGGGTCGCGCAAGCGTTCATCCAGGCTGCTGCCCCTCTGTGGACCGTATACCGTGGAATCCTGCATACGATAGAAAGACCCGCTGCCCGCCGCCCAGGCGTAGGAACGCAGCGGCCCCTGCACGGTCAAGGGCAGTTCCAACTCGGCGGCCATCCGCAGCCGCTGCCCATCGGCTCCCTGCTTGCGCTCGAAGGCCGCAGCGCTGGCGTTGAACTGGTAGTTCACCCCCGCGAAACGTCCATCGAGTGCAGCCCAAGCCTCGCCGGGTTTCTGCAAGGTAAAGCGGTCACGCCCGAAAAAGTTCTGGTAGGCGGACAACTGCACGCCGTAACTGGCGAAAGATCGGTGCCCCGCAAGCCCTACTCGGGAATCCGTGTAGCGCCGCGACCGCCGCAATTGCCGCGAACGGACTCCCAGAGCCACCGAATCTATCTCGCGTAGGTAAAGGTCGTCGCTTACCAGCAAGGCATCGGCGTAAAGCTGCAAGCCGGGAGACAGAAGTTGGCGGTGGGAGAACTCCACATGCCAGCGGTCCTCGGGAATATCCAGGCCCACGAAAGCGGGATCATCTATACGGGGCACGCCGCGTATGTTTTCGTTGTAGTAGCTGCCTTGAATACGGCCGCGCATCGACTTCGAAGGCGTATAGCGATACTCACCGGTCAGGCCCAAGCGAGCGGCGGTTTCAATATCGGCCGAAACCGTCAGATCGCGGTGTTTGTCCAACGCCCAATAATAGGGTTGCGAGTAGATAAAACCACGCTGATTGGAGGAGCCCAAGCGCGGCGTCAGCAGGCCGCTTTGACGGGTCTCCTTGGTCGGAAAGACCATGTAAGGCAAGTACAGGACAGGAACGCCCTTGACTTCCAGTGTTCCCTCTCTTACTGACCCATAACTATCTAGTTCTAGGTCGATTTCTTGTCCGCGCAACATCCAGTCGGCAGCCTCATCGCCGACGATCTCACAAGCCGTGTAATATCCTTCACGCAGCGAGTAGCGACGCCCGCTCAGTTTCTCCACCCGCTTGCCGCCGAAGCTACCGCCGCCCGTCTTCATCTGCACGTCCACGTCTTCGAGAAAACCGGTCTCATCGCCGATCGACAAACGCAGTGTCTGCGCGCTGACTCGGAAATCGGGGGATTCAAAGACTACGTCGCGGTCGGCACTGATCATGCCGCGGTCCTGTTCGACTACGACGGCACCGGCCTGAACACGGCTGTCGTGCCAATTCACGACAACACCGCCGGAAGCTTTTACGACGTTACCGTCGTGGTCGTACTCTATGGTATCAGCCTCGACGGTAACCGCCCCTTCTTCTTGCGCCCGGGCGGGGCCGCAGTAAAGAAGTAAAGCTGCGATCACCAGCAGAGTGGTTGAAACTCGTCGCTCAAGCGGCAATGTCATCCTCTATCAGCGGATGCGGCCCGGCCCCCGCATCACGGTAAAGCTGCGCTACCAAGAAAATAGATCCCGTGACCACCACCACGCCGGTGCCACCGGCAGCCGCCCGTGCACGATCGAGGGCCTCGACGGCCACAGGCACCTTCTGGCACCGTTCCCAGTCCACTCCCGTGAACTCAGGTGCGGATTCGTCGACGGAGAAAGGATCGAGACTCCGCGACTGGGCCACCCGCGTGAATAACACCCGGTCCACCGCCGCGAGCAAACGCTGCAACATCGGCACCCATTGTTTGTCTCTCATCACCCCGAACACGGCCACCCGCGGGCTCCCGAGATTCATAGCGTCAAGGGCCTCCCCCAGGCAATCGACAGCCGCCGGGTTGTGCGCTGCATCGAGAATCACTTCGGGACCGCCGGGCGAAGATATACGTTCCATACGCCCAGGCCAGCGGGTAGCGCGCAAACCCGCGGCGAGTTCTACACCCGCGACCGGGAACTCACGGCCTAGAGCAGCAACCGCAGCCACCGCGAGCGCTGCATTGCGCCGCTGGTGCGGCCCGGGAAGCCGCTCGGCCTGGGCTTGCCCACCTGAACCCCCAGCATCAAGGATCTGCGTACGTGCCGCTTGCGCGGCCCCGTCTTCTTTCGCCGTCTCATCCGCCACCGGAGCCACAGCCTGTGCCACCATAGCTTCTTCCGGCGCACTCCTCAGGATGTCCTCGTCGAAATCACGGCCGAAATGCATCCACTCGCTAGCGCATGCCGCAACCCTCGCGCCGACCACCTCCAGCGCCTCGGGCCGCAAGGGCCCGCTGACCACCAAGGCCCCCGGCTTGATAATGCCCGCTTTCTCTGCGGCGATCTCGGAGATAGTCGAGCCCAGATACTGTTCGTGGTCCAGGTCCACGGAAGTAATCATCGCCAGCCGCGACGGTGCGACGTTGGTCGCATCCAAACGGCCACCGAGCCCGGTTTCGATGATGGCGAGATCGGCCCGGCAACGAGAGAACTCGAGAAAAGCGATGATAGTGCTGATCTCGAAAAAGGTGAGTTCCACCGCGGCCTGCTCCATCGCCCGGCGAACCCGTGTGACATGGGCGACCACCTGCTCACAAGATATCCATTGCTCCCCGCAGCGTATCCGTTCACGAAACGACAAGAGATGGGGAGAGGTATAGAGACCCACATTGTATCCGGCCTGTAAATAGATCGAATGCATCATAGCTGCGGTGGAGCCCTTACCGTTGGTACCGGCTACGTGTAGTACCGGCACCGCACGTTCGGGGTTTCCCAAGTGCTCGAGCACGGGGGTCAAGCGTTCGAGGCGGAAGTCCATGCCGAGCCTTCCTTCACGGCGGTAAAGCCAATCCAGGACTTGGCGGTAATCGCTGCTCAAGTTCGCTTGACCGCCCGGTCCATACCTTCGCGTAGAGACGACACGAACTCTCCGGAGGCCTTAGCCGCGTGCTGTTTGCCGGCTGCAGCCATATGACGAACTAGGGCGGAGCCGACGATTACCAGATCCGCATAGGCAGCTACCTGTCCGGCCTGCGACGGGTTGGAAATGCCGAAGCCCACGCCGACCGGAAGCCCCGTCCCTTCCCTTACGCGTCCGACTAGGCCTTCGATGCCGGCCGCCGGTGCACTACTGCGAGCGCCTGTCACCCCGGTAACCGCGACCGTGTAAACGAAACCGCTGGCTACCGCAGCAACCGCACGGATTCGCGACTCGTCGCTGGTCGGCGCAAGAAGAAAGATTCTGTCGAGCGATTGCCGCCGGCAGGCAGCGGTCCAGTTGCCGGCCTCTTCAGGCGGCAGATCCGTACACAAGATTCCGTCGACCCCCACTTCTGCCGCATCGCGAGCCAGCGCATCTTCACCGTAGCGAAAAAACGGATTGTAGTATCCGAACAGGATCAACGGTATATCGGTCTCGCGCCTCAAGGCAGCAACCATTTCCAAAACTCTCGGCAACGACGACCCGGCAGACAGCGCACGTTGGCTCGATTCCTGGATAACCGGGCCGTCGGCGATCGGATCGGAGCAAGGAACGCCGAGTTCGATCATATCCGCGCCGGCCCCGGCGGCCTGTAGTATCGACTCCCGCGAGGTGTGAAGATCGGGGTCCCCGACCGAGAAGAACGGAACGAGGGCGGCGCGCCCCTCGGCGCCCAGTTCTTCCAGCCTTCGCCTTATTCTGCCCGAACCCGGCATCTACAACTCCACTCCTAGGTATTCCGCAACCGCTGGCATGTCCTTGTCGCCTCGACCCGAGAGATTGACCACGATGATTTGTCCCGTCCCCATGGTAGGCGCGACTCTTAGGGCATGCGCCAGCGCATGAGCACTCTCCAGCGCGGGGATCACGCCCTCCAGACGCGACAACAGTTGTAAAGCCTCCACGGCTTCGTCATCGGTAGCGGTCTCGTAGGCCGCACGGCCGCTGGAGTGGAGATAAGCGTGTTCCGGACCCACACCGGGGTAGTCCAAACCTGGGGCTATCGAATGAGCTTCGTGGACCTGGCCGAGTTCATCTTGCAACAAGAAGGTCTTCTTGCCGTGCAGGACTCCGATGCTGCCGCGCGTGATCGAAGCGGAATGCGCACCGGCATCCAATCCCCGTCCGGCGGCTTCCACCCCCACCATCGCCACCGCAACGTCATCCACGAAGGGATGAAACAGTCCCATCGCATTGCTGCCACCTCCCACACAGGCGACCAGGAGGTCGGGCAAGCGCCCTTCGTACTC
>JAJRWY010000065.1 GCA_024276575.1 Candidatus Binatota bacterium
ATCACCGACGATACCGTCCGAGCGGCCCCATGACAGATCCACAACGCGCGCGGCAATGCGATCACCACCGATTCGTCGCTCTCCCCTCGATTCACGCCCGCCAATCGGTTCAACCGTGGGCTTCATGCATAATGCAGGCTAGAACGGGATCCCCGTTCTAAAGCGGATCCATTGGGCCAGTATCTCGCCTACGCATACGCTCAAGGCAGCAATGTAGAACAGTCCGGTTGCCGCCATCGTTTGTGGGATAGCGAGAGTTCTCTTGATCATCCAAGCCAACATCAGTGCGGCAATCCAGCTTCCCAAGCGCGCCGCGAACAACCACTGTTGAGAGCCGTGTCCAGGGGCAAGGTGGCCGGTATCGCCGGTGGCCAAAGCCAAGGACAGAGTACCGGTCCCTGCGAGTAGTATCAGGCCTGTCGCGGATAGTGTTACTTGCACGCTGAGCGCACGACGAAAAAAAGTTTGCATGCGCTGCAAAGGATCAAGATCGAGGCCGGTGTCTATCAAGTACCAATGGCCGAGCAGCATGCCACCCGCAGCGGCACCCAGGCAGGCGGCTCCGCTGAGCATCGAGAGCGAGGCGATTGCGCTATGGCGAGCCGAATGGCCAAGATTCGGAGCCGCGAAAGTCCAAGCTGCGACCAGCAGAGCGCCAACCCCGATGAATAAGGCAAGCGTGTAGCTTCGTGCCCGCAGCAAGGGAAAGTTAATGTAGAGGCTGAGGTAGTAAAGTGCGAAGGATACGCTAAGAGCTACCCACAGCAATAGTTCCGTGACGGCCACGGCGTCATGCTCGATTCTGGAGTGCAGCAGGTAGGCGTCTCCAGCGGTCATCGCGAAGGCGCACAACAGAAAGACGGCTGCCGATGAGCGGTAGAAACCGAGTTCCATTTTCGAAAACTCAGGTATCGACAAAGCGAGCAAACCGCCGACCGCGAGCTTGCCGAAAAGTAGTAGATAACTATGTGCGAAAGCCGCTTCCATAACATGACGCTATGGTGAGGAAGTGTAGCTTTCAACGCCGCGTAAGGGACGGAATCTTTCGTCGCGAAGCGAAGCAAGCGTCGTTCTTCGAGTGATAAGCACTTTCATTGTAGTGCTCGGGATCGCTAGCTGTGATAAGGAAATTCGCGACACTCTATTTTTGTAGGCCTATCGTTGAAGTGTTTTGAACGACGAGAAATTTCTTCTGCAATCCTGCGTACAACGACGACACCATTGCCTCGGAACCACATGCGCACAGGCATGCGCGTGCAAAAAATCCAAGTAAATCAAAGGCCGCGCATTTTCTCCTTGAATACATGAAGGCGACGTCATACATCACTGTCACTTCGTAGTTCTTCTCTGTTGCGAAGAAGCTCTGAGGCCGGGTTTCCAGTCACGGCTTAGAAGATAAGAGCCATAACGGCTCGAGGATCGAAACGCAGAACGATTGTTGGTGAGGGCCGGCGCGGCGGCGGGCGCGGTCTTTGGATAAGTGTACCCAGCGGGCTCTGTCGCGTGAGGTTGGGGGAAGTAAGAGTGGTAGGCAGTCATCAAGCGGCCAGTTTATGGATGTCGGCGTGTTGTCTAATTGAACGAGAAGTGTCGGAAAAGGACTACCAGACGTGGATACTAGAACTTAATGCAGCTTCCTTTGACGGCCGGGTTCTGACCCTGGCTGCCCCTTTTGGCTTGTTTCGCGATCGCGTCAAGCAGTCGTTCCTGCCGCTTATCGAGAAGGCTGTATCGTCGGCGGCCAAGTCCGACTGCACCGTTTCGGTGGTGGTGGGGGCTTATGCCGGCACGACTCCTTCAACGCGTGAGCGCTACCGGCACGCGGTCGGGAAACGGGTGCGATCCAGCGGCCCAACCAAGGCGGAGAGAAACGGGAACAAGAAGCAGCGCGAACGCAGCTTTGAAAACTTCATTGTCGGCGACGGCAATCGCTTGGCCTATCTGGGCGCCATTCAGCTTGCCGACGAGAACGTCGCCGAGGGTGGGAACCCGCTTTTTCTCTACGGAGGCGTGGGCTTGGGCAAGACTCACCTGTTGATGGCGATAGCTCGACGCTTGCGTGCGCGCGGGAAGCGCGTGGCCTACTATCAGGGCGAGGATTTCACTCGCAGAATGGTGGAGGCGCTGAAGCTGCGCAGGATGGAAGTGTTTCATCGGGAGTTCCGTAGTGTGGATGCATTCCTGGTCGACGACATACAGTTCCTTGCCGGGAAAAAACGCACACAACAAGAACTCTACCACGTCTTCAACTTGCTGCACGGGGCGGGCAAGCCGATAGCGTTGGCGAGCGACCGTGCCCCGGAAGAACTCGAGAACATGACGCCGGGCCTGCGTAGCCGCTTCCAAGGTGGATTGCTGGCCGACCTCGGTCCCCTTGACCGTGACCTTCGCCTGCGCATTCTCAAGGCGAAACTGAGCGAGAACGGAGTGAGTATCGACGATCACATCGTGGAGCGTCTTGCCATACAGTTGCAGGGTAGCGTTCGTGAACTGGAAGGGCTGGTGTCGCGACTCAAGGCGGCGAGCAGCCAGCAGTCGCTTCCTTTGGACGACGGCGTGGTCGAGACCATGATAACCCCGTATATCGGACGGCGTGGTCCGGTGGATCTCGAAGTGGTAATCGAAACGGTCGCCTGGGTGCACGGCCTCAGCAGGGACGAAATACTTTCGCGTGATCGTTCACGCAGAGTGGCGTGGCCCCGGCACATTGCCGCCTATATGTGCCGCAAGCTGACGTCGGCGTCACTTCCCGAAATCGGACACGCGTTGGGCGGGCGTAACCATACTTCGATTCTACGCGCGGTACGTTCAGTTTCGGATCGCGAAGCCGGCGATAGCAGCTTTGCGTCAAGGCTGCAGCAGATGGAAAAAATGCTGGGCGCGAGCCCCTCGCTCAAGAGGAGCCAAGAGTTACGGGTTTAGGGTGGCGCTTTTATCGGCGAACTGCGCAGGGGTGCCAGAGGCGCAGGGACGCGCAGGGACGCAGAAGCGCAGGGACTCGCAACGGGCTTCGCCCTCTGCTAGCTAGATCCTCATGAGGGCCGACGTTTCTGCAGTAATCTCACGCGCGAGACGCCTGGAGTCGATGGCGATGGCGATCTACACGAAGCTTGCCACGGGCTTCGAGGCTGGAAGCGAACTGAACGCCTTCTGGATGTCGATGGCTCGCCATGAGGCCGCTCATGTCGGGGCGCTCGCTCTTTTGGGCGTGCTGCTGGAGCAAGCAGAAAAAGAACCCGAATTGCAGCACGGCATCGAGATACTCGATAACGCGGGAAAAGCCATCGATGCCTTGCGAGACGAGGTATGGTCGGGGGTGGGGCGCGAGCGTGCCTTCGAGATCGCCATCGAGTTGGAAAGTTTGGAAGTAGAAGACGTGGTGCTGGATCTCACCACTGCGCTTTCCGACCCCGCTGCTCGCGATCAAGCCGAGCAAATGATGCTTCACGATCTTAGCGACCTGTCTTTGATGATAGAGAAGCACAGCGACAACGAAGAGTTGCTTTCGAGAGTTGACGCTCTGGTGGAGTCGCGAGTCGATTCCCAGAGCGACGCAGCGGCGGTCGAGTAGCCAACGCGCCGCTGCGAATGTCGCGTGTCTCCATAATAATTCTCAGTTGGAACGGGAAAGATCTTCTTCACGACTGCTTACTCTCGGTTCTTTCCCAAAGTTATCAAGACTTAGAGGTGCTGGTAGTCGATAACGGCTCGAGCGACGGAACCGCAGAAATGCTGGAAGCCGACTTTCCTCGTGTGCGCCTGCTGCGGCAGCAGAGCAATCGCGGCTTTTGTGCAGGCAACAATATAGCGATCGAGGAATGCAGCGGAGAGTTGTTGTTGTTGTTGAACAACGACGCCGAACTCGACCGTTGTTTCGTGGAAACCATGGTAGCCGCGGCCGACGAGTACCCGGAGACGGGAATGTTCGCAGCCCGGGTTATGATGTTCGACCGCCGCGAAGTCTTCGATTCCACGGGCCTGTTGGTATATCCGGATGGAATCTGCCGCTCCCGGGGATGGTTGGAGAAGGACCTCGGCCAGTACGACCGGGACGAGGAGGTTCTCGGGCCGAACGGTTGCGCGGCTGTCTACCGGCGCGAGATGCTCGATGACGTAGGCCTTTTCGACGAGGCTTATTTTGCCTATTTGGAAGACTTGGATCTGGTACTGCGGGGACAACTGCGGGGTTGGAGTTGCCGCTATGTTGCCGCTGCGACGGTTTATCACAAGAAATCGATGACCAGCGGTTATCACTCTGCCTTCAAGGCCTTCCTGGTCGAGAGAAATCGGATCTGGAATGCACTCAAACTGTTCCCGCGGCGGATTCTTTTTTTGAGTGCTTTCTACACGCTGGCACGCTATCTGGGGCAGGCCTTCGCCGCCTTTTCGGGGCGCGGCATCTCGAGCAATTTCGCGCGTGATTATTCACACCTCGAGCTTGTTGGAATACTGATACGCGCCTACGCATCGGCATTTGCACGGCTTCCAGAGATTATTCGGGCACGACGCGACATTCAGTTACGCCGCAAGCTCAGCACCGCCGAGGTCTACCGTTTAATGCAGCGCTATCGGTTGCCGGTGGCCGAACTTGCGTTCAAGGACTGAGTCGTCGCTAGGCCTGCGGCTTCCACGAAAGCCAAGAGTCTGCGATGTTGATCGTCTTCCGGGTGCAACTGAACCAAACGGCGGGCCTCGACCAAAGCGGCTTCGCGTTCACCGGCTATCAACAATGAGCTTATCAGGTTGGTGAGTCCGGCTGGGTCTCCGGGATGAACTCTCAAATAGTCACGATACACTTCAACCGCTTCATGCGCGCGGCCCTGGCGGGTCAGAATCTGCGCAAGGTAAAAGGTCGCACGGTCGAAACCCGGGATGATGTCCAGGGCCCGGCGATACGCTGACTCGGCGCCGGCCGCATCTCCCCTGGCGAGGCATTGGGCGGCAAGGTCGTAGTAGGCCTTGGCGGACGCCGGAGACTGCGCAGCCGCCTGCTCGTGATAGTAGTCCTGCGAGGTCCACACCCTGGCTCTAGCGTCATACAAGAACGCCAGCAGCACTACGGTTGCGGCTGCTAGTGTCACTGCGCTGCGCCGTATCCATCGGGCGATACCGCTCGCGCAAACCCGGTCCAACTCATCCAGCCACATGGTCGAGGCGATACAGAGGCCCACCGAAGGCAGGTACAGAAGCCTTTCGGCCATTATCGTTCCGATCGGGAACACTAGGTTGGAGGTGGCCGCGAAAGCGACCACGAACCAAAGGCCGCAGAAAGCTGCCCGCGGGAAACGCAGCCGGTAACGCAGCACCGCAATAAGCAACACGATCCAGGCTGCTAGGCCGCCTACAGCAGCGCCGAGTCCAGGGTTGGTCACCGCGAATCCACGATTGGGAAGCAACTGTGTGGGGAGCAGGAGCAGTGAAAGGTACTGCCACAAGATCAGGGAAGCCTTTGGAATCCTCTCCCACCAGGCCATCGACGCCAAGGGATTGTCAACGAAGGGGATCGGAGTGATTCCGGACAGCAAGGGCAGTGTGGTGGAAAGCCAGAGCGCAAAGGCCAGGGCGTAGGTGAGCAGGGTGGCCCACGGTAGGCGCCGTCCCGCGGCTTGGCCGATGGTAAAATGGTGCAGGAGCAGCAACAGTGGCAAAACCGCGGCGCTTTCTTTCGAGTGGAGGGCGAGAAAGAAGCAGAGCCCGCCGCCCAAGAGCCTTAGCGGGCTTCTTTCGTTGCCGTGTCTGAGGCCGCGCAGGTGAATCAATAGGCCGAGAATGACGCCCAGGGTAGCCAATAGTTGAGCACGGCCGACCAGGGACGCTACGGTATCGGCATGGGCTGGATGGACGGCGAAGAGCATGGCCGCCAGCACGGCAGCGGCCATACCCGCGCCGAGTTCGAGCGCAAGCAGCAGCACCGCGACCGATACCGCAGCGGCCAGCAACACGTTGCTGCGGTGGAAGGGGCGGGGGGAGAGGGGGTCGCTTCGATCCAAGTCCAGTGACAGCAGGCTCAGGTGCCTGCCGGTGCCCCAATGGCGGGTGTGAAGGAACTCGCGCCAGCCTTCCTCCCAAAAGGGTTTGCGGTCCACGATCACTTGCTGATCGTCGTAAACGAAGCCGTAGTCGAGGCTCGGCGAAGTTACGGCTACAGACAACAGGGCGACAGAGACCATCGCCAGACAAAGCCGGTAAGGCAGCATTTTTGAATGCTAGGCGCTGGCGCCCGGGCTCGCAAGAGTCGGCAGTGGTCTTGTCGGTAGTGGTCTGAGTTGGTAGTGGCCTGAGTTGGCAGTGGTTGGTGTAGTGGTCGGTAGTGGTATTGTGGCGGTATCGTGCTTCCCTAGCTTGCCCGTTTTGTCCGCTGTCTTGTCCGCGACGCGGCCCTTGTTCGAACGATGACCACCGGATAGATGAATCCAGGAGGTGTGTGATGGACCCTTTTATCTCCCTACTCGACCTTGCCGGCGCCATTAAATCCAAGCAAGTGAGTCCACTGGAGGTAGTGGACTTCTATCTGGAGCGCATGGATCGTCTCAACCCGAAGATCAACGCCGTGATCTGGCGCAGAGACGATGAGTTGCGAGCTGAGGCTGTCGCGGCGGGCGAGGCTTTGATGTCCGGGGAAGAGCTGGGCCCTCTTCACGGAGTGCCGATTCCGATCAAGGATCTGACCGACGTAAGCGGATGGCCTACCACCTACGGCTCGCGTGCGGCGGCCGGGCGCGTAGCGACTGTGACTGCTCACGTCGCCCAGGCGCTGCGCGATGCGGGTGCTTTATTGATGTGCCGGAGCAATACCCCGGAATTCGGAACCGTGTGCGTTACCGAGAACGATCTGTTCGGGGCCACGCGCAATCCCTGGAATCTCGACCATTCTCCGGGCGGTTCGAGCGGGGGGGCGTCGGCCTGCGTAGCTGCTGGGTTCGCGCCCGCCGCGCACGGTAACGACGGCGGTGGCTCGATTCGTATTCCGGCGTCTTGCGCCGGGTTGGTGGGTCTGAAACCGAGCCGGGGCCGGGTTTCCATGGGGCCTTTGGTATCTGATGTGATGCATGGCGGAGCAGTCGAAGGGGTGTTGACGAGAACCGTGGCCGATACGGCGGCGGTGCTGGACGTCATAAGCGGCCGAGACCCCAATGCGTGGTACAACGCGCCGGCACCTGAGCGGCCCTTCGGCGAAGAGCTGTCGCGAGCTCCGGGCGAGCTTCGTATCGCCTATACTTCGGTGGCTCCCACCGGTGTTCCAGTTGACCCCGAGTGCGTAAAGGCCGTGGAACTTACTGCGGAACTGCTTGCGGGCCTGGGGCACGAGGTTTTCGAGGGAGCGCCGGCTTGGCCCGAAGCTTCGGAGATACTTCCCGCTTTTATGGTGGTCTGGAATACCGGTAGTGCTTATTGGGACGTCGACGAGTGGGACAAGATAGAACCGTTGAACGCTGAATTGCGCTCCCAAGCCAAGCAGATGGACAGCCTGAGCTATGTGCGAGGAGTTGCACAACTACAGATCCACACCCGGCTGATCACTGCATCTTGGGGGCGGGATTTCGACCTGCTGCTAACCCCGACGCTGGCCACTGAACCACCTAAAGTAGGCTGGTTATGGGAAGGTGTGGAGCAAGATCCCGCCGACCCTTTGGCCCGCGCTGGGATGGTGGCGCCGTTTACACCCTTGTTCAACGTTACCGGTCAACCTGGGATTTCGCTACCCATGCATTGGAGTGCTTCCGGACTTCCCATCGGCGTTCAATTGGTCGGTTCTCCTTGGGGAGAGGCCGAACTGATCCGGGTGGCGGCACAACTGGAAGCGGCGCAACCCTGGGCGGATAAGCACCCGTCTCTGGATTGAGAGGGCAGGTTTGCCCGCTCAGGAGGCTTTGGCTACTTAGGTTCGGTTGAGCCCCCGTAGCTCAGGTGGATAGAGCGCAGGATTCCTAATCCTGGTGCCGCAGGTTCGAATCCTGCCGGGGGCACGTCCGACCTTTTTCGCCGTTGCAATTACGCGCTCGCTGGCGATGCAGGCTGAACGGCGTTGAAATGCGGCTGTTTCATGGCTACTTTGACGTCCAAGCGGCGGCAGCACCCGAATCCGAGGGGCTCCGAATCCAAGGAACACAGTTGAACAAAATGAAATTTGCAGTGACGCGATCGTTCTCTGTCCGCCGAGCTGCGCGGATAACCACTGTCTTGTCCTTGCCGCTACCGTTTTTGCTCGCCGCTTGCGGTGGTTCGAGTAGCCTGAGCAATCCTGAGTCTCCCAACGCGGTCGCGACCGCGGCCGCGCGCATCGTGGATGTCGGCGGCCGTTATGAGCTAAGCGGTGCCTCCTCTACTGATCCGAGCGGTCGCGAGGACCAGTTCAGCTTTACCTGGAGCATCGTCAATCCGGGCGCGAATACTAGATTCGATGACCATTGTGCCGACGATTTTGCCGAGATCTGTACCAGTAACGTCGACGATCGTTGTCGTGACGTCCCAGATACGCTCTGTACCACCAATGCCGACTGCGGCGAGTTCGATGAGTGCAAACTGGGATCGGGCACCAGCTCAGATCAATGCACCACTGGACGTTGCGCCATCGGGGATGGCGACACCAACGAATCGGCGACTTTTGTTGCAGACGTTCCCGGTCCTTTCGAGGTTCGGATGGTTGTGCAAACGGATGCCGCCAGCGACATCGACACCATCATCCTCGATACCTATCCTTCTTTGTATGTCGTCGGTTCCTTGCTCGCTTTCGGTGGTACCGGCGGAGCGTTTCTGGGCGAGTTGACGGATGCGGCCGTATTTGCGGCGGGGGCTTCGGCGGGGGCGTCCAATCCTCTCAACGGCGATTTACTGCTGATCGATTCCTCCATAGGGGTGCTGCGACGTTTCGATCTGAGAAGCGGCGAGGTCTTGGGCGCTTTTGGAGAGAGTGACGCTCAAGTGGACTCTCCCGTTGCCCTGGCTTTCGATCAGGATGGAGATCTCTACGTTGCTCAGGCCGACGGAGTCGTGAAGGTTTTCGACGGCGAAACCGGATTGTTGATTTCGAGCTTGTCCGGCATCGGCAGTGACGTCGTGGCGATCGCGATCTCGCCTTTGAGCGGGGACCTTTTAGTTGCCGATGCGGTACCCGCCGCCGGGATTCGTGCGTATGGACTGGACGGCACTTCCAAGGGAGTGCTCGGTTCTACCTCTACGGCGGCAGATCGGATCGTCGATTTTGCCTTCTACGGCGACCCCGTGGAGGCACTTTTCATTGCCGATCGCAGCGGCACAGTGATTTACTGTGCTCCCGACGGGACTTCTTGCGCGGAATTTGCCGGGTTGGCATCGCTGCTGGGGGCTGCGGGTCCCAGCGCGATTGCCGTCAATCCGAGCGCGGTGGACACTTCGGCGCAAATTCTTATCGCCGACCCCAGCGATTCCGGGCGGGTGATCGCCTGCGACGAGAGCGGCACGACTTGCACTACCTTCGGAGAGACCGGAGACGGCGGTGCCGGTGGGGCTTTCAGTTCGAGTTTCAAAGACATCTTTTTTGCTCCGCCGGTGATGCCTACCTCGACCACCGTAACCACGACGACATCATCAACGACTACGACGACTGTGCCGTGACGCGCTCGAGGATGACAGCTATAGTCCGCATGGATGCTGGCGCCGGTATTGCGGCCGGCTGTGTGGGGATGCACGGGACGGCGACTGCGTTTCTAGGAGCCGCTTCGATGCGGGAGTTGCGCGACGTATGGACGCATGCCGCATGCGAAGCCGCCCGATTGCTGGACTGAGGCCTGCTGGATGCACGAACGGGCCTACTTCGAAAAGAGGGAGAAAGAGGGATTGGCCCCTTATGCCATGCTTTCTTCCGCCAGCCGTGGCCGTGAACATGCCGAGCCGGAACATCGCTTTCGCATGGCCTTCCAACGCGATCGTGATCGCATCATTCATTCGAGTGGATTTCGCAGGCTCGAGTACAAGACCCAAGTCTTCGTGAATCACGAGGGCGACTATTATCGAACCCGCCTGACCCACACCATGGAGACCGCCCAGATTACGCGTACCATTGCTCGCGCGATGTTGCTCAACGTCGATTTGGCCGAAACTATTGCTCTGGCTCACGACATGGGACACACGCCGTTTGGGCACGCAGGTGAAGAAGTGCTTTCGCTCCTGATGCAAGAGCACGGAGGTTTCGATCACAACAGCCAGAGTCTTCGCATAGTTGAGGTGTTGGAACGGCGCTATCCCAACTTCCCGGGCCTGAATCTCACCTTCGAGGTGCGTGAGGGGATAGTCAAACATTCCGCGCCGCAGGGCCGCGGCCGCTTGGCCGCGTTCGACCCAGAACTCGAGCCGCCGCTGGAGGCTCAGCTCGTCGATCTGTGCGATGAGATCGCCTACAACAGTCACGACATCGACGATGGCCTCCAGTCGGGCATGCTTCATGCCGAAGACCTCGACGGGGTCGAGCTGTGGCAGCAGAGTTTTGTGGCCGTAAAGGGTAGGAACCCGGCTGCTGACTTTTCGGTGCTGCGCTACCAGACGGTTCGCGCCATGATCGACCGCCTAGTCATAGACCTCATCGAAAACACGGAAGCGCGACTGAAGGAGCTTGGTATCACTACCGTCGACGATATCCGGGCTGTTGCGGGGCCGGTTGCCGGGTTTAGCCCGCAGATCGCCGGGCAAGTGGCTGCGCTCAAGGAGCGTTTGATGGAGCGGCTCTACCGTCATCACCGGGTGCGTAGGATGGCGGCCAAGGCCAAACGGGTCATGACGGGAATCTTCCGAGCCTATATAGAAGACCCCGCCCAGATGCCGCCGCATATCGCCGGCCGGGCCCAGATCGATCCAGCGGCCCGGGTAGTGGCCGATTACATAGCCGGCATGACCGATCGTTTTGCTCTCGAGGAATATGCCAAGCTCTACGATCCGTTGGAGCGCGTTTGAGCGGGGGTGGCATGGCAATTGGGCGATTGGTAGGTGGACGCTAGTTGACATAATATATCTTATCAGACGTTGCATTGTAGCTCCCATGTAGAAATGTCCGGTTTCGGGTCACACGGGTGGCATGACGGAGCACGTGACATTGAGCCACAAGGAACTGGACCGATTGTAGATTCTCTACTCGACTTGGCGAAAAGCGCCTGACGCAGTGTCAGGCCGGTGAGCTACTCGGCGTTGGCGAACGTCAGGTACGCAGGCTGGTTCGCGCCTTGGAGACCAACGGGGCCGCAGGCCTAGGCCTCACGGCGTGGTGGTCGGAGCAGTCCGCGCCGTTTCGCGGCGGGATCAATACCCTCGGCTTGCGATAGGCCTTCTTCACATACTTGCGCTGGCTACGTTTGAAAACGCTCATGAGGAACCTCTAATCCGCGAGCAAAGGGCAAGTATGGACCTAAATCCCGGGTTGTGCACCAAGGCAGTCCGTCGGCAATTCTGATTGTCGTCGATCAGACAGTAGAGGTAAGCTTCATTGACCCGGCCATCCATCCGCACAAAGGTGTCTACGAAGCTATTCAGGTGGCGAAGAGGGCCGGCATCAAGCTGCGGATCGCCGGCATCGTGCAGGATCAGGACTATTTCGCCACTAAGGTCGAACCGTACCTTGACGGCGTAACAGTGGAATACCTGGGGGCCGTGGGGCCTGACCGACGCGGCGAGTTGCTGGGGCAAGCGACCGCATTATTGCACCTGATCAGCTTCGACGAGCCATTTGGTTTGAGTCTGGTGGAATCCATGGCATGCGGAACGCCGGTCATTGCGTTTGGCCGCGGTTCGATGGCAGAGATTATTCGCCACGAAGAAACCGGCTACATCGTTACGGATATTGACGAGGCGGTCGAAGCGGTGGCTGCAGTAGGTTCAATTAGTCGCGCCGCTTGTCGGCAAGATGTTGAGCAGCGTTTCTCACACACACACGGATGGCGCAAGATTACGTGACAGCGTACCGAAGAATTCTGCAACCAGGAGCGGGCGATGGAGAATGACCCAATCGTGAGGCGTTATGAAGGTAACCCGATTCTCACCAGGCATGACGTACCTTACCCCGTGGAGACCGTCCACAATGTGGGAATCACCTCGTAGCATATACTCGTATGAACCTCCTTGGCAGAAACCTTCGCGATTGGCTGATTCTCGCGCTAGTCATCGGTGTTGGTGGCACGATCACGATTGCAGGAAGGCCGCCGGCCATGGCGGCCGATGCCGCCGTTTCGGTCGCGCCGCCGTCGTGGATAGCTCATCCCGGCGCTCCATTCGCGGTGATGGCCACCGAGGTAAGTGCCGCCCAGTTTGCTTCCTGTGTGCAAGCCGGCGCCTGCGACCAGTCCACGGTCAATGCGAAGTGCAACTACGGGCGCCCGGACAAGAGCGACCATCCCGTCAATTGTGTCAGCTTTGACGGGGCCGAACAGTACTGCGTGTTTGCCGCAGGAAGGCTGTGCAGCGAGCAGGAATGGCTCGCCGCCTGCCGCGGAAGCGACGGGCGTGCCTTCCCTTATGGAAACGTATTCGATCCGTCGGTATGCAACTCACAGTCGGCCACGGAAACCGTAGAAGGCCGTGCGGTGGAAACTCTTCCGGTGGCTGCGTTGCCGGGCTGCGAGGGCGGCCTTCCCGGCCTCTTCGACATGGCCGGCAATGTCGCCGAATGGATTGCGGACTGTAAAGGAAGCTACTGCAAGTTTCGTGGCGGAGGCTACCTTAGCAACGCTCCGGTCGAGCGCTTCACGGGCTGCTCGAGCATTTGTTCCGGTAACCAGAAGACCCTGCAATCGGCAACGGTAGGTTTCCGTTGCTGCCAGGACCGCTAGGCGGCGCCGAGGTTTTGCGCCGATCCTCGCCCGCCTGCCGCGTTCGTTACAACGTTTGCTCGGGAGACTGATCGACGACAATTACTGTCGTCGATCTTTACGCATGACTGGGGCGGTTGCGCAAGGATCGATTCTGGATCGAAGCACCGCAGTCGTTTCAGCGTTCGATTGGGAGACTTCCCTATGGTGCGTCGGTCGCGGCGGCGCTTTCGGCGAGTTCTTCGCTGTGGGATGCCGGCGCCGAGGCCACCACTGCCGAGATTGCGCCAAGGGCTATGAATCCGCCCGTTAGTTGCAGGCTGCTCAAGCTCTCGCCGAGCAGCATCCAGGCACCGAAGCTTGCAAGCAAAGGCACCGCGAGCAGCATTATCGACACCGACAAAGCCCTTGTGTGTGCATGGGCCCAATTCACCAGCACATGGCCGAGCGTACCCGGAAACACGGCGATCGCTAGCAGTACCGCCCAGTCGTAGCCTTGCGGGGAACTCAGCGGCTCGCCAAGAGCAATGGCAGTAGCCAGCATCCATAAGCCGGCTACTGTCGTCATTCCGATTACATACTCCCAGCTTCCAACCCGGGTCCGAATGCGCTTTGAGGCTAGAAAATAAGCGCTAAACGCGAATAAGTTCATGCAGGCCATGAGGTCACCAGTGGGGCTCCAAGAGGCCGCCGAGCTTGCGCCGAGCACCATCAAAGAGGTGCCGGCGAAGGCCAACGCGGTCCACAATTTTGCCCGGGTGCTGCTGTGTTCGCCGAACATGGGTCCCGCTACGCTGAGAACCACTGCCGGCTGCAAGGCTCCAATCACCGTGACATTGGCGACGGTGGTGAGCTTCAGGGAAGAAAAAAAGAGGATCTGGTGCAAGTAGAACAAGGTGCCACCCACGGCACAGGCTTTCAACCAGTGCCGGTCGAATTTGCCACGCAGGCCGGGGCGCAGCAGCGGTAGCAGCCACAACAGAGGAATTGCGAACCAGAGGCGGTAGAACGCGGTAACAATGCCGCTCGGCGACACCCACTTTATGGCAATGCCACTGCTTCCCCATAGCAACACGGCTGTGGCAACGGCCCACAGCGCCCGGCGCTCAACGGTCATGAGTGCTCCGACGGCGGGAGTGTTGATCTTCACAGGAAGCGGGATGCCAAAGACCGGTCGCGCTCACACAGCGGAGGCCGGCGTCGTGGAAGCTGGAGGCGGAGGCTATTTCCTGGCTGTCCATAAAGTCACGGTCAGGCTATTGCCGCCGCCACCGCCGGCGGGCTCAAGATGATTTGTGCTTACCGGACGCAGGCCCGCGCCTTTGCAGTAGCGGCGAATTTCCCGGTCGGAAAAGCCGAGCCGGCGATGTGCGTACTGGTCGCGAAGAAACTCCAGCTCATGAGGGGCGAAGTCGACGATCAAGAGTTTTCCACCTGCTTTCAGCAAGCGGCCGGCTTCCTCGAGCGCGGCGGCCGGGTCGTCAAGGAAGTGCAAGACCTGATGCAGAGTAAGCAGATCGGCGCAGCCGCCGGGCAGCGGTATGTCGTAGATGTCGCCGTGGCGGACTTGGCAGTTGGAGACTCCCTTGTTGTGGAGTTTGCTGCGTGCGAGATTGAGCATCTGGTGGCTGGTATCGATACCGATGCCACGCTCGATGCGGTCGCTGAAGAGTTCCAGCATACGCCCGGTGCCGGTCCCTAGATCGACGAGCAGCCCGGTGGGGCAGGCTTCCCCGCCGCCCTCTCCCGCCGCCGCCAGCATGGCTTTCTCGACCTCGTTCTCGTCGACGTGCAAGCCGCGAATACGGTCCCAGGCTTCCGCGTTATCTCGAAAGTAAGCGGCCGCGGCTGCAGTTCTCTCCTCTCTCACCCGTCGCAGACGCTCCGCATCCCTGCCGGCCTCTCCGTTGCAGTCGCGCAGCAAGCCGAGTAGTGACCCGGCTATGCGGGCGCCCTCCCCTTGTTCGGCCAGGCGATAGAAGACCCAGGAGCCTTCCTTCAAGCGTTCGATCAGTCCGGCATCGCAAAGCAGCTTGAGGTGGCGGCTTATGCGAGGCTGGCTTTACTGTATGACCCGCGTGATCTCGGTGACGGTGAGTTCGCCTTCCGCGAGCAGTGCGAGAATCCGGAGCCTAGTGGCTTCGGCTCCGGCTTTGAGTCCGGCCAGAAGAGCTTGCATGCTGCGTCGCCGCCCGAAGTGTTCCCAGGCTAGTAGCGGTAGTGATCAGGCTTGTATGGACCTTCTACCGCAACGCCTATGTAATCGGCTTGATGCTGGCTCAACTTACTGAGCTTTGCGCCGATCTTTTGTAGGTGCAGCCTGGCGACTTGTTCGTCCAAGTGCTTGGGAAGCACATAGACTTCCTTTGCGTACTTGTCCGTGTGTTGCCACAACTCGATCTGCGCCAGCACTTGATTGCTAAACGAGTTCGACATCACGAAACTGGGATGCCCGGTTGCGCAACCGAGGTTCACTAGGCGCCCCTCGGCCAGCAGGATGATGCGTTTGCCGTCGGGGAATATGATGTGGTCGACCTGCGGTTTGATATTCTCCCAGGTGCAGTCCTTGAGTCCGGCTACATCGATCTCGCTGTCGAAATGGCCGATGTTGCACACGATGGCCTGGTCTTTCATTCGCGCCATGTGGTCACGGCTGATCACATGATAGTTGCCGGTTGCCGTCACGAAGATGTCCGCTTCCCCTGCAGCATCGTCCATGGTGACCACCCGGTAGCCTTCCATCGCCGCTTGCAGAGCGCATATCGGATCGATCTCGGTCACCCAGACCGTGCAGCCGAGCCCGCGCAAGGATTGGGCGCAGCCTTTGCCTACGTCTCCGTAGCCGCAAACCAGCGCGATCTTGCCGGCCATCATCACGTCGGTAGCGCGCTTGATGCCGTCGACCAAGGATTCGCGGCAGCCGTAGAGGTTGTCGAACTTACTCTTGGTAACCGAATCGTTGACGTTGATGGCCGGAAAAGGCAGTTCGCCGTTGCTTTGCATGTGGTAGAGGCGATGCACTCCGGTGGTGGTCTCCTCGCTTACCCCTTTGATGTTGGCTTGTATGCGCGAATAGAAGGAGGAATCGGAGGCCAAGCGCTCGCGAATCGAGGCAAACAGGACGGTTTCCTCTTCGCTACCCGGGTTGGACAGCACGGAGGGGTCTTTCTCAGCTTTACTGCCGAGGATGACCAGCAAGGTTGCGTCTCCACCATCGTCGAGAATGAGGTTCGGGGTTCCACCGTCGCTCCATTCCATTATTCGGTGAGCGTAGTTCCAGTACTCTTCGAGGCTCTCGCCTTTGTAGGCGAAGACCGGAATGCCGCGTTCGGCGATGGCAGCGGCGGCGTGGTCTTGAGTGGAAAAAATGTTACAGGAGGCCCAGCGGACTTCCGCTCCAAGCTCGATGAGAGTCTCGATCAAGACTCCGGTTTGGATGGTCATATGCAGCGAGCCCGCGATCCGCGCGCCTGCCAGCGGTTTACTCGCTCCGTATTGCTCGCGTAGCGCCATCAGACCCGGCATCTCGGTCTCGGCGATGGCTAGCTCCTTGCGCCCCCACCCGGCAAGTCCGAGGTCGGCTACATGGAAATCTTTAGAAACTTGTTCTGCGCTTGGTGTGGGCATATCCGCTGGGTCCTCTCTACGCGGCCTTTTTTACGGCCGGAAATGCATGCAAATATAACGATATCTTTATATTTAGTCAAAAGAAGGGGTCGCCGGGGAAAGTAAAGTTTCGCCGTTCGACGTACCCCGGATCGAGATGCTGAGGTTCAGGCCGCGCCTTTTCGCAATTCTTCCAGGCGTTGGGACAGCTCTTCTGCGTTTAGGCCGGAAAAATTCTTTTCCAGCAGCCTTTCTATTGCATCGGCCGCGGCGGCTTTATCTGCGGTGTTATCCGCCACCCGCAGGCGCGCTAGAAGAGCGTGTTTGGTGAAGGGGCCGTCGATGTCGCCGGCCTTGGCGTAGTTATCCAGAGCTTTCGAGGCCGCCCCTGACATCTCTAGTGCATAGGCCTCGCCCATCAGCGCAGCCTGCCGCAGATAGTCAGTGTCGGCACTTTCCAGAAACGCTTCGTATTCGGCGGTGGCTGTCTCGTAGTCTCCGTCCCTGGCGGCCAAGTCGGCCTTGTAGAGTCGCGCCAACTCTCCATAGGGGCCCGAGTTGGAAGCTCCGGTGAGTCCGTCGAAACCGGCCTTGGCTGCTGCTTCACTGTTGAACTCAAGGTTGTTCAGCGCCCGGGCAAAGGCAGCGGCTGCGTTTTCCCGCGCATTGTGTATGTAGGCCCGGCCGCCTACGAGCAGAAGGAAGACGGCCAAGAGCCCGCCGGCGATGAGCGCGGCCTGGCTCTTGTTTTCCTCGAGGTAGCGGTTCACCTTGCCGACTGTTTCAAAAAACTGATCCGGCTCTTTTAAGTCTTTACGATCGAACTTTTCTTTCTCGGCCATCTGGGATGTCCTTATTGCTCTGGTGGGCTTAACAGGGCGGCCCGTTTCGGATTTTGCCAACGAGATCCCGGCAGCGGTCTCAGGGACTACATCTTGTACTTGAAATCGTCGGGGTCGAGACTCTCGAGTATGTCCGCCCATTCGTCGGGCGAGACGTCGGAGATGTCCTGGGTTTCACTCGCGGTTTCCGCGCCCTGGGCTTCCTGCACATCGTTGGCTGAGGCTGCCGAGGCTGCGATCACTTCCTTGGCGACGTAGATCGGGCTCTTGGTTCGCAAGGCCAGGGAGATGGCGTCGCTGGGCCTGGAATCGATAGAAGTCTCGTTGCCGTTGATGTCGAGCTTTATCGCGGCGTAGAAAGTGTTCTCTTTCAGCGCCGTAACCTCGACGCGTTGCACCTTGGCTCCGACTTCCTCGACTAGGCGCTTGAGCAGGTCGTGGGTCATGGGCCTAGCCATGGATACGCCCTCGAGCTGGGTGGCCACCGAGGCCGCTTCGAGCAGCCCTATCCAGATGGGCAGAGTGATCTCGTCGCTCTCGTCCTTGAGTACGACGATGGGCGTCTTGGTCATCGGATCCAGGGTCAAGCCCCCGACCGTCATAAGTATGAACGCTTCTCTATCCATCACTTCAAAGTTTGGCGCGAGAACCCGGCTTCGTCAACTCTCGGAGCGATCATTGAGGCCACAGAAGGGAATAATCGGCATATTTCGCGAGCGGCAGTTTCTGGCGCGCAGGTTCCTGTGGGCCAGGGGGCTTTGTGGCCACCGGCCACCGGCTCCTATGGCCAAGCCCGGCTCCCGTGGGCCAAACAGGCAATTTAGGCGGCCACCAGTATATCGACGATCTTGTAGAGTTGCTTGAGGTTGCGGCACTCTTCTACGATATCGCAGTGCTTGGAGTACAGGTTCATCTCGCTGTCGCCGAAGCCCCAGGTCGAGGCGTTCTCGGGGTTGAGCCAGATTACTTGTCGGGCCCGCTCCCTTATGTCGCGCAGCACCCAGTCGTTGGGTGCATTGTAGTTGTTGCGTGCGTCTCCGAGAATGATCACGGTGGTCTTGCCGTCGATTACCTCTAGTTGGTCTCTGTGGAAATCCTTGAAGGCCCGGCCGAAGTCCGAGTGGGCGTAGACGTTGACCACGTCCCCGTTGATGGCGCGCTGAATGGCCCCCTGGATCTCATTTTCCTTGAACAGTTGGGTTACCTCAGCGATCTCGGCGACGAACACGTAGCTCCGCACCTTGGAGTAAATATCCTGCAGAGAGTGGACGAACTGCAGCATGAAACGCGACACGTTGCGTACCGAATCGGAGACGTCGCACAAGATGACCACTTGCGGCCGCTCGCGACGGCGCCGGTCGTAGCTGAGCCGGAAGGGGACACCGCCGAATTCCAGGGAGTGGCGCAGGGTGGTTTTTACATCCAAGCGGCCCCGCTTGGCTCGTTTGTAGCGGATAGCCAGTATGTTCTTGAGCTTGCGCGCTAGCGCTGAGACGGCCTCGCGCATGCGCTTTATCTCGCTCGGAGACAGGTAGTAGAAACTCTTCTCCAGCAGCCGGTCGCGCTCCTGTTCGCGGTTTTCCTTGTGGTCGGCCTGCTCGCGGTCGAGCTTGAGCATTCCTTTGAGCAACTCGTTCAAGTCGCGGCTGCGGCGGGCGAGATACTCCTTGAGTTTTTCTAGTTCCTCTTCGCTCATGCCGTGTTCGGCGGCTGCAAGCAGGCGGTCGAAATCCTCTTGTAAGTCTCCGGCCCCCATCGCGCCGAGTAGCTCGCGCATCAGCGCAGGCGGCACGTAATTGCCCGGCCGCTGCGGAAGCTTCCCCGAGTCGCGCAACTCACGCAGCAACTGTTCGAGTGCGCCGCTGTCCTGCATCAACAGCGCGCGGGTAAGATCGGACAGCTCCGGGTCCATGCCTTCGAGCAGGCGGGCGATGTCGTCGAGCAACTCTTGGAACTCGGCCGGCGTCATGCCGCTAGCGGCCGATTCGCCGGCAGCCTTGACTAGCTCCCCCACCCCACTGAAAAAAAGCTCAAAAAGCTCGTCATAAGCGGCGACGTCACCGCTGCGTTTGATCATGGCGGCGCGCAGAGAGTTCTTGAAAGTCTCGCGCCGTTGCAGGCCCGACAGATTTGCCGCCTCTACGGCGTCGATGGTCTCCGCCGTAGAAACCCGAATACCTTTGCGCCGTAGCAAACCGGCGAATTCTACTATCCGATGCTCCACCCGAAGCTCAGTGAAGCAGGTCGCCGCCGCCGTCAGCCGCCGGCACCACCGGCTCATCGGCCTTGGCCCGGCGCTGTTGCACGAAAGCTTCCAGCTCTTTTTCGGCTTTACGCAAGTCGCCCTCGTATTTCGCGATAGAAGACAGAGTTTCCTTGACTATCTCGTGGTCGAGACTGTCGGCATTCATGATCACCAGCGCCCGGGTCCAGTCGAGAGTCTCGGATATGCTCGGCTGCTTTTTCAAATCGAGCTTGCGTAGATTTTGAACCAATGAGATGACGTCTTCCATCAGTGCGGGGCCGGCCTCAGGAACCTTGAGTATGAGAATCTCCAGCTCCAGATCGGGACTCGGGAAATCGATGTAGAGATGCAGGCAGCGTCGTTTCAAAGCGTCCGACATCTCCCTTGCGTTGTTACTGGTGAGAACCACGATAGGAATGCGCTTGGCTTCTATGGTGCCGATCTCCGGCACCGTGACCTGGAAATCACTGAGAATCTCGAGCAGGAAAGCCTCGAATTCAGCGTCGGCCTTGTCGATTTCGTCTATCAACAAGACCACCCCGTCGTCGGACTGAATGGCCTGAAGCAGGGGCCGCGGCAAGATGAAACGCCGGGAGAAAAACACGTCGTCTTGTGCGGTTATGCGGTCTATGGCCTCCGACAAGGTAGCAGCGCCCTGGGTAACCTCCGATATCTTGTCTTTCAGGATCTGGGTGTACAGGAGCTGCTTTGCGTACTCCCATTCATATAGCGCCTTGGCCTCGTCTATACCCTCGTAGCATTGCATACGTATCAACGGGATATTCAGGCTCGAGGCCACGACTTTCGCCAGTTCGGTCTTGCCTACCCCGGCCGGCCCTTCCACCAGTACGGGTTTGCCCAACTGGGTCGCCAGATAGACGACCGTGGCGATGTTATGGTCGCAGATGTACTTTTGCTCAGCGAGCAAGTTTTGGACAGCGTCTACCGACGCATAGCTTCTGGCTGAAGAACTCAATCTAAACTCCGGTGAATCGATGCTGTTCGTAAGGATGTCCGCAAGAATGATGTCTGCAAAAATACAGTGTGAAACGCTAACACGCGGTTTGGGCGATGACAAAGCAGCCGTCCGCAAGCCGTTTCCCGCCCCCAGCAAGAGGTACTGCGAGTGGACCGGTGTGGCCGCTCCGGCCGCCTGAGGCCGTCCGCGTCTTCAGACGGCGGTGGGCTTTGCCTGCCAGTGTCCGCTAGTCTCGGAACTGTTGTGTGTACTCTGGCGCTTTGTCTTGGTGTCTCACGGGCTTTCCCGCTGATAGTCGCGGCCAATCGTGATGAGTTCTACGACCGTCCGAGCGAAGCTCCGAGACGCCGGCCCGGGCACCCGGAAATCGTGGCAGGTCTGGATCTGCGAGCCGGTGGCACCTGGCTGGGCTGTCGCGAGGGCGGCAATCCCTTCGTGGTCGCGGTGCTCAACCGCAGCAGGGGCTGGGGCCAAGGCCCGGCCGCGCCGGGCGAGCGTTCGCGCGGTTCTCTGGCCTTCGAAGCCTTGGGCCTTGATTGCGTGGACGACGTAGCGGGCTTGCTCGATGCCGAGTCGGCGGCGCTATACGGGGCTTTCAATCTCGTTGCTGCCGATAGCAAACAGGCGCTGTTCTTGAGCAATGCCCACGGGCTGGAGTGCAAGCCTTTGGCCCGCGGGCTCTCGGTTTTGACAAACCTGGCCCCCGATGATCCGCACTGTCCGCGCGGGGCCGGAGCGCGCAAGGATTTCGAAGCGGCATTGCCGGAGCTGGCGGCGGTGGTCGAAGCCGGGCAGTTGGTGCCGCCCTTGGCGCGGGTTCTGGGCAACCACCAAAACAGTGCGGATCCCGATGATCGAAACCCCTTGGCGCGGCTGTGCGTACACACCGAGGCCTACGGGACACGCTCGTCGTCGGTGGTGGCTATCGGTGCCGACGCCAAGGTCGCCTATTTCCATGCCGAAGGCCCGCCCTGCTGCACCCCCTTCGAACGGATCGTCTGAGCGGGCTAAGCTCAATCGGGCTCGAGTCGTGGACGCTATCTCCACGGGCAGTCCAGGATGGTGCTTGAGACTGTCGCCTGTTCGCTATCGGCAGTAGCGAGTTGGAAAGCCCCGTATTGCTTCGTGCCGGGCTTTCTGAGCTTTCCTGAGGACGCGGCTAGACTCCGCAGTGCCGGCCCTCCGAAGCCTATTGCTGGGACTCCGAAGCCTGGTACCAGCGGATGCCGCGGATCATGTAACCGCAGCCCGAAAGCAGCGAGAACAGTCCCGTGAGCAGGAATATCGTGTAGAGAAAACCTTGGGGAACCTTCCACCAATCGGCGAGCGACAACAGCACTAGTGACACCGAAAGGAGCTGGGTGAAGGTGGTGATCTTCCCTAGCTTGGAGGGTGCCATTGCCATGGTTTCGCCGACCAAAGCGGCGGTGAGAAGAAAGCCTCCGAGTATGATCACGTCGCGGGTCAATACGATGATCATCAAGGGCAGCGGAACCGCACCCAGGATGCCCAGAGTGATGAAGGAACTGACTACGAGAAGCTTATCCGCCAGCGGATCGAGGTGGGCGCCGAGTTCGGTACGCAAATCCCAGACCCTGGCGATCAACCCGTCGAGTCCGTCGGTGAGGCCCGCGATGATGAAAACCACGCATGCCAGATCGTGTTCCCCTTCGACCAGCAGGGAGAGAAACAGGGGGACTGCCAGTATACGGGCCAGCGTGAGTGCGTTGGGGACGTTGAGCATCGGCCATGTTCAGCCCCCGCGCGGCTTCGAGTCCGGGGCTGCGAGCAGCTGTTTTAGCCGGCCCGAAGCTTTACGACCCAAAGAGGCCCTGATGCGGCAGCCTTCCTCGTCTTCGGACTCATCTAGCACACGGGCGTTGCGGTACAACCAGGCCCGGACTCTGGCCTGCCCGTGGGTGAGCCGTAGCTCTACGGTTTCTTCTTCGCGCGTAAGTTGTTGCTCGACGGCCTCGAGCAACTCCTCGCAGCCCGTCCCGTTGCGGGCCGATATGCAAAGCGATCTCGGGAGCAGCGCTTGTTCGGGGGGCGTGTCGCACTTGTTGAAGACCATCAGCCGTGGCCTGCCCGCCGCGCCGAGTTCTTCGAGTATGGACTCCACCACGGTGATACGATCCGAGAGATTATGGTCGCCGACATCGACGAGGTGGAGGATGAGGTCGGCTTCCACTACTTGCTCGAGTGTTCCCTTGAAAGCCTCGACCAGTTCGTGAGGAAGCTTGGCCACGAAGCCCACGGTATCGGCCAGGATGGCATGGGAGCCGCCGGGCAGGTCGAGCCGTCTCACCGTGGTGTCCAAGGTCGCAAAGAGCTTGTCCGCGACGTAACTGTCCGCGCCCGTCAAGCGGTTCATCAAAGTGGACTTCCCGGCGTTGGTGTAACCCACCAGTGCGACGGTCGGAAAAGGCACAGATTCCCGCTCGGCCCGGTTGAGCCTTCTGCTGCGGTCGATGTCGGCAAGGCGGCTTCGCAGACGGGAAAGCCGCTCTCGAACCTGCCGGCGGTCGGATTCGAGTTGAGTCTCACCCGGGCCGCGAGTGCCTACCCCTGCCTTCATTCTCGACAGGTGGGACCATTGGCGTGTAAGGCGCGGTAGCAAGTATTCGAGTTGTGCAAGTTCTACTTGAAGTTTACCCGCCCGGGTCATTGCTCTAGAAGCGAAAATATCCAAGATAAGCTGGCTACGATCGATCACCTTTATGGACAGTGAGTTCTCTAGGTTTCGCCTTTGCGCCGGAGAGAGCGCGTCGTCGAAGATAACCACTTCGGCGTCCCGGTCCCGGGCTAACTCCTTGAGTTCCTCGACTTTGCCTTTACCGATGCGCGTTGCCGCTGATATGCGGCGGATTTCTTGAGCCAGGTGGCCGCAGTCGTCCAGGGAAGCGGTGCGCGCGAGCAGGCTGAGTTCATCAAGCTCGTCGGCTGCCTTGCTCTTGTCTGGCCCTGCCCAAACCAGTAGGGCGCGTTCGGGATGCGGAGCGAAGTTCACCGCAGCAGGAGGTTGCCGCTGCCGACCAGCGATTCGGCGCGGTGTATGAATTCGTCGCTGGGGTCTACCCTCATCTCGGCGGGAAGTTCCACCTGGGTTTCCGTAGCCCCCTCGCGTACTACGCGCAGGTAGCTTCGGCACACTCCCGGAAACTCACGCAAGACAGCACAGAGCGAGTCGAGTTTGGCCGGCGGAAAGGAGCCCGAGAGTACTTTGAGTTCCACAGCGGTTACCAGTTCGCGGCGGGCGTCGGCTAGGCTCACTATTTCTTCGGCTATTATCTGAGCTTTGCGGGAGAAATCAGGGGCCTCATGGTCGTCGCCGCCCCCGTTGAGATCGCGCGGAGCTTCGCCAAACTCGACCTTGCCTTTCACCAGCACCGGAGTTCTTCCCAGGATAGCGGCTTCACACTTACGATAGCACTCGGGCCAGGCGATCACTTCTACCACCCCCTGCCGGTCCTCTAGGTTGAAGGTCGCGTAACGGTCCCCCTTGCGGCTGTTCTTGCGTTTGACCGTATTGGTTACGCCGGCTACGCGCACCAGCTCGTGATCGTTCTTGGTATCGAGCGCATCCGTACCGACGGTTGCGAGCACCTTCAGGTCATGGAGATAGCGGTCGAGCGGGTGGCCGGAGATGTAGAAGCCGACGGCTTCGCGTTCGGCCTGCAGCCGGTCGAGCGGGCTCCACTCCGGAACGTCGGGCAAAGGTGGCTCGGCTTCGCTGGAACCTGACTGCGATGCGAACAGGCCGAACTGCCCGACCTCGCGGTCGGCGCTGACGCGAGCCGCCCAGCCGATGGCTTCGTCGAGACCGGCCACGAGCTTGGCCCGGTTTGAATCGATGCTCTCGAGCGAACCCGCCTTGATCAAAGTCTCGACCACGCGCCTGCTTACCTGTTGGCCGTTGCAACGAAGCACGAAGTCTCCGAGGCTGCTAAAGGGGCCATCGGCGCGCGCTTCGATGATGGCCTGTACTGCCTTTTCTCCCACTCCCTTGACAGCCTCGAGTCCGAAACGAATGCCTTCTGGACACACGGTGAAGTCGGCTTCACTCTTGTTGGCCTCGGGCGGCAGTATCTCGATAGAGCGGCGGCGTGCATCCGCGAGATTTTTGTAGGTGCTCTCGGTCGAGCCCATTTCCAAAGTGAGCAAGGCGGCGGCGAACTCGCGTGGATAGTGGGCTTTGAGATAGGCGGTCTGAAACGAGATCAGGGCATAGGCGGCCGAGTGGGATTTGTTGAAGCCGTAGGCAGCGAAAGTCTCCATCTGCTGGAAGATCGCTTCGGCCTCCGAGGTCTTTCGACCCAGCGAAGCCGCGCCCGCAAGAAAGCGGCCCTTCTCTTCTTCCATCGCCTCTTTCTTCTTCTTCCCCATCGCACGCCGCAGGTTATCGGCTTGGCCCAAGGTGTAGCCGGCATAGATCTGCGCGATCTGCATTACCTGCTCTTGGTAGACGATGACGCCCCAGGTCTCCTTGAGTACCTCCTCGAGGTCGGGATGGGGATAGCGTACGATCTCACGGCCGTTGCGGCGTTTGATGAACTCTTCGACCATGCCGCTGTCGAGGGGTCCGGGGCGAAACAGCGCCAGTACCGCGATGATGTCCTCGAAACAACGCGGCTTGATACGCGTCAGCAGCTTACGCATACCGCCGCTTTCCATCTGAAACACCCCGACGGTGTCGGCACGTGACAACAGGTCGTAAGTGGCCGCGTCGTCGAGCGGTAGAGCGTTTACATCGAGAGTCTCGCCGCGGACCTGTGCTACTCGGCGAACCGTGTCGGCTATCAGCGTCAGGGTTTTCAGGCCCAGGAAGTCGAACTTGATCAGGCCGATGGCTTCCACGTCGGGGCCGGCGAACTGGGTGATGACGGTACCCTCTTTGTCCACGAACAAAGGAACGTCTTCCACCAAAGGCCGGTCCGAGATCACGATGCCGGCTGCATGTTTGGACACATGGCGGGCCAAGCCCTCGAGCTTCAAAGCGAAGTCGAACAGTTTCGCTTCACGCTCGCCGGACGCGCGCAGCTCGCTCAGCCGCGGCTCCATGGCCAGGGCCGCTTCGAGATTGAAGTCCTTGCCCTGCTTGGGCTCGGGATAGAGCTTGCAGATGCGGTCGGTCTCCGCGAAAGAAAAGCCGAGTACCCGCCCGACGTCGCGCAGCGCGGCTTTGCCCTTGAGCGTTCCGAACGTGATGATGTGTGCGACCTTGTCTTCGCCGTACTTCTCACGCACGTAATTCAATACTTCGTCGCGCCGCTCGTAGCAGAAGTCAACGTCGATATCAGGCATCGACACGCGTTCGGGATTCAAGAACCTTTCAAACAGCAGTTTGTAGGGCAGCGGGTCGAGGTCGGTTATGCGCATCGCATAAGAAACCAAGCTGCCGGCGGCCGAGCCGCGGCCTGGCCCTACGGGGATTCCGTGCGATTTGGCCCACATGATGAAGTCGGCGACGATCAGGCAATAGCCCGAGAACTGCATCTGCTGTATCATCGAGATTTCCGATTCAAGACGGGACTCGTAGCGCGAGGACTCGAAAACCACCCCTGTTCTGCGCATTTCCTCGAAGCGCTCGCGCAAGCCTTCACGTGCACTGTCCGCAAAGACTTCGTCGAGATCGCGGCCGCTTTCGGTACGAAACACCGGGAACTTGTTCTTGCCGAATTCGAGTTCCAGGTTGCAGCGTCCGGCAAGATCCAAAGTGTTGTCTATCGCGTCTTCGGCTCCGGGAAAGGCGCTGCGCATCTCGTCGGCGCTTTTTACGAACAGTTGGTCGGTGCCGAAGCGCCAGCGGTCGGGATCGTCGAGATTCTTACCGGTTTGCACACAGAGCAAGGCTTCGTGGGCCTCGTGATCTCCATGGCTCAAGTAGTGGCAATCGTTGGTTGCAACCAGTGGCAAGCCCATCTCTTTCGCCAGGGGGATCAGCATCTCGTTGACCCGCGCCTGTTCGGCAAGATGATTGTCTTGAATCTCCAGATAATAGCGGTCGCCGAACATCGCCGCGTAGTCTTCGACAATCTTGCGAACCTTGTCTTCGCGGTCGGCAAGCACTGCCTTGGCGACTTCCCCGGATAGGCAGCCGCTCAGGCAGATCAAGCCCTCGTTTAAGTCCTGCAGCAGTTCCTTGTCTATGCGTGGCTTGTAGTAGAACCCATCCTTGTAGCTTTGCGACACCAAGCGGCTCAGGTTGCGATAGCCGCGCAGGTCCTGGGCGAGCAGGATCAAGTGGTAATTGCCTGCCCCTTCGAAATCGGAGCCACGCCCGCCCTTCCTGTCCAGGCGGCTACCTGGGGCCACGTAGACCTCACATCCGATGATCGGTTTGATTCCGGCTTTGCCGGCCGAGCGGTAGAAATCGATCGCGCCGAACATATTGCCGTGGTCGGTGATCGCGGCGGCGGGCAAGCCGAGCGCCGCCAAGCGCGGCATCAGCGCATCGATCTTGTTGGCACCGTCGAGCAGGGAATATTGAGTGTGGAGGTGTAAGTGGACGTAACTCACCGCGCGCCCCGTCCCTTTATTCCCACTCGACTGTAGCCGGCGGTTTCGAGGATACGTCGTAGACCACGCGGTTGACGCCGTGGACCTCGTTGGCGATGCGCGAGGACGCTTTGGCGAGAATCTCCGGCGGGAAGCGGAACCAGTCCGCGGTCATGCCGTCTTCACTCACGATTGCCCGCAGCGCGATTACCCGGTCGTAAGTACGGTCGTCACCCTGCACACCGACCGTGTGAATGGGCAGCAGCACCGCAAAAGCCTGCCAGATATCTTCGTACAGGCCGGCATCACGGATCTCTTCTATGAAGATGGCGTCGGCTTCGCGAAGTATCTCCAGATCGTCGCGCCTGATCGGGCCGAGTATGCGCACCGCCAGTCCGGGCCCCGGGAAAGGGTGCCTCCACAGCATCGAGTGCGGTATTCCCAGCACCCTGCCTGCCGCCCGCACTTCGTCCTTGAACAGCTCCCGCAACGGTTCGACGAGGTCGAGTTTCATGTGTTCGGGAAGCCCTCCGACGTTGTGATGGCTCTTGATCGTCGCCGACGGGCCGTTGACGGACACCGATTCGATAACGTCGGGGTAGAGCGTGCCTTGGCCCAGGAAGCTAGCCGAGGCTTTGCCTTCACGCGGCGAGTGCGCGGCCTCCTCGAACACTTCGATGAAAGTCCGCCCGATGATCTTGCGCTTGAGTTCAGGGTCACTCACGCCTTCGAGGGCGTCGAGGAAACGATCGCTTGCATCGACGAAAATCAGCGCATCGCCGAAACGCTCGCCCAGGAAAGCCCGCACTTCGCCGGCTTCGTTTTTGCGCAACAAGCCGTTGTCTACAAAAACGCAGTCGAGCTGCCCAGGCACGGCCTTTTGGATCAGAGCTGCCGTAACCGTCGAATCCACACCGCCGCTGATGCCGCAAACCACCCTGCCCCGGCCGACTTGCTTGCGGATCTTGGCGGTAGTGGTTTCGATGAAATTTTCCATCGTCCAGTCGGCCTCGAGGCCGCAGACCCGGAACAGAAAATTCTCCAGGATACGCCGGCCTTCCCGCGTGTGTACGACTTCGGGGTGGAATTGTACGCCGTAGCGCTTCCTGTCGAGCTTGCGTAGCGCTGCGTAGGGCGAATTGGAACTTGCCGCGATCACCTCCCAGCCCTCGGGCATCGCTTCGAGCCGGTCGCCGTGGCTCATCCACACCACCGTGCTTTCATCAAGGTCGAAACCGGCCAGCAGATCATCGTTCTCATGCACTACGAGTTCTGCATGGCCGTACTCGTGGGCAGCCGCTTTCTCCACCACACCGCCGTCGCTTTGAGTTATAATTCCCATGCCGTAGCAGATTCCCAACAAGGGGGTTCCCATCTCGAGAATCGCGGGGTCCGGACTCGGTGCGTCCTGGTCGTAAACGCTGGCCGGTCCGCCGGACAATATTATTCCGGCAGGGGCCAACTCCCGCACCTTGGAGGCGCTGACGTTGTAGGGGTGAATCTCGCAGTACACTTTCGCCTCGCGCACGCGGCGTGCGATGAGTTGTGTGTACTGGCTCCCGAAATCGAGAATCAGAACTGAGGACAAACGCTTTACTCCGGACGGTAGTTAGGAGGTTCTTTCATCATTGTTACGTCGTGGACATGGCTTTCTTTCATACCCGCGGGCGAGATTCGCATGAACCGCGCTTCGGTGCGTAACTCTTGCAGATCGGAAACTCCCAGATACCCCATTCCGGACTTCAAGCCGCCGACCAGTTGATGAATGGTTGAAGCCAAGGAGCCCTTGTAGGGGACGCGGCCCTCAATGCCTTCGGGCACCACTTTCAAATCGTCCCTGTCATGCTGGAAGTAGCGGTCCTTGCTCTTGCCCCCGCGCATGGCCTCCAGCGAACCCATACCACGATAGACTTTGAAACTACGGCCTTGATACAACACCGTCTCTCCGGGGCTCTCCTCGGTTCCGGCCAGCAGGCTGCCGATCATGACGCTGGCGGCGCCCGCCGCCAGCGCCTTGGTGATGTCTCCGCTGTAGCGGACGCCACCGTCGGCGATTATCGGTATGTCTGAACCGGCCGCTGCCTCGCAGGCCGAGGTGACTGCGGTGAGTTGAGGCATACCGACTCCGGAAATGATGCGGGTGGTACAGATCGAGCCCACCCCCATACCGACCTTGATGCCGTCGGCTCCTGCGTCGATTAGCGCCCGAGCGCCGTCGGCAGTGCCGACGTTGCCGCCGACGACTTGCAAGCCGGGATAAGCTTTCTTTATCTCCCTTACGGTTTCCAGGACGTTTTTCGAATGCCCGTGGGCGGTATCGATGGCGACCACGTCCACTCCCGCTTCGACCAGGGCTGCCGCTCTATCGCCGCGGTCGGGCCCGACACCGACGGCGGCGCCGACGAGCAAGCGCCCCATGCCGTCCTTCGACGCATCCGGGTATTCGATACTCTTGAGGATGTCCCTGACGGTGATCAGGCCCTCGAGTTCCCCGTTATCGTCGACCACCAAAAGCTTCTCGATACGGTGCTTGTGCAGCAAGGCCGTTGCTTCTTCCATGGATATGCCGGCGCGGGTGGTGATCAGGTTCTCACTGGTCATCAGCTCGGCAATCGGACGGCGCTGGTCGGCCTCGAAGCGCACGTCGCGGTTGGTAAGTATGCCTACCAGGCGATGGTTGTCGGTTACCGGTAGCCCGGAGATTCCGTGCTCGCGCATGATCGACAGCGCGGTGGACAGGGGCATATCCGGAGCCACGGTCACCGGATCGGTAATCATCCAGCTCTCGCTCTTCTTTACGCGAGCCACCTCGGCGGCCTGAACTTCGATGCCGAGGTTGCGATGGATAAAGCCGAGGCCTCCTTGCTGCGCCATGGCGATGGCCAGGCGGGCCTCGGTTACGGTATCCATGGCCGCGCTGGTAAGAGGGATTTTTAGAGTGATTTCCCGGGTAAGCTGGGTGGCGACTGCAGCTTCGCTGGGCAGTATCGACGATTCTCTAGGAACGAGGAGCACATCGTCGAAAGTAAGCGCTTGGGGAAGATCTTCCAGATGCTCCATATTGCTTTATAGGCGCGGGCTTCCTACTTTTCAACAGACCTTTGTGTGCATTTCGCGGGCTGTGCACGGTTTGTTTGCCGGTCTCGACGCTGGGCGTAGGCCCATCTGGCGATCTCACTGCCGCTTGTGACTCTCGCGACTGCGCTGCATGGGTAATGCTGCTTAGGCGTGGCGCGGCAGTGGTATGGAGAGCGAAAATTGCAAAGATTGCAATGAGCGCCGGTGGCACCGGACGTCGCTGCGATGCAGGTCTTGAACGTGGCGCGGCAAGGACGGCGGGAGCAAGGCTTGCAGAGAACACCGGGGCGGCCGCTGTGAGAGCAACTAAGATCACGTCGGGATGGATCTTATTAAAGGGCGCGCTCTTGCAGAGAACAGCGGAGCGGTCGTTGTGAGCGCCACGGAGTAAGGAAGATATGATACGAAGCTACCAGGACAGTTCTCCCCAACTTCACGACTCGGTGTGGGTGGCCGCGGATGCCCAAGTCATTGGCGACGTCCGTATCGGCGCATCTTCGTCGGTATGGTTCCAAAGTGTGCTGCGCGGGGACGTCAATTACGTTCGGATCGGCGAGCGCAGCAATATTCAAGACCATTGCACTATCCACGTGTCGTCGGGAACCTACCCTACAGTGATCGGCAACGATGTCACTGTCGGGCATCGCGTGGTACTTCACGGTTGCCGTATCGGCGACGGCGCCTTGGTCGGTATTGCTTCGGTAGTGCTCGACGATGCCGAGATAGAGGAAGGTGCGCTGCTCGGGGCAATGAGCCTGCTCACGCCCGGCAGCCGCGTCCCGGCAGGGAAAGTAGCCATGGGCCAGCCTGCCCGCGTAATCCGCGACGTGAGCGAGGCCGAACGGCGCTGGATGGCCGAGTCGTCCGCGAATTATGTCAAGTATGCCGCCCGCTACGCCCGGCGTCCCGAGTGAGAGTCGCGCCGCACGAACTTGAGCCGCAGTGGGGTGCTTTCGAAGTCTACTTCCTCCCTGATGCAGCGCTCGATGAAACGGCGATATGAGGTCGGCACGTCCCGGCGGTTTACGTACAAGGTCAAGGTTGGCGGGCGCAGCGAGCTTTGAGTCGCATAAAGGATCTTCAAGCGTCCGCTTCCCAGCACCGGGGGTTCGCGCCGCTGCACCGCGGCAGCGATGATCCTGTTGAGGGCAACGGTGCCGATCTCGCGGTTATGGGCGGCGTGGGCTCTGTCGACCGCCTTGAAACACTCATCGATACCGTGTGCACGGCTGACCGAGATAAAAGCGAGATGGGCGTTGCCCAAAGTCGGATAGCGCCGCCGTATCTCTTCTTCGATAGCGCGAAAAGGTGGACGGCGGCCCAGTAAATCGATCTTGTTCATGGCGATGACCAAGGCCCGGCCTTCACTCCAGGCACGGCGGGCGATTCTCGCATCCTGGTCGGTCAGTCCTTCTTCGGCTTCGATCAACAGTAGCACCACGTCGGCGCGCTCCAGCGCCTCCATGCTGCGGCCTACGCTGATTCGCTCCACTCCCCTTTCCACGCGCGAGGGCCGCCGCATCCCCGCGGTATCCACGATTAGGTAGCGGCGGCTGCCTCGCCGCAGCAACGTATCGACCGCATCGCGGGTGGTGCCCGGGTTTTCGTCGACCAAAGAAAGCTCGGAACCCGCCAGCAAGTTCAGCAACGAGGACTTGCCGACATTGGGCCTGCCCACCAAGGCTACGCGACAGGGCCGCGGGCCGCTGCCGTAAGCGCCGTAAGCGGTGGTGCCTTGCGAGACGATCGGGCCGGTAGACGAAGCGCTGCCCGTGCTAGCGTCTTGCGCCGTTCCGGCGCCTTCGCTGTCTAAGCCGACGGAGGTGTCGCTTGCCACTTCGGACTCGGCGTCTTCGTTGCCGTCGCTTGAAGCCCGGTCTTCGGCGTCTTGAAGCAACTGCGAGACCGCCATCTTGAGTTCGGTGATGCCGATTCCATGCTCGGCGGAGACCCCGAGCGGCGGGTCGATGCCGAGTTCACAAAATTCGGAAAGGCTATCGTGTTGCGCGCTGCCGTCGGCTTTGTTGGCAACGAAAACCGCGGGTTTGCCGCTGGCCATGACGAGTTCCACGGTCTCGCGATCCAAGGGATTCAGTCCGGAGCGCGCGTCGAGCAACACTATCAGTAAGTCGGAGGCCGAGATCACCTTCAAGGTATGCTCATGGACTTGCGAAGCCAGCACGATGTCGGACTCACCACCGAGGCCGCCGGTATCGACCAAACGCACTTGCCGTCCGTCCCAGTCCACGGTTTCGCCAACCGCGTCGCGGGTCACTCCCGGCACGTCCAGGGTGATCGCGCGCCGCCGCCGCAGCAGGCGGTTGAACAACGTCGACTTGCCGACGTTGGGACGGCCTACGATAGCTACACGCGGTAGTTGGGAGGTTTCCATCAGTGTTTTACTCAAATTCCGAGTTCTTCGAGGAAACGCGGGTCTTGCTGCCAGCGAGGCTTGACCTTTACGTGCAGGTCCAGATAGACGTGCCGCTCGAGTAGTTCTTGGATGCGGCGCCGGGCTTTGGTCCCGACTTCTTTTATGCGTGCGCCGCCTTTGCCGATGATCATTCTCTTGGATGAATCCGAATCCGTGTAGACGGTGGCAGCAATGTAAATGCGCTTACCCTCGTCTTTGAACTCCTCCACGAGCACCGCCACGCGGTAGGGCAACTCCTCATCGAGTTGCAGGAACAGTTGTTCCCTGACCAGCTCGGCGGCTAGAAAGCGCTCGTTCCGGTCGGTCAGCTCGTCTTCGCCGTATAGCCGCGGTCCTTGCGGAACACGCGAGCATAGGGCGTGAAGAACGGTATCGAGATTGTCGCCACTGCGTGCGCTCAGGGGGATGATCTCGCTGTCTGCGGCAAGGGGCCTCAGAGAGTCGATCAAGGGGAGCAGATCGGCAGGGCTCACTAAGTCAGTCTTGTTTAGTAAAAGCAGAGTGTTAGATCCAACTAGATGAGGTATTTCTTTATAATCGGCCGAACGCATGCCGCGGGCGGCGTCAATGATCCAGCAAATGACGTCGGCTTCGCGAATACTGGACTTGGCATGCTTGACCATGCGCTGGTTAATGAGCCCCCGGGTCTCATGTATGCCCGGAGTGTCGATGAACACCAACTGAGCGGCGTCGCAAGTGTAAATGCCCACTACCCGGTTGCGGGTGGTTTGGGGCTTGGGGGTCGAGATGCTCAAGCGGCGTCCGAGTATGCGGTTGAGTAAGGTCGATTTGCCGACGTTGGGCGCACCAGCCAGCGCTACGAAACCGGCCCGCCCGCTGCTTTCCTCGCGATCAGTCATCGTTGCGTTTCCTCAACAAGACGGCAGCAGTTCTTGCTGCGGCTTGCTCAGCGATCTTGCGGCTGCTTCCGGAGCCTCGCGAGATCACTTCGCCTTTGAGCAGCAACTCGACCTCATAGAAGCGCTCGTGGTCGGGGCCTGAAACCGAAGCGATGGTGTAGGTCGGCGCCGCATGGAAGCGTTTTTGAGTGAACTCCTGTAAGTCGGTCTTGTGATCGACACCCGCGGCTTTCACGCTGCGAATCAGGTGGGCGAAGTGCCGCTGTACGACCGCACGCGCTTCGTTGTAACCACCGTCGAGGAATACCGCGCCGAGTATGGCTTCGTAGGTATCGGCCAAGATGTTGGGTTTTCTCCTGCCGCCGCTCTTGTCTTCGCCCTTGCCGAGCCGCAACCACTTGCCGATACGCAAGGTGTCGGCGACCAAGGCCACCCCCTCCGCGCTGACAAGCGTAGCACGCATCCGTGTCAAGTCTCCTTCGCTGGCCTCCGGATGCGAGCGCATGATCAGTTCTCCCACTGCCAGATCCAGCACTGCATCACCCAGAAACTCCAGCGTCTGATTGCTTTCAAGCCCTTGCTCTGCCGCCGCGGAGCTGTGCACGAGCGCGCTCTCCAGGATCTTCCGGTCCTTGAACACATAGCCGAGCGTGGCTTCCAGGCGTCCGAGATCCCAGGATCGGCTAGGCGGTGCTACGGGGCTGTCGAGCGTCTCTGTACTCACGCCAACACACCCTCCAAGCGCTTTCCGTACCGTCCGGCGATCTTCACCCGTGTGAGCCGTCCGGCCATTTCCGGCCCGGCAACGCAACTCAGGGGTAGGTAGTTGCCCGAGTATCCACGCAAGCGGCCAGGCTCGTCGTCGCGCTCGCCTTCCAGCAAGACATCGACGCTGCGGCCGATGAAGCCGTCCTGGTAGCTGCGCCGCAGCCGACGGTCGAGGGCGCGTAGTTCACGCGCCCGGCGATGGACCAATCCTTCCTCGAGCGCCGGCCAGCGTTTGGCCGCAGATGTTGAGCTACGTATGGAGTACGGGAATACATGCAGATAGCTCAAGTTCAGCTCTTCAATCGCCGCCAAGCCTTCGTTGAACTCACTTTCGGTTTCACCGGGGAAGCCGCTTATGATGTCGGTGCCCAGGCACACGCCGGGCATCGCGCTACGCAGGCGCTCGAGCGCCGCCGCCGCTTGCTCCACACTGTACTTGCGCCCCATGCGGCTGAGAACGCCGTCGCTGAGCGATTGCAGGGGAACGTGGAAATGACGGCAGAAGACCGGGGAAGAGCGGACTATGTCGATGAGTCTTGGCGTCAGTTCGGGTGGATCGATCGAGGAGATCCTTACGCGTAGTTGCGGCTGATTCTCAGCGATGCATTCGAGCAGGCCTGCCAGATCCATTGCGGGGTCGAGGTCATGGCCGTAGCCGCCTAAGTGCACGCCGGTCAGAACCACTTCGCCGTAACCGCGGGCCTGCAAGCGCGTGATCTCTTCAAGGACCAGCCGGGGAGGCACGCTGCGGCTGGGACCGCGTGCCACCGGCACCACGCAGAAGGTGCAGAACAAGTTACAGCCTTCCTGAACTTTGACGAAGGCGCGACTGCGGCCGGCGAAACTGTCGATGCCCAAGGTTTCAACCTGTGAACTCTTGCGCAGGTCAGATACCGAGACTTTCCGTTCCAGCTCACCCGCTACTGCCTCGAGCAAATCGTCGAGACGCCCAAGGCCGACGACATAATCGACGTAGCCGAGCTTCTCGATCATCGCCGGGCTGACTTGGGCGTAGCAGCCGGTCATGATCACCCGCGCCGCCGGATTGAGCCGGCGCGCTTTTCGCGCCAGGCGCCGCGCATCACTGTCGGCTCTATCGGTGACCGTGCAACTGTTAACCACGTAGGCGTCAGCTTCGCCGTCGAACGGTACTAGGCTCCAGTTGTGTGCGGCGAAACGGTTCTGCATTACCGCCGAGTCGTACTGATTGACCTTGCAACCCAGAGTGGCAATGGCAACGCGCATTGGCCGGGTCTCCGGCAACGCAGGAGTCTGGTCTCGCACTAGCGGCTCCACTACGGGTTTCAACACCTCTTCCGATGCCGGCTCGCAGCCTTGCGCTACGTCTCCCGTGAACTGCGATACGGGGTTGCCGGCCAGTGACTGTGTCGCGGAGCTGCAGTGCTGCGCCGAATGCTCGTGGATTAGAGCCGAGGACCCGTAACCCGGTGCCGCAGCATCGTAGGCGGCAGGCTGCCCAGTGCCTGTAGCTAAGCGCACGCTCGTTCCCTGGCCTGGAGCCGGCCAAGCCCCGAGACGATCCAGCCGCCGCCTAGTAACTCGTCACCCTGGTAAAAAACCGCCGCTTGTCCCGGTGCAACCGCGTCCTGGGCGTCGTCGAAGCCGATTACGGCACGTGCGCCTTCGCACGACAGCAAGCGAGCCGCTGCCGCTCTGTGGCGATAGCGGATCTGTACCTCGATCCGCGTTCCGGCCGGCGGAGCCTGGCCGCTGGTCCAGGAAAGCTGCTTAGCGACCAATCCTTCGCTTCGCAGCTCCTCCTTGCTTCCGACCACCACGCGGGCCCGGCTGCCATCGACGGCAGTTACATAAAGCGGCTGCGGCGACGAAATGCCAAGGCCACGGCGCTGTCCAACGGTAAAGCGCTGTACACCGGCGTGCCTGCCGAGCACATGGCCTTGCCGGTCCACGATATCTCCTTCCCGAACACGGCCGGCTGCCACTTTCTCGACGAAGTCCGCGTAGCGGCCGTTGGGTACGAAGCATATCTCCTGGCTTTCAGCTTTCTCCGCAGTGTAGAGGCCAAGTTGGGCAGCTTTGGCACGCACCGAGTCCTTTCCCATCGCGCCGACCGGGAACAGGGTCTTTGCCAACTCCCGCTGGCCCATCTCGAAGAGGAAGTACGATTGGTCCTTATTGCGGTCAGTTCCGCGCAAGAGGCGGTAGCGGCCGTCCTCGAACACACGGCGGGCGTAGTGGCCCGTAGCCACCAAGGCGGCGCCGAGTTCGGCTGCTTTGCGATGCAGCAGGGCAAACTTGATCTCTCTATTGCACAGGATGCAGGGGCTGGGAGTGAGTCCGGTGAGATAGTCTTCGACGAAAGGCTCGACCACAGCGGCAGCGAATTCCTCACGCATGTCAAATACGTAGTGAGGGATCGAAAGCTTGGCGGCGACGCGCGCTGCATCTTTGAAATCTTCGACACTACAGCAGCCCCCTTGTGCAACGCCGCTTTTCTCTTGTGCGGCTAGGCGTAAAGAGATGCCGATAACCTCGGCGCCTTGCTCGCACAGTAGCGCAGCCGCCAGCGAACTGTCGACGCCGCCGCTCATGGCGACCACGACGCGCTGTCCGGGTTGGAAGTCCTTGCTCACGCGGCCTCCCGGGCACGCCCGACGACTTTTACGAAGGCCTCGGCCAACTCCTCGACGTCCGCACTTTTGGTGTCGTGGCCCATGCTGATTCTGACCACCCCGTTACGGTAACGAGGCGGCACTGCGAGTCCTTGGATAACGTGAGAAGGTTCCGGTGAGGCGGCCGCACAGGCCGAACCGCTCGATACCGCGAAGCCGGCCAGGTCGAGTCCGGCGATCAAGGTTTCCGATTTCAACTGCGGAACCGAGACCGTAAGGATGTTGGGCAACCCGTCACTGGGGCTGATTCGGAACACACCGCTGAGCGCCTCTTGCAGGCGGTTCCAGAGTTCTTCGCGAAGCGCTCGAAGACGGCGCTCTTCGTTGCGTAGTTCCACAGCTATACAGCGCGCTGCTTCGCCCATGCCCGCTATTCCGGCCAGATTTTGTGTTCCCGGACGCAGCCCTTCTTCTTGCGGCCCTCCGTACATGATCGGGAGGATCTCGGCCTCGGCCCTTTCTCCGAGCAGCAGGGCCCCGACCCCGCAAGGGCCACCACACTTGTGCGTGGACAAGGACATGACATCGATGATGTTCTCATCGAAGCGCGTGGGGATCCTGCCCACCGCTTGCGCGGCGTCAACGTGCAACAGTACGTATTTACTGAGCGCTTGCTTGATGCGGCCGAGCGCCGGGCAATGCCCGCTTTCTCCGTTGGCCGAGGCGATCGACATCAAGCCGCTACCGCTGCCGGCTAGGCGGTGGAGCTGGTTGAAATCAAGTGAGCCGTCGGGGCCGACCTTCAGGCGTTGGGTCTCGGCGCCGCGGATTCTTGCGGCATCTGCGGCGGCGAGAATGGAGATGTGCTCGACTTCCGTGGTGATTATTCGCGCGGGTATGCCCGCGATCAGCCGCCGGGCGCAGTAGCCGCCAATGGCCAAGTTGTTCGATTCCGTAGCGCCCGAGGTGAACAAGACCTGCTTGGCACGGCAACCCAGTAGCGCCGCTACGCTGTGGCGCGCCTCGTCGATCACGGCATGCGCGCGCCGGCCCCACGCATGCATGCTCGAGGGGTTTCCCAGGGGCTCCTCCAGAGCCGAGCGCATTGCTTCAACCACTTCCGGACGCACCGGCGCGGTAGCGTTATAATCGAAGTACTTACTCACCGCCGTCTCCGTCTATTTGGCGCTCTTGAGCCGGCGCTTGGGAGTCGCACCAGCCTTGGCCTTGCCCGGCGTGGCCTTGGAGCGCTTGGCAGCTTCTTCGTCCTTGTGGAGCTTGTAGACCACACTGTCGACAAGGGCCTGCCAGCTCGCCTCGATGACGTTGTGGGAAACGCCCACGGTTCCCCAACGGCTCTTGCCGTCTCCCGATTCGATCAGCACGCGGACGATGCTTCCGGTACCGCGGGTGCCGTCGAGAACACGAACCTTGTAGTCGTGCAGCTGTATCTCCTCGATGGAGGGGAAGAACTTGACCAGCGCCTTGCGCATGGCCGCATCGAGGGCGTCCACCGGACCATTGCCGCTCCCGGCCGTGTGCTCGATGCTGCCGTCCGGGCCTTCGATCATTACGGTGGCTTCCGAGAGCGAATGTGTGTCCTCGTCGATCTTTTCGTCGATCACCCGGAAGCCGCGCAAGCGGAAGAACTTCTTCTTTCGGTGGAAGCTCTTGCGCATGAGCAGTTCGAAAGACGCTTCGGCTCCCTCGAACTGGAATCCGATATTTTCGAGTTCCTTGAGTTCGGAAAGCAAGGAGCTGAGTTCGTCCGCCCGGCCTTCGACTTGAAGCCCGTATTGCTGGGCTTTGTACAAAACGTTGCTGCGGCCCGACAGGTCGGAGACCAGCACCCGTTGCTCATTACCGACCAGCGCCGGGTCGATGTGTTCGTAGGTTTCGCGGTTCTTACGGATAGCCGAGACGTGAAGCCCGCCTTTGTGGGCGAAGGCCGAACGGCCTACGAAAGCCTGGCGGCGGTCGATCTCGACATTGGCCAGTTCGGCGCACAGGCGCGCTACCTCGCTCAGTTTCGCCAACTGTGCGGGACTTACGCAACGGCGGCCCATCTTGAGCTGCAGGTTGGGAATCACCGTGCAGAGGTTGGCGTTGCCACAGCGCTCGCCGAAGCCGTTTATGGTGCCCTGAACCTGCACTGCGCCGCATTCTACTGCTCGTAGAGAATTGGCGACCGCGAGCCCCGAGTCGTTGTGGCAGTGGATGCCCAGCGGCGCGCCGGCTGCCGCCGCGGCCTTTACGCCCGCCTCGATGCCGCCGGGCAACATGCCCCCGCGGGTGTCGCAGAGGCACAACAAGTCCGCGCCGGCCTCGCTGGCCGCACGCAGGCATTGCAAGGCATAGTCCGGATTGGCCTGGAACCCGTCAAAGAAATGTTCGGCGTCGAGAATCACGGTGTCCACCCGCTTTTTCAGGTAGGCAACGGATTTGGAGATCAGTTCAAGATTCTCCTCTAGTGCGATACGCAGATCCTCGTGTACCTGCATGTCCCAACTCTTGGCCACGATGGTGACCACCGGGGTTTCGGCTTTCAACAAAGCCTTCAAGTTGGGGTCCGCAGACGGGCGGTTCCCGGGCCGCGCAGTGGCACCGAAAGCCGCGATGCGAGAATGAGAAAGCTTTACTTTCTTGATCTCGTCGAAGAATCCGGCATCACGCGGATTCGAGCCCGGCCAGCCTCCTTCGATTACGTCGATGCCGAGTTGGTCGAGCTTGCGCGCGACCAGAACTTTATCGCTGACGGTATAAGTGACCCCCTCGCCTTGAGTTCCGTCCCTCAAGGTCGTGTCGTAGATTTCCACTGAAGCTTGCTTGCTGTTCACTTGCTTTCCTCCGGGTCAGCGCCCGGTATTCGCGATCGATCCGTCCTGTTCCCCGCCGATGAACTCTCGATGCAGTACCTTGACCGCACGGTCCACCTCCGATGCGTCGATTACCACCGAGATCTTGATCTCGGAGGTGGTAATCATCTGTATGTTGATTTGCTCCCCGGCCAGTATTTCGAACATCCGCACGGCAACACCGGCGTGGTTGCGCATCCCGAGGCCCACCACGGAGACTTTTCCAACGTCGGGGCTTGCCGAGAATCCGCTCGCACCGATGTCGTCGAGCATGCCTTTGACGATTTCTTCGGTAGCCGCAAGATCCTTCTTCGGCACCGTGAAAGTAAGGTCGGTGCGGCCCTCCTCGCTTACGTTTTGCACGATGACATCGATCACTATCCCCGCATTGGCGACCGGGCCCAAGGTGGAGGCGGCCAGGCCCGGCGTGTCGGGTACGCCGAACACGGTTACCTTCGCTTCGTCGCGTTCAAAAGCGACGCCCGAAACCAAGATCTCTTCCATGTCTTCTTCCTCCGCAATAACCCAGGTGCCCTCAGCTTCATCGAAACTCGAGCGCACGTGGACCTTGACTCCGTAACGGCTGGCGAACTCCACCGAGCGAATCTGCAAGACCTTGGCTCCGAGGCTGGCCAGTTCGAGCATCTCCCCGTAGGAGATTCGATCCAGCTTTACGGCGTCGTCGCACACGCGCGGATCGGTGGTAAACACCCCGCGGACGTCAGTGAGAATCTCGCAGGAATCTGCCTTCAGCGCGGCAGCCAGCGCGACCGCGGTCGTGTCCGAGCCGCCGCGTCCCAGCGTGGTAATATTTTGCCCGGCGTCCACTCCTTGAAAGCCCGCAGCGACTACGACCTGCCGCTGCGTGAAAGCCTCTTCTATGCGCGAAACGTCGATGGACTTGATGCGCGCCCGTCCATAGGAGGCGTCGGTCGAGATTTTCAACTGATGGCCGAGCAGCGAGATCGCCGGCACTTCCAACTCGGCCAAGGCCATGGCCAGCAGCGCCGCCGAGGCTTGCTCTCCGGTGGCAAGCAAGGAGTCCAGCTCGCGAGCTGCGGGTTGTGCGGAGATCTCAGCGGCTTGGGCGAGCAGGCGATTGGTGACGCCGGACATCGCCGAAACCACTACCACCAACTCGTGGCCTTCCTCATAGAGCTTCCTGACGCGCCCGGCAACACCGCGGATGAGTTCCGTGGAGCCTACCGAAGTTCCGCCGTATTTTTGTACGATACGCATCGCCGCCATCACCCATGAAGCGCCCGTGCCTCGCCCTCGAGGGTGTCGATGCCGCGCGCTTCGTCAACCGGCAACAGGGCTGGACGCCCTGCCCCAGGCGTTCAGCTTTATTGCCGCTCAAGCGCTTGCCGATTCGAACGCGGCCGAGGCCGCGGCGCAATCGGGTCCGCTAAACGAAAGTGTAATCCACCTATCGTTTAACTTTTCGACCGCAAACTCAACGCGCACCAAGCTTCGAGGCGTGTCACCCGTGAAAGCATCCCACCATTCCACCACGCTCAGCGCCTGCGAATCCAAGGCCGCGTACAATCCGATGCTCTCGAATGCTTCTACGCGCGCGTTTTCGCTGAGACCGGCTAGGCGATAGAGGTCGGCATGCACCAGCAGCGGATGGGCTTCGGGGTATTCGACCAGGTAGACGAAGGACGGGCTCGTGACTTGTTCCGGAGCCACGCCCAAGGCGGCGGCGATCCCTCGGGTGAAACAGGTCTTGCCGCAACCGAGAGGGCCGCACAGCCCCACCACGCTAAACGGCGCTGTCGAAGCCAGCGCCGCGCCCAGGCGGCGTCCTAGCTCTTCGGTAAACTCAGACGAGGACGAAAACAGTTTCAACGGCCTGAATGCATTGCGGCCAGCGCGCGTGGTAGTGAGTCGGCGACTTCCGAAGCCAGGAATCCGGGGGCGCGCAGTTGGCGGTAGCGGAAGTCTCCCGCCGCTCCGTGCCAGAATACCGCCAGGGCGGCTGCGCTGAAAGGATCCTTGTTTCGTTGTGCCAGACAAGCGCCGGCCACGCCGCTGAGCACGTCTCCCATGCCGGCCGCCGCCATGCCGGGATTGCCGCTGCAGTTGTAGGCCGTGCGCGACCCGTCGTGAACGATGCTGCCCGCGCCTTTGAGCACCACCACGCAATCGAGCCGGCGGGCCAGCTCTTGGGTGCAGCCGAGGCGGTCCGCTTGGACCTGCGCTGTGGTCATAGCGCAGAGCCGGGCCATTTCTCCGGGGTGCGGGGTAAGCAGCAATGCGGCGGCACCGCGCTGTTTCCTGGCCGAGCAGTAGCCGGCAAACGACATCCCGCCGGTCTCACCAAAGCTTGCGGCGATGTTCAAAGCGTCGGCGTCGGCGACGATCGGGCCGTCGAAATTCTCGAGCAGGCTACCGAAAAATTGCTTTGCGCCGTTGCCGGTCCCCATTCCCGGGCCGGTGACCACGGCCGAGAAATCTCCCGTGAGTGGCTGTAGCCGCTGCCATGCGCGAGGTGCGAAGCATCCATCGCTACCTTCGGGGAGGCCAATCGTCATGGCCTCGTACAGGGCCGTATCTACCGCCGCCGCCAAGCCGTCCGGAACGGCCATGCTGGCCAATCCTGCGCCGGCGCGCAGGGCGGCCCGGGCGGCCAGCAACACGGCGCCCGATTTTCCCGGCGAGCCACCCACGACAAGCACATGGCCACGGCGTCCTTTGTGCTCCATGGGGTCCCGCGCCTCGACCAGGGGCGCAACGCTGCTCAGATCCAGAACCGCGCCGGAACTTTGCAGGCCCGCCTCGGCGAGTTCGAGCAACCCTATATCGGCAACCGTGACGCGGCCGCTGTAGGACGGACCGTCGGCAAGGAACAAGCCCGGCTTGGCGGCTCCGAGCGTTATGGTGGCGTCCGCGCGAATACAGGCTCCCAGTGCCACGCCGCGGTCGGCGCACAGCCCCGAAGCAATGTCGGCGGCGACCACGCCGGTATCGGCGCGATTCACGGCTTGCACGAGAGCTGCTGCGCGGCCTTCGAGCGGCCGGTCGAGACCGGTTCCGAACAGGCAATCCAAAACGATAGCGTAGCCGCCGGAGTTTCGCGGTGACAGCGCGTCGAGTGCCTGGGCGTAATCGAATACGGTGCCGCCGCCCTCCCGCCACTTTTCAAAATTGACCGCAGCATCTCCGCCCGCCCGCGGTTCGCGCGCACACAGCGCGGCTTCCACATGCCAGCCCTTCTGCGCCAGATGGCGGGCCGCTACCCAGCCGTCACCACCGTTGTTACCGCTACCGCACAGGATCAAGACGCGTTTGGCGCGCCCGCGCAGTGTCAGCAAGCGCTGGCAGGGGCCAAGACTGTGATAGTCGTCGAGGCCCACGGCTATCAGACGCCCGGCTCTCTCCATCAGTTCGATAGAGGCAGTGCCGGCCTCGATCGTCTTGCGGTCCAGCTCGCGTACCGCCGAACGGCCAAGCACGTTCGAAGAGGCTCTCAGATTGGGGAAATCAGGCATTGGCTCGATTCTTCGGGCTTCGGCGGGTGCGGTGCGCCGTGAATGTCCAGAATATCCATGAAAGCTGGCTGCGGAGTCCTCACGAAGCGTAGAGGTTAGCCGTCCGCTGCGCTCTTACGCGCCGCCAGACAAGTCTCGTTCATCTCACGTACGGCTTGCTCGATTCCGACCATGATTGCACGTGAGACGATGCTATGGCCGATGTTGAGTTCCTCGATCTCCGCGATGGCCGCCACCGGCGCCACATTGGCCAAGGTCAGCCCGTGCCCGCCGTTTACGATCAAGCCCAGGCCGGCGGCGTCGCCCGCGCCCTTTCTTAGCTCATCGAGGCGGGCACGCACTTGCGCGGCACCGGAGGCCTCGGCGTAAGAGCCGGTGTGCAACTCCACGACTTCCGCAGCCACCGCGGCGGCTGCCTCGATTTCCGCAGGGTCAGGGTCGATGAAGAGGCTGACCCTGATGCCGGCTTCACGTAACCGTGAGACGGCTGCGCCGATGAAATCCTCGCGGCCGGCCACCGAGAGCCCGCCTTCAGTGGTAAGCTCTTGGCGTTTTTCGGGCACCAAGCAAACATCGGCCGGGCGAAGCTTGCAGGCGAACTCTACGATCTCGCCGTCTGCCGCCATCTCGAGATTGAGCTTGGTGGCGATGCCGTTCTTTATGGCGATGACGTCGCTATCTTGAATATGGCGCCGGTCCTCACGCAGATGCACGGTGATACCCCGGGCGCCACCGCGTTCAGCCGCGAGGGCGGCTTCTAGAGGGTCGGGATAATCGCAGCCGCGCGCTTGCCGCAAGGTTGCGACATGGTCCACGTTTACACCAAGGCGAAACTCAGCCACGGGCCGGCCCTCTCGTCACAGTGCGTATCGTTTTCAGCGGATTCGTACTCTTCACGGCGTTCTTCGCGGCGGTCAGCCCAAAGCTTTGTGGATCGCATCGGCGATGTGGCGGGCGTGGTTCTCGACGTCCTCCGGCCCCTCGCCTTCGACCATCACCCGGGCCAGCGCTTCGGTGCCGGAGTAGCGCACCAGCACCCGGCCACGCTCTCCCAACTCGGCTTCAGCCTTCGATATCGCCGAGGCGACGCTCGCTATCTCGCCCAGGCTTCGTTTCTCCCTGACCGGCATGTTTATCAGGGTCTGCGGATAGGTGGTGAATACGCGAGCCAGTTGGGACAAGCCTTTGCCGGAAACCTTCATGATGCTCAGCACCGAGAGCGCAGTCAGCATGCCGTCGCCGGTGGTCGAATGCTGCAGGCACACGACATGGCCGGATTGTTCACCGCCGAGAACGAAGCCGCCTTTGCGCATGCGTTCTACCACATAGCGGTCGCCGACCGGCGCGCGCAACAGGGTAATGCCGGCTTCGCGCATGGCGACTTCGAAACCGAGATTCGACATCACCGTAGCCACCACCGTGGAATGGGCCAGCTCTCCTTTTTCTTGCAAAGCCAAGGCGAGAATCGCGAGGATGCGGTCGCCATCCACCTCCTGTCCACGCTCGTCGACCATGAGTACGCGGTCGGCGTCGCCGTCCAAGGCGATGCCGGCGCAAGCGCTCTCGGCCAGCACATGCTCTCGCAGTTTCGCAAGGTGCAGGGCACCCACCCCTTCGTTGATGTTGGTACCGTCGGGCCGGTCCCCGATCGCGAGCACCTCGGCGCCGAGTTCCGCAAATACCGCCGGGGCAATGCGATGCGCGGCGCCGTGGGCGCAGTCGACCACTATCTTGAAACCCGAGAAATCGATTTCGTCTGGCACCACGTTCTTCAGGAAAGCGCTATAGCGCCCGCCCGCGTCGTCAATACGAAAAGCTTTGCCGATACTCTCGGCCGCGGCTTGCAGACCGTCAAGCTCATTGCCGAACATCAGTTCTTCAATCTGGGCTTCCGCGGAGTCGGGTAGTTTGAATCCGTCGGGGCCGAAGAACTTGATGCCGTTGTCCTGGAAAGGATTGTGGGAGGCGGAGATGGCCACGCCGGCATCGGCGCGAAGGCTGCGGGTCAGAAATGCGATGCCCGGAGTAGGCATGGGTCCCACCAGCAACACGTCCACTCCCATCGAGCATAGCCCCGAGGCCAGAGCCGTTTCGAACATGTAGCCCGACAGCCGAGTGTCTTTGCCGATCACGACTTTGTGGCGCCGGTCGCCGGTAGTCTGGAAATACGTCCCCGCTGCACGGCCAAGCCGTAGAACCGTTTCGGGGGTCATCGGTTCCTGGTTGGCGACTCCGCGTATGCCGTCGGTGCCGAAGAGCTTCCGCAACTGTTTCACGATCAATATGGATCAGACGCCGCTCGGCATGGTGACGCCGACCTTCTCCATGATCTCGTCGATTTCCTTGCCGTTGAGAACCTCGCGCTCGAGCAAAGCGGCGGCCATCGAGTGCAGTACCTCGATGTTGGTTTTTAGTATAGCCTTCGCCCGCTCGTAAGCTTCGCAGACCAGACGCCTTACCTCCTGGTCTATCGACAAAGCAGTATCTTCCGAATAAGGCCGTTGCTGCCCCAGTTCCATGCCGAGGAAGGGTTCGTTCTCGGGTTTGGTCAGCATCACCGGCCCCATAGCCTCGCTCATGCCCCACTCGCAGATCATTCGCTTGGCAAGGTCGGTGGCGCGTTCGATGTCGTTGCCGGCGCCGGTGGTGATGTCGTCGAGCACCAGTTCCTCGGCTACGCGGCCACCGTAGAGAATGGCCAAGTTGTTCAGCAGCCACTGCTTGCCGTAGGAGTGTCGATCCTCCAGCGGTATCTGTTGGGTGAGCCCTAAGGCCGCGCCGCGCGGAATGATGGTCACCTTATGCACCGGGTCGGTTCCCGGCAGCATCTTGGCGACCAGCGCATGTCCGGATTCATGATAGGCCGTGTTGCGCCGTTCTTCTTCACTTAGAATCAAGCTCTTGCGCTCGGCGCCCATCAATACCTTGTCTTTGGCCACTTCGAAATTTTCTTGGCAAACCGTATCGCGTTCTTCCCGCGCCGCTTGCAAAGCGGCTTCGTTGACCAGGTTCTCGAGGTCGGCGCCGCAAAAACCCGGCGTGGCCCGCGCCAGCGAGTTCAGGTCGACATCGCCTTCGAGCGGCACCTTGCGGGTGTGGACTTTCAGGATGCCTTCGCGCCCGCGAACGTCGGGAGACGGTACCACGATGCGGCGGTCGAAACGGCCGGGGCGCAGCAACGCCGGGTCCAGCACATCGGGACGGTTGGTAGCCGCCACTATGATCACGCCTTCGTTGGATTCGAAGCCGTCCATTTCTACCAGCAACTGGTTCAGGGTCTGCTCGCGCTCGTCGTGTCCGCCGCCGAGCCCGGCGCCGCGATGGCGCCCGACCGCATCGATCTCGTCGATAAAGATGATGCAGGGCGCGTTCTTCTTGCCCTGTATGAACAGATCCCGTACCCGTGACGCGCCGACGCCGACGAACATCTCCACGAAATCCGACCCGGATATCGAGAAGAACGGTACACCGGCTTCTCCCGCCACCGCCCGCGCCAGCAGGGTCTTGCCGGTGCCGGGCGAGCCTACCAGTAGCACGCCTTTGGGTATGCGCCCTCCCAAGCGCGTGAACTTCTTGGGATCTCTCAGGAAAGCGATGATTTCTTCAAGCTCGTCTTTAGCTTCGTCGATGCCCGCGACATCGGTGAAGGTCACCTTGTTCTGGTTCTCGCTGAGCAGCTTGGCTTTGCTCTTGCCGAACGACATGGCCTTGCCGCCGCTCATCTGCATCTGGCGCATGAAGAAGATCCACACACCTACTAGCAGTAGCATCGGGAACCACTGCACCAGCATGATCACATACCAGGGGTCGTCGGCTTCGGGTTTTACCTCGAAGGGGACCTCCGTCTCGAGAACACGATCGATAGCGTCTTCTTGCGGACCGTAGGTTCTAAACGAGCGCGTGCCGTCCATGGTGCCGGTGATGATGTTGCCTTGCACTGTGACACGATCGATCTTTCCGGCTTTCAGATCGTCGACGAACTGGCTGTAGGTGACTTCTTCGTCGCGTACCTGCTGAGCCTGGAACATGTTGAAGACGAGCAGGACCATAAGGCCGAGCACGAGCCACAGGGCTAGGTTTCTAGAAATTTGGTTCATTCGCTGGCAGTAACTCCGAAAGGGCGCGATCCAGGCCTAAACTGGGTGCGCAAGCGCCTGTTTTAACAAGGAAAATCTTTGAGAGAAGGGTAACACGGGCATCCCCCACCGGCAAGGTCAGGGCGAGCGCTCCCAGTAGAGCCTGACGCGGAAGGCAGCGTCAGCGCCGCCATGAGCGTCAAGATGCGGCTCCACAGCTTGTATAAGGCCCGGTATCCACAACACTTCGTCTTTACAAACTAGGACCGGCCAGGCCGGACGCAAGGCCTTGGGTATACGGGATTCGCCGAAAATGTCACTTAACTTGCGCCGGCCGCCGACGGGGCCCGGCAAGCTGACATGGTCACCACTACGCGCAGGCCGCAGATGCCAGCGTGTCGCGCTGCCAGCATAGACCAAGTCTATCTCCTGTTTGTGCGGCGATACCGCACGCTTAGGAGGCCCCGACGGGTCCGGCTCCACGCGTATGCTCCAGCGTCCGATGCTGTGCTGAAACAGGCCCGGCCGGCCGGGGTCGATCTCAAAACAAAACGCGGTCGCCCCTTCCGGGTCGGGTCCGGGGGCCGCCTCCGCTTCCGCCTCGAGCTTGAGCACGGCGTACTGCCGGCAAAGACCTATACCCTGCAGTTGAATCTCTGCCGACCCGCGGCGATCCGTGATAAAGGCCCGCAGCGCTTCGAGGCTACGGATCTCAACCGGAGCGGGCATTCCGGCTTGCAGCAACCAATGGCGAAGCACCCGCGCCTGCAGTCCGTGCGGGACGCTATCGAAGGCCGCGAGGTCGAGTTCCGGGCCGGCGCTCGAGTGGCGCGAAACGAAAGCCGTGTGGCGCCGGGCTTCGCTTTCCAGGAACTGTTCTTCGGCTTCCCAATACGAAGCTGCGGCCGGCAGGCGGTCGAGTACTCCGGACCCTAGTGTCTCCTCGATGACCGGAATCAGAGTGTTGCGTATGCGGTTTCGAGTATAGCGCGGCGAGGCGTTACTGCGGTCTTCTATCCACGGAATCCCGCGTGCCCGCAGGAAACTTCGCAATTGCTCGCGTCGTAGCCCGAGAAGCGGCCTTAGGATGTTGTCCCGGCGCGCCGGGATGCCGCTCAGGCCGCGCCGCCCACTGCCGCGGAAGAAGCGAAAGACAAGAGTCTCTATCTGGTCATCGAAACTGTGGCCGGTCGCGATCCACTTACAATCGTGTGCGCGTGCCGCCTGCTGCAACAAAGCGTAGCGCTGCTCGCGAAGATGGTTTTCGTCACCGCCCGCCGCGTCACCCATCGCCAGGGAGACGAAAGCAGCACCGCAACGCCGGGCGCTCTCGGCCACCAGCGCTTCTTCCTGCGCACTCTCACGGCGCAGCCCATGGTCTACATAGGCGGCCGCAAGCTCGACTCCGGCGGGCTTTGAGCAAGTGGCGAGCAGCTCCAGTAAGGCCATGGAGTCGCCACCGCCCGAAACCGCAGCCAGGATCCTGTCCCCCTCATCCACATGGGTGCAGAGAAAACGCGCCACCTTCTGCAACAACTCGAAGTCTCGCCGGTCTACGCCTTTGTGTTGCTCTTGCGACATCGATTGCGGTTCCTGTCCCAGAGGCCAGAGTCTCGAGCCCAAGCCTAAAGTTACGAGTTCCATGCCCCGCGTCTCGAGCCCAAGCCTGGAGTTGCGAGTTCCACGCCCCGAGTCCCGAGCCCAAGCCTGGAGTTACGAATTCCACGCCTCGAGTCTCGAGTCCAAGCCTGGAGTTACGAGTTTCACGCCTCGAGTCTCGAGCCCAGGCCTAGAGTTACGAGTTTCACGCCTCGCATTTCACGCCTCGAGTCTTGAACCCGGTGTCATTTTGCCCTCCTCGCGGGCAAAACAAAGCGCAGGGTTTCCTCGATACTGCGATGGGCCTGGCGGCCGCATTGTTTACAAAAGCTCGCCGTCGGACTCTTCATAAATAGTCTTCGTGAATACTCCACGCCCTGAACTGTGCGCGGCGGAAACTCCTGCTGTCGAAGGCGGAGATGTCGAAGATGGAGATATGGAAACCGGAGTCAGGGCAATCGTCGTGGTTGGCAACGGCGGGACCGATTTGGCAGCATCGTGGCGATGAGTATTGCAAGCCTCGCATTTGGTCCGGCTTCGAGTCTGTTTTTCGCATTCTTGATCGCGCAAGCGGCTTACGCCCAAGTGCCTTCCTCGGCGCAGCACGCTTCGCCGGGGGCCGTCTTTGCTACTGACGGGCCAGCCGGTTCTGGTGACCGGGCCCAGGATGCCACGGCAGAGGAGTCCGCCAAGCAGGAAGAATCGGTGCTGACGAACCCTTTTGCCGAACAGAGTCGCGAGCGCATGGAAGCCCTGGCCGAGGAACTGCACCGCATAGCCGACGAGTTCGGGCCGGATGCGGTAGTCTTGCAGACCAAGCTGTTGGTCAAGAGCCTGGCGGCCGGCGCGTTGGGACCGACCGAAGTCAAAGTAGTGGGTCCCACGACTTACGACGGCCGGTCTTATCTGCTCATAGCAGTAGCCACCGGCATACTTTTCGACGAAGCCGAAGGCAGCCCCGAGTCGCGTGCCGACTATCTTTGGCGAAGGATCGCAGCTCCGGTGCTCGACGGCATGGGTTCGTTCAATATGGACCCGGGTGGCTTGCAACTGGAACTCGGCTTCGGCGTCCAAGACATGGCCGGATTGGGACTCAAGCGCCTGGATGCTTCGGAGCCCTCCGCGCCGGCGACGGTCACCATGAACTTCGATGCGCGATCATTGAGCCAGCTACTCGTGGGAGCGACCGGCCTAGCGGAGTTGCGCCGCTTGGCCCGAGCCCGCTACGGCGCCCACAGCCTGGAGAACTGGGGATCACGCTGATGAGGGGCCGTCAAGTCGACAAGGCCTTCGGTAGCGACCGCCGTTACCGCACCCGCGTCTTCGCTTTGTTCATTCTAGTCGGCTTCTTACTCTTCATGCGGGCGTCCAGCTCGTTGCTACTACTACCCTGAAGTTGCCGCTACTGCACTGGCCGCGCTGCATTGCAATCAGCAAGGGGTAGCCAACGGATGGGCCTTTCCTGCAAACTAGCACTCCGGTCTTCGACCCCCTACGCTATCTCTTCCTGCTCTTGCTGCTACCAGATCGTTTCGACGTGTGGGTAGTCGAGGATCTTACGGTCGGCGGTCAGCACTGCGCACGACATGACACGGGCCGTAGCGACCAGAATACGGTCGGCGGGATCCCGGTGGAACGGTTCAGGCAGAGAGTATGCCTCTTCGATGATGGCAAGGTCGATGTCGACGCTGTGCCAGGCGTTTAGCTCGACGAAATGACGAAACCAGAGCTTCCAGTGGCGATCCAGTTCCAGCCTACCGCGTTCCACGGCGCAGGCCACTTCGGCGCAACTGATCGGCGACAGCAGCACGCTGGTCTCCGGAGCGGTCAGAACCTCACGTGCTCTGTCCGTCATCGCATCCGGCTCGGAGATTGCCCAGATCAGCGCACAGGTGTCGAGGAGAACGTGCACCGTTGCTCAGTTCTCGAGCATCTGCCAATCGCTCTCGGGAATCAGGGGTTCGGTCAGATCTCCCAGTGTCTTTGCGGTGCCCCGGCCAGCGCCGAGTTTAGTTTCATTTCGTTGGCTGGAGGGAATCGGCACGACGCGCGCAATCGGCAAGTTTCGCCGCCGGATCTCGATCTCCTCGCCGCGCTCTACTTCGGCGATGAAGCGGCTTAGCGAACTCTTGAACTCCGCGATGTTGGCAGTCTTCATGGTCACAATATAGGCCTAGTTGAAGGCTATATCAACGACATTCTGTGCGAGCTGGCGAGCATAGCGAAGGTGGTGAGATTGCACGCGGGGGGGCGGTCTGTGGGGTGGTGGCGATGCGTGGAATCGTGAGCTGTGCGAGCTGGCGAGCATAGCGAAGGTGGTGAGATTGCACGCGGGGGGGCGGTCTGTGGGGTGGTGGCGATGCGTGGAATCGAACCACGGACCTAGGGATTATGAGACCCTCGCTCTAACCAACTGAGCTACATCGCCACAGGATCGTCTCAGGGCCGGACAGCGAAACTTTTTACAGCCGCATGCCGATGTCAAATCTCCTCCGCGCTGCAAGTACTCGCGGCGCAGCTTGCGCTCGCGAACTTCTTACCCGAAGCCAGTCCGGACAATAGTTCTCAGCTTTGCCCGTTAGATGAATCCGCGAGTATGTCTGCAAGCATCGCGCTATTGCCGAGCAGTTCGAGTGCGGCCCGATAGGGGTCGGCGCTACCGCGGACTACGCCTTCGAGCAACCCGGCCATGGGTGCACGCCCGGCCCCGTCTCTCAGGCGGCGCATTACCTCTTCCTCGCAGATCTCCATGACTTCGGCTTTCAGGCGCTGCGCTCTGAGGTCGGATCGAGGTTGCGACGCCAGATGTTCACGATGCTTCCAGCAAGCGTCGATCAGTTCTTTCGTCCCCTTTCCGGCAGCGGCCTGCGTGAGCATCACCGGCACCTGCCAGGAGTCTTCTCCGCTGTCGTGGCTCAGCGACAGCATCATCTCGAGTTCAGTGCGCATGCGGACCGCGCCGTCGCGGTCGGCTTTGTTGACTACGAAGATGTCGGCGATTTCGAGCAAGCCCGCCTTCATTACCTGCACGGTGTCACCGGATTCGGGGACCAGCACCACGACCACGGAGTCGGCGACTTCCATGATGTCGAGTTCGGTCTGCCCCACCCCTACGGTCTCGATTACCACCACGTCCTTGCCGAAGGCGTCGAGCAGGCGCACTACGTCGCGTCCGGAGCGTGCCAGGCCGCCGTGGCTGCCGCGTGTGGAGAGGCTGCGGATGAATACCCCCTCGTCCAGGAAGTGTTTTTGCATGCGGATGCGGTCGCCGAGTACCGCTCCTCCGGAAAACGGGGACGAGGGATCAATGGCGACCACGCCCACGGTCAGCCCGCGCTCGCGCAAATGCTGTACCAGGCAGCTTGTCAGTGTCGATTTACCGGCTCCCGGCGGTCCGGTAATCCCCAAGGTGTAGGCACGGCCGCAGGACGGATAAATGCGCGACATTATCGCAGCGGTGCCGCTGTTTCGGTTCTCCACCAAGGTGATGAGCCGCGCCAGGGCAATGCGGTCTCCTTTGAGCATTGCCGCGCTGAGCTGTTCCGGATCTCTATTTCTCATCTAGTTTCCGAGCCCGCCCGCACGCGAGCGACGGCCCAAGCTTTCCTCGATATTGTCGGCGAGAACGCAGGATACATCTTCAACGCTCGGACGCTCGGCGCTGTGCGCATAGATGTTCGTGGCTTGCTCCGAGGCGACGCCGCAGGTGACGATACAGTCAAAAACCGAGACATCCAAGCTCACGTTGACCGATACGCCGTGGTAGCTGACCCCGCGCACGATTCGCAGGCCCAGGGACGCGATTTTAGCCCCTGCTGTCCACAGTCCCGGGTGCCCGCAACGCCGCTCGGTCTCGATGCCATAGCCGCGAAGGCTTGCCGCGATCGCGTCTTCGAGCAGTTGCACCCACTGCCTTACGCCCAGGCCGCAGGCGGCGATATCCACCAAGGGGTAGACGACGGCTTGTCCGGGGCCGTGATAAGTTGCCCGCCCTGCCCTGTCCGACCGTAGCAACTCCAGGCCGGCTTCGTGGCGGCGGGCCTCGTCCCACAAGACGTCGCTCATCGGGGCGTTGCGCCCCAGCGAGATCGTCGGCGGGTGCTCCACCGTAATCAAGGTGTCGCCGATTTCGCCGCGACAACGGCGCCGGTGGAGCTGCAACTGCCGCCTCAGCGCCTGCCCGTAGGCGACGCGTCCCCAATGCTCGCGCCGGGCTTCGTAAGCACCCGTATGTGAGTCCATTTTCATTGCCGGAACCGTTGCGAGCGATCCGCCACACAGCGCGATGCTCGAAACCGCGACGATAGCGCCGGCAAGGAAAGACGCAAGGAGAGGCACAGGGCGAGACACTGGCTTCCAGCCTGGGGACTGATAAGCCGCAAGGGGGATAGCCGCCTACGCGATGGCCGACGGTAAGACGGTAAGAAGAGACTCCGGGTTCCAGGATGGGAACCGAGAGCAGGCGCGGCCGCCGGAGATGGCCCGGATATAGCCTTAGGCGCCGGCAGTGTTATCCTGGCCGGGTAATGAGGCGTTCTTCTCGAGTGTTCCTGGTTGGTATGGCCTTGCTGCTGCTGGGCAGCGCCAACTGGCTGATGGGCAGGTCGAAGATGAAGGAGTACGAGGCCGTGTTGCAAAACGCCATCGCCATCGACGGCCCGTCGATAGCCGAACCTTTCCGGGGCACCGCGACCATCCTGGAACCCGCAACGGATGCGCGTTTCCTCTACGAAAGTGCCAGCATCAAGCGCGACTACTACCGGGTGGTCAAGCGCGGCGGGCGTTTCCTTACGGTGCTCGGCACCATCCTCGTCCTGGGCGCAATGCTTCGCAGGTACCTAGTCCCGCAGCGTTGAGCCAGTGGGGACTCAGGCCGCCGCAAACGCGGGCTGGCCGCTATCGCCTTGGCCGGAATTATTCATGAACCCCGGTTGCGAGACTCACAAGCGCCCGTGAGATCGGCCAAATGGGTCCACGCACAGCGTTGCGTGTCCGATCGCCCCGGCGGCCGCGTAGCGCGCCGGGTGTGCGATAATGTGCACTTTCTCGCGGTTTCGTTTTTTGATTCACGTTGCGCCGGGAATCAGACATTTCGCGCCCTTGCGGCGGTCCTAATCGCGGCCATTGCGTCTAGTGCTGTTGACCCCGTACATCGCTGCACGCTACTATTCAGGGGTTGAGCGCTCTGTTTCGAGCGCGCGTGGAGGAGGAGGACGAGGATGCAGCGGGCGCGCCGACTATGCGTGTCGTTCAGGGTCGAGCCGCGGCTTGGCCCCCCGGGAGCGATAACGCACAATTCCAACGGTATTTTCGGTATTTTGTCTGCCAAACACTCCCTGGCGCCCAACTCGGTTCTGCCGGTGCGTAAAGGGCCGGAACCGTCTCTGTCGCGGGGGCGGCGCCCGTGAGCGAGTCAGCCGCTGCTGAGACTGTAACCACGGATTCCTACTCGGACTGTGTCTATGAACTTGCGCGCGAGGCAGCCCGGGGTGCTTCTCCCCCGGCTCTGGCGCGCAGGGCCATCGACATTCTTCAACGAGAGCTACGCTGCGGCTTCGTCCGGGCCTACTTTTCGTCGCCCTCACTGAGTTTTTGCCTGGATCAGGATGGCGACGCTGAGTGCGAGGCTCCGCGAGCTTTGCTCGAAAGCCTGCATTCCTCGAAGCGTCCGGCCGGTGATTGCACGGCTGCAGACGGCGCGGCCGGCGAGGATACTCCCACGAGAATCTACTGCAAGGCATCTCGAGCCGGCGGCCCGGCGCCTTTGATGCACTCGGTGATGACCGCACTCGGCGTCGAGCTGCTGGCCCCTTTGTATTGTGGAGACTCAGCCCGCGGCCTTGTCGCGTTAGGCTCCAGGAGCGGCGGCTACTTGGAGCGGGATCTAGAGTTTGTGGAATTGCTCGCCTCGCAGTTGGCTCTGTTCTGCTCTAACGCGATGTTGCGCGAAGACGTCGAGAGAACCCGCGAACTGATGACCCGTAACGACCGTCTTTCCTCGATCGGTGCGATGACGGCGGGGTTGGCGCACGAGATCCGCAACCCCCTGGTTTCGCTTCGGACCTTTACTCAATTACTTCCCGAGCAGTACGATGACGAGGAGTTCCGCGGCACTTTCCTGGACCTCACACTCTCCGAGATCGACCGGGTCTGTACCCTGGTGGGCGAATTGTTGACGTTTGCACGGCCGGTCTCGGGAGCCGATGAGCTGAGCGTAGATCTGGTCGACTGCGTGGAACGGCTTTGCGTTCTACTGAAGAGCCAAGCCCGCTCCGCCGGTGCGGAATTGATCTGTAAGCCGCTGCTGCCTACGCCTTGGGTGCGGCTTGACGAGGACCGTCTCAAGCAAGTCCTGATGAATCTTGCCATGAACGCCATTCAATCCGGCGGCGACGTCGTCGAGTTCGTCATCTCCGAGTGCGAGAACGGGACCATGGCGCGGATCGACATCGTCGACAATGGGCGCGGGATCAGCGAAGAAGCCCAGCGGCGTATTTTCGAGCCCTTTTACACTACGCGCAAGGAGGGCACCGGGCTGGGTCTGCCGATTGCGAAGCAAATAGTGGAAGAGATCGGAGGCTCGCTGCAGATCGACAGCCGGCCAGGCCGGGGAACGCGCTTCAGCGTGTTGTTGCCGGCCGCGTTGCTGCGGCCCGAAGCGGACGGCGCCATAGCCATAGCGGGGTGTGCCGGTGGCTAGAGTCGCCCTCATGGGATTGGACGACGCGTCCCTGCTCGCCGTGGAATCAGCGCTCGGTGGTGAGGAATTGTTTTCCACCGGCCTCGGCGGACCAGGCCTGCAAGCCGATCTCTACATAGTTGATCCGGCCGCGATGTCCGGCGGTGTTGCCGGCAGTGCCGAGGCTATCGAGAGCCGTTGCCCAGGCGCGGCCTTGTTGTTCTTGCTCGAGGCCGGAGTCGAGCTTCCCGACTTTCTCTACGATCGTGGCTATACGGCGGTTCTGCGCAAACCCTTCGAGCTGTTCGCGCTCGAGCATAAGGTCAGAGCGCTGTTGTCGGCGCGGCAAAGCGGTGCTGTGAGGCTTGTCCCGGCAGCCCGCGCTTCCTTGGATCCGCAAGCCCCGGTGCAAGCTCAGCAGCAGTTAGCGGAAGCGAGCACCGGTCCCAGCGGGCCGGCGCCCGGGCTTCCGTCCTTAGCGGCCACTGTGGAGTTCGCAGCGCAGGGCCGCTCCCCGGCCTTGCGGGCTACTCGGGAGTTTGCGGTGCAGGGTTCACCCTCGTCGCAGTTGCCCGGTGAGTGGCTGCGTTACCCGCTCATTCCTTTGGCGGCTGAGAAGACAGCCCGGGTAGCCCTTCGGTCGCCGGCTCCCGTGTGGATAAGCGGCGAATGCGGATGTGGCCGCCGCAGTGTGGCCGAGTCCTTGATGCTGCTGGCCTCGGATTCGTCAGAGCGCCTGCGCTGGCGGCGGGGGGAGAGTTTCGCCGCAGTCCGGGAGCGGCTTGCTTCGGCGGCGACGCGTCCGGGCGCGCTACTGCTCGTGGAAGAAATCGAGACACGCCCCGCCGGCGAACAGGATCAACTATCAGGCTTGCTGGCAAGTGTTCAAGCGGGTGCGAAAGCCGTGCGGGTAATCGTGACTTCGCAAGGGGATGCCCGGGCGCATGCTGCCGCCGGGCGCCTATCGTCGCGGCTTTTTCATGCACTGAGCGGACTCGAAATCGAGCTGCCGCCGTTGCGGCAGCGTCGCGATGCAATTATCGACCTGGCGGAGAGTGTGAGCGCCGCCGTTTGCCAGGGTCTCGGGACCGCAACGCCGGCTTTTGATCCCGGCGCCCTCGACAAGCTCGCTACTTATGCTTGGCCGGGTAATCTGAGTGAGTTTCGTGCCGTATTGACGCGTAGCTTGGCTGCCTGGGTGGCGGGCGGCGATACGCGGGCAGGGATCATTCACGCGAGCGATTTGCTCTTTGCTCCGCGTCCTAGGATGCAAGCCGCAGTAGCGGAAGAGGTGGCGGCCCCGGTCGCCGCGAGCGAAACGAATCGTGCCGACGACCTTGGGCGCCGACCGGGCGGCGTGCCGGGAGCCACGGTCATGGCCGGGAGCCGTGATGCGCAGGGACAGGATCGAGGCCGGGAGCTTGAAACCAAAACAGGCGATGTCGGCGAGGTTCCCGCGGCTTTTGCTACCCCCGGGCAGCGAAGCGCAAGCCCGGGGGTAGCCCTCTCATCCGAGGCTCGCCGAAACGATAGCACCCCCGGCCAGGCCCCGGCTTCGGCGGCGCTTCTGGAAAGAGTGCTCACCCGGCTGGCCCACGACTTTCGCAACCCCATTCAGACCTTGTCCACGTTTGCAGAACTTTCGGCTACGGATTCCGGTGAAGGTGAATCCGGTTTGGCCGGCTTGGCCAGGGACTCGTCCTTGGTGCTCAGCCGCCATCTGGATCTCCTGGACGGCTATGCGCGTCTTGCCGATCCACGTCCGAAGGCGGTCTCGCTGGGCGATCTGCTGGCGGCTGCCGTTGATGGACGCGGCCCGGGGCCGGGGCGCGGGGTGGAGATCCGTATAGACGGCGGCCTGGATGTGGAGTCCGACCCCGAACACCTGCGCCTGCTGGTAGAACTCCTGGTCGACGAGGTCGAGGCGGAAGCGGTTACCGGCAGCGTGGTGCAAGTGGAGCTTTGTCCAGCCGAGGCTCGCGCCGAGATACGCATTCCCTGTGCCGAGTCCCCCCTGAGTTCGCTCGACAGCTTGGTGGCCGGCAGCGGCGCTGTCGGGGCGGGTGAAGAGCATGGATCCTGGCGTCTGTTGCTCGCCCAGTCCTTGCTCGAACGCAATTGCGCGTCGCTGGGCGCTAGCCGCGACGGCCAGCACTTGATTCTCGAACTGAAGTTCCAAGCATTCAGGAAGGAGGCCCTCCATGGCTAGCAAGCCCGTGGTTCTCATAGTCGACGACGAACCGGGAGTCCGCGAATCTATTCGCATGGTGCTCAAGGATTCTCATGAGACCGCTACTGCCGATTGCGGCGAAGCGGCGCTCGAGTGGTTGGCCGAAAACAAATGCGACCTAGTCCTGCTCGATATTCTAATGCCGGGTATCGACGGGCTCGAAGTGCTCGAACGGATTCGCGACCGGCATCGCTTCCTTGCGGTGGTGATGCTTACCGCGACAAAAACCGTGAAGACCGCGGTGGCGGCGATGAAGCTCGGGGCCTTCGACTACATCACCAAGCCCTTCGACGTCGAGGAGCTGCGGCTTGCCGCTCAGCGTGCGGCCGACAACGCACGACTACGCCGTGAGGTGGAGGATCTGCGTGAAGCAGTCGGCCAGCGCTACAGTCTCGATAACATAATCGGTGAGTCGGCGGCCATGCAGACTGTATTCAAGACCGTGATGGCGGTGGCCAAATCGAAGAGCAGCGTGCTGGTTACCGGGGAATCGGGCACCGGCAAGGAACTGATCGCAAGGGCCATTCACTTCCATAGCCCACGCGCTCGCGGCCCCTTGGTGACACTGAATTGCGCTGCCTTGCCCGAAAACTTGTTGGAGAGCGAGTTGTTCGGCCATGAGCGCGGTTCGTTCACTGATGCGATAGAGAAGAAAATAGGCCAGTTCGAGCTTGCCCACGGCGGCACCATTTTTCTGGACGAGATTGCAGAGATGAGCCCGGGTTTGCAGGCCAAGCTCTTGCGCATCCTCGAAGAAGGGGAACTCATGCGCGTAGGCGCGGTCCGCCCGGTACGCGTCGACGTACGGGTAGTGGCGGCGACCAACCGCAACCTGCACGAAGCCATTGACCAAGGCCGTTTTCGTCGCGACTTGTACTACCGGCTGAACGTCGTGACCGTAGAGTTGCCGTCGCTCAGCGCGCGCAAAGAAGACATTACCCACTTGATCCGGCATTTCCTGAAGCTCAAGACCCAGAAGTTGGAGATCGAACCGAAAAAGCTGGCCCAGGAAACCATCGACCAGCTTCTGAGCTACTCCTGGCCCGGTAACGTACGCGAACTCGAGAATGTAATCGAAAGGCTCCTAGTGCTGAGCCCTGATGGAGAGCCGGTCGGTCCGGAAGCCCTGCCCAGTGATTTTTCGAGGCCGCGTTCTTCCGGGACGGCGGTGCGCGATGAAGTGCTGGCCGGACGGATGTCGATCGGCGATGCCGTCGACGAGTTCGAGCGTGATTTGATCGCCGAAGCGCTGAGCCAAACCTTCCACAACCAAACGCGGGCTGCAGAGTTGCTCGGAACGACACGCCGCATTCTGAAATACCGTATCGACAAACTCGGTATCTCCAGTCCCCAGGACAGCGGCTCGGGAACTCAAGCCGTGGGCGCCGAAGGGCTTTGACAAGCAGCTGGCGCTGCCGTACCCATACGATTGTGGCCAAGGTAGCAACACTTGGGGCTTGCTTTGCGTCCGGGCGCCCGCCCGCCGCCAGGAATTCGTACGCCGATGCTGAATCCCGCCGATAGCGCTCTTGCCGCAGCGCGCGCCGGCCGCCGCCTCGACGACGAGCAGGCCTACGCTTTGATCCAACTGCCCGGCTCGGAACTCGAGGCGCTTTGCGCGGTCGCTGCCGAGTTGCGTAACCGGGCCCATCCGGCCACGCTCAGCTATTCCCCGAAGGTCTTCTTGCCCGTAACCAACCTGTGTCGCGACCGCTGCTCGTACTGCACCTTCCGCCGCGACCCCGGGGATGAGGGCGAATGGACGATGAGCCTCGAGGAGATTTCCGATTGCTGCCGGCGTGGCTATGAACTCGGATGTATCGAGGCCTTGTTGTGCCTGGGAGACAAGCCCGAGATTGCGTTCCGCGGTTTTGCGGAGAAATTGGCCGCGGCCGGCGTGCGAACTACGGTTGAGTATGTTGCGGCGGCTTGCCGGGTAGCCCTGCGCGAGTATCTCCTGCCCCATACCAACGCCGGAGTGATGTCCAGGGACGAGATGAAACTCCTGCGGCCTCTCAATGTGAGTATGGGGTTGATGCTCGAGAATATCAGCCCGCGCTTGCGCGACCGTGGCATGCCACACCACTATGCGCCGGACAAGGATCCGGCCAAGCGCCTGCAAATGATCGCTGAAGCCGGGGAACTCAGGATTCCCTTTACGACCGGAATCCTGATCGGTATCGGTGAGAACGAAGCCGAGCGGGTTGCGAGTCTGTTGGCCATCCGGCGCTTGCATGAGCGCTACGGCCACATCCAAGAAGTGATCGTACAGAACTTTTGCGCCAAGCCGGGCACCGGGATGGCGGAGTTCGAGGATCCGGGCGAAGACGAAATGATTCGCACCGTGGCCCTTGCCCGTTTGATACTCGGCGCGTCGATGAACCTGCAAGCGCCGCCCAACCTCAATCCGGGCGCGCAGCGGCGCCTGATCGAGGCCGGCATCAACGACTGGGGCGGGATATCTCCTTTGACCATAGACTATGTGAACCCCGAGGCGGCCTGGCCGGCGATCGAGGCGCTTCGTGGCGTGTGTGAAAGGAGCGGCTTTGGCTTGGAGCCCCGGCTACCGGTATATCCCGAGTTCCGGAACCAGGAGTTTCTCGATCCGGCCATGCTGGCAGTGATGGAACGATACAGCGACGGTGAATACAGTCGCGGAGCGGTTGCCTGATGAGCTACGAAACCGAAGCCAACCCCGACCGGGTAGATTTTTTGATCGAAGACCGGCGTTCTCTTGAACAGCGGCTGGCCGCGGCGGATCCCTACACCCGCGGCATACTCGAACGCGCACTCGGTGGGCGCCGTCCCACGGTGGATGAGGGCGCCCATCTGTTCGCGTTACGCGGCGACGGCCTGTCGGCACTAGTGGCCACCGCCGATAGGATCCGTGCGGACGATGTCGGCGATGTCGTAACTTATGTCGTCAACCGCAACGTCAACTGGACCAACATTTGTTTCGTAGGCTGCAAGTTCTGCGCTTTCGCCAGACTCAAAGGCCAGGACGACGCATACGACAGTCCCATCGAGTCAGTGCTCGAACGCATACAGGAAGGTATCGATCGTGGAGCGACCGAAGTGTGTATGCAAGGCGGCATCAATCCGGAGATGAGCGACCGCGGCTATTTCGAGTTGCTGCGCGCCGTGAGGGCGGCCTTCCCTGCACTGCACATCCACGCCTATTCCCCCATGGAAGTGTTCTACGGCGCGCGCCGCGCCGCTATGGACTACCCGGAGTACATCGAGGAATTGGTAGCGGCCGGGCTCGATACCATGCCGGGAACAGCGGCCGAGATTCTCGATGACGAAGTGCGCGAGGTGCTTTCGCACAAGAAACTCGATACCGCCACTTGGGTTCGTATCATCAAGGCGGCTCACGCCGCGGGCGTCGCTACGAGTTCCACGCTGATGTACGGACACATAGAGACGCCCCGCCACATAGCCGCGCACTTGCAACTGCTGGGCCGCATACAGGAAGAAAGCGGCGGCTTCACAGAGTTCGTTCCCCTTCGCTTCATCTGGCAGGAGACCAAGCTGCACGCGGAGGGCCTGGTCGGCGAAGTGCCGCAAGGACAGTTCGATCTTGCCGTTTACGCGGGCAGCCGGCTGATGTTGCGCGGTTTGATCGACAACATACAGACCTCTTGGGTCAAGCTGGGACACGACCTGGCCTCCTTGTCGCTCGCTGCCGGTTGCAACGACATGGGCGGCACTTTGATGGAGGAAAGTATCTCCCGCGAAGCCGGTGCCGACTCCGGCGAGTACACCTCGGCCGAGGAACTCGAAACGATGATACGCTCGATGGGACGCGTGCCGCGCCAACGTAACACCGTCTACGATTTGATCGACGATCCGAATGGAGGATTCGAAGCCCATGCAGTCAGACCCTAGGGTTACGCTGCTGGCGGGTGGAGTGGGGGCAGCTAGGCTGCTGCGAGGTCTGGCGAGGGTCGTAGATCCCGAGAAACTATGCGTTGTCGTCAACACCGGGGACGACGAAGAGTTCTACGGCCTCCATGTATCGCCCGATCTCGATACCATTGTCTACACGCTGGCGGGCCTCGCCCCTTTGCAGCGCGGTTGGGGCATACAGGGCGACACCATGTACTGCCGCGACGGCCTCGAAACATTCTACGGCTCTTCGTGGTTTGCCATCGGCGACCGTGACCTTGCTACCCATGTCTTTCGCAGCGACCGTTTGCGAAGTGGCGCGAGACTCAGCGCGGTAACAGCCGAGATATGCTCGGCCCTTTCGCTGCGTTGCCGGGTGCTGCCCATGAGCGACGATCCGGTGCGCACCTTCGTGAAGACCGCCGGCGGTGAACTGCCTTTTCAGGACTACCTAGTTCGCCGCAAAGCTAGGCCGCGCGTGCTTGGCCTGAGTTTTCGCGGTGCTCGCAAGGCTGCACCTTCCCCCGCAGCATTGGACGCCATCGAGCAGTCCGAGTTGGTGCTGATTGCCCCGAGCAATCCCTTCGTGAGTATTGCCCCGATGCTGGCCATCCCGGGCTTTCGCCGGGTGTTGAAGGCCTGCCGCTCCAAAGTGGTTGCGGTCAGTCCCCTGATCGCCGGACGCGCCGTGAAGGGGCCTCTGGCTTCGATGATGAAGAGCCTCGGGGAAGCGCCGGGGGTTCGCGGCATAGCGGCCTTCTACCGCGGTCTTGCGGGCCGGCTGCTGGTGGCACCGGGCGATTTACCCAAGCGGGGTTTGGACCCTGGCTGGCCGCGTATGATCGAGCACGACATTCTCATCTCGCGGCCGGAATCGAGTGAGCGCTTGGCTAGATTCCTGCTCGGTTTCGCGCAGCAGCGCGGGCGGCGAAGAGGACCGTGCGGGTGAACGGTGGCGCTGCTGTAGAGCCGGAGTTGCAAATACTGCCGGTCGCCGGCCTCGGTGAAGTCCACCCCGGAGATGATCTATCGCAAATGCTGGGCGATGCGATTGCCGGCAGCCCTTCGGGCTTGCTCGACGGAGACGTGCTGGTGCTGTGCCAGAAGGTTGTGTCCAAGGCCGAAGGACGCGTGGTCGAATTAAGCGAGGTTGAAGTCTCGGATGAAGCGGCCGCATTTGCCTCCCGCTTCGATAAGGATGCGGCGCTGGTCGAGTTGGCGATGCGAGAAGCCGTCGAGATACTACGAATGCAAGACGGGCACCTTATTACGGCGACCGCCAAGGGATTCGTAGCAGCCAACTCCGGGATCGACCGTAGCAATCAGGCAGAAGCCGGCCAGGTGACGCTGCTGCCGCTGGACTCCGACGCCTCGGCCCGGGCCTTGCGCGAGCGCCTGCAGAGCCGTTTCAAAGTCGAGTGCGCGCTGTTGATCTCCGATACTTTCGGCCGTCCCTGGCGCATGGGCCAGGTCGACGTAGCCATCGGCGCGGCTGGGCTCGAAGTACTGGACGATTTCCAGGGGCGCGAGGATTGGAAAGGACGGCCGCTGGAGCACACGCTGATCGCGGTAGCCGACCAACTTTGCGCCGCCGCCGGCCTGCTCATGGGCAAAGCCGCCGGAGTTCCGGCCGTGCTCATCCGCGGTTTTGCCTACCAGCGATCCGCCGGCTCCGATGCTTCGCAACTGCTACGGCCACGTGAAAACGACCTCTTCCGTTGAGCGCCCCTTCCCTTGAGCGACTGTGGCGACGAGGTTTCATGAATACTTCCGCTTAGTCCTTGGTCAGCGTGTTTGCGAGCAGCAGTACGGAGAAAGGTCCGAACTGTAGCAAGGGGATCAGATAGGCCATGCCCTCTACTTGCTGGTAGTCGAGAAAGAAAGATAGGTAATAGGCGGGCACCATCAGCAGTAGCACCATCCAATGTGCCCGTGGGCGCAGCGCGACAAGGGGCAGCAGCCAGCAGAAACGCCAAGGCTCGGCAGCCGGCCCGAGTAGTAGCCACAAGGCCAGCACCGACAAGCTTCCGCCCAGTACATCGGCGGTTATCCGCTCGGCCGCTGAGCGCAGGGGGAACAGTGCGGCCAGTGCCAGCCCGGCTGCCGCCGCCAAGGCTACGGCGAAGCGGTAGCCGTTGAGCGGGTCGGCGAGCATCGAGTCGAAAAACCCGCGCAACGCAGGAAAGCCCGGCCCCGCTAATGATCCCGGGAACGCTCGAGTAAATGCGCCCCACGCGGGTCCGCCACCGGCGACGTAGCTGAAATAGAGATGCGGAAGCAAGAACACGAGACAGAAGGACGTAAAGGCGGCCAGACGTCTGTCGCGACTCGTGGCGCGCAGCCACAGCGGGAGTAAAAGCAGGACTAGGTAGTCGCAGCCGGCGGCTAGGCCGAGCAGGGCCATAGCTAGCGGAAAGCGGCGAGAGCTTAGAGATAGCGCGGCGCACAGTACGAATAACACCGCCACACCCTCGTAGTGTGCGGAATTGATCAACTCCTTGAAAACCAGAGGAGACCACCCGTAGACGGCGGCCAGCCCCGGATGAAAACCCAAACGCGAAAGCAGTAGAGCCAAGACCAAGACCCCGGCAATATGAACCGCGAGTAGCGCTGCTTGCAG
>JAJRWY010000066.1 GCA_024276575.1 Candidatus Binatota bacterium
ACTTGCCACCGGAGCGCACTCCAGCAGCCCGTTGAGAAGACAGGCCGAACCCGGGAAGCACAAGTCCGGAGTGTTGGTCGCGAAAACGATCATATCCAGATCCAAAGCGCGAATACCCCGCTCCGCGAGCAAATCCAGGGCCGGCCGCAAAGCTAGGTTTGATGGGCCTTCTCCGTCCGGGCTGTGAAAACGTAAGCGGCCCTGCGAAATCTCCGACACGGAGGATTCAGCGACACCCAGCGTACCCGCCAGTTCGGCATCGCTCACCGCATCGTGCGGCAAGGCGCAATGAATTCGAGAAATCTTGACGCTTCTCATCTAGCTGTGTTCGCCCCCTTCTTGAAGAAAAGTATTTCGAGAACCTTGCCTTGGTAACGATGCCGGAAGCCCCCGGGCTCCGCCCCCAGTTCGAAGCTGCTGCGGAAATCGCTCGGGAAAGCCGGCGACAGGGAGCACAAGCGCCGCACACGCTCGTCCACCACATGCCCTTCTATGGTGACTGCCGCCCCACGAATGTTCAACTCGAGCGCATACTCCGGCATCTCATCCCCGAACCCGAAAGCTTGCTTGGCCGCGGATTCGGGAAGCAAGCGCGGTAGTTCGAGCCTCAGATAATACGCGCCTTTGCGTTCGTCGAGTTCCCATATCCGTCCGTAACGCCTAAGACGCTCGACTTTAGTGTCGAAACACCCGCCATAGTAACCCTCGAAAGAGGCTAGCAACCGGCTAGGCGCAACGAACTCACGCCGCCGCAGCAGCAGCAGCATGAACAGCCAAGTCAGCGGCGCCCCATAGAGTGCGGAACCAAAACGCATCTCGGTCACCGGCAAGGCCTTGAACCCGTCGCGCAAACGAAAAACCGTCTCAATCGAGGCCAGCAGAGCCGCCAGTGCGATGGGACTATTGACACCGGAGGAAAACAGACTCTGCCCGCTACCCACAACAGCCAAGCAAGGATACAACGCAAAATTCAAAACGACGTTCAGCCCGGTCGCGACTTCCGAGGAAAACACACGGCGGTTCCCGGCCATGCGTTCGAGCTTACGCTTGGCAGAGTTGCTCATAGCGCCGAGCAACGGGCTTGCCAAGGCCAGCATAGCAGCACAGGTCCTGGAAATATCCGCCGGCATGGGAGCACCCATCGTTGCCTCGGCAATCTCGTAGGGGATATCACTCTCCCCTGGGAAGTCCTGGTCCGGCGATCCGACTCTCAACGATACACCTCCAGCTCCGTCTTGCCTGTCTCCGCCTGCACCGGGAACGGTCGCCTTTCCCGGCCGTGGCACAGCCGCCTTGCCAGCGCCTCTTTTGAATCCGCGATACAGTAATCGACCGGACACACGGCCGCGCACGCTTCTTTCTCGAAGAACCCTACGCATTCCGAACACTTCTCGGGAACTATGTAGAAAAAGTCCGCGGACAATGCGGGGTGCACAGCGCCATTGAACACATAGTCTACTCCCGTGCAGTAGATCGCCGTATTTTGATACTCCGGTTCACAAGCACCGCAATTGATGCACTCCTGGGTTATCAGAGTCGCCACTGCAACGAGATGAAGCCCCGCTTAATCAGGAACCCCCTCCAATATAGCGGTGTGGTGAGACTCCGGAGCCGTGCCCCAGGCATCGACTTCACGCAACACGCTGTCCACGCGCCGCTTGAAAACCTGCGTAACCGACTTGGCTTCCTCGCGATCACGCACTACGAAGGGAGTGATCAGTACGATCAGCTCGGTACGTCTGTCGCCGCTACTTCGACTGCGAAACAGTTGGCCAAGAACCGGAATGTCCATGAGATAGGGGACACCGGAACTCGATTGATCGTGGGTCTCTCGAATGATGCCGCCGATCACCAAAGTCTCCCCGCTGTGGACCACGACCGTAGTCTCGGCCTTGCGAGTCTGAAAGGTGGGAGATTGTGCCGCAAGATTCGCCAACTCGGCGGTCGTACCTTTGTTGATCTCACTTACTTCGAGATTCAACGACATATTGACCAGGCCTTCCGAATTCACCTGAGGCACTACACTTATGATGATGCCGGTGTCGCGATACTGGACATTCTGCAGAAAACGCGACTGCCCGCCGGTCTGCACATTGGTGTCCGACTGGCTGGTGATGATCGGCACTTCGTCGCCGACGAGAATCCGGGCTTCTTGGTTGTCGGCGGTCATGATGTGCGGACGTGACAAGACTTTCGACTTCTTGTTATTACTGACGGCGTTGAGCAAGCTCTGGTACACAGCGACGCCGTTGCGGAATTTGGTCACGTTGGCGATCAAACCCGCGCCTATACTTCCGGTAAGCCGAACCTCTTCGCCAAACACATCGAAGTAGCTTCCACCCTGGTCGGCAGCGGTTCCCGAATCCGAATTGCTGGAACTCGACGACGACAACAATTCATGGCTCATGCTGAGGCTCTCGTCTTCGTTCAAAGATATCTCTGCAACCATGACCTCGATCAACACTTGGCGCGGTACGATGTCGAGTTCGCGCAACACCTGCCTGATGGTCTGATAGTCGCGCGGTGTAGCCAGAATGACCAGGGCGTTGGTCACTTCGTCTTCGACTATGCGAACTTCCCGCTCGAAAAGCTCTGAACCGCCGCTCCCATCGCCGCCGAGCAATACGCCCGAAGCGCCACGACTCCGTTGCTCCTGCTGTCCACGCTGGCGGCCGCCTTGTTGCTGGCCGCGGCGGTTATTGCCTCCCAGGCCTCCGCCCAGGCCCAATCCCGATTCCGCCGCGGCTCCGGAACGCGCCCTTCTCCCGGTCGAAGAGCTGCTTCCCGAATCGCTGTAGATCTGGTTCAACACGTTGGCCAGATCCACCGCCTTGGAGTTCTCCACTTGGTATACGTAGACCTGCCGGCGGCTACCGGCCTCGGCCGGCACGTCAAGCACACTCAACCAATAGTCGACTTGGACGATGACCTGCGGGTCGAAAGCTATGACCGCCACGGCGTTGAGACGCGCCAAGGGAATAATGAAAGCTCCAGCCCCCGATTCGCTGACCCGGTAAGCCTCGAGTAGGGCTTGCAACTCACTGGCAAGGTCTTCGAGCACGGCGTGCTCGATCTTGAACACACGGGCGTTCATATCCACGAAGGTGTCGGTGTCAAAAGTCGCAACCAGATCCTCGAGACGCGCGGCATTCGAAGCAAGGTCGGTGATCACCAAGAGATTACTGCGCGGATACGCAATGACATCACCGCCCGGCGACACGAAAGGACTCAAGGTCTGCGCCATCTGCTCTGCCGACACGTGGACCACGTGCACGATGTCCATAACGAAATGATCTTCGGCCCGCTTCGCAGCGAAGCGGCCTTCAGGCACGATCAGCTTCGTCTTGGCCTCTTCGGCAGGAACGATAAGGTATGTCCCTTGCCTTTCCAGAGCCACAAAACCGTGGTTGCGTAGGAGTTGATGGAAAATAGGGAACAAGTCCTCACGCGACACCGGACCAGTAGTTCGGATCGTTACCTGCCCTGAAACACGCGGATCGAGCCAATAATTCAGCTCCAAGGCGCTCGCAAAAGTATAGATGACTTCACGAATATCCGCGGCTTCAAAATTAAGAACTATGGAGTCGGGATTCCACTTCTTATCCTCAGCAGCGGCCTCAGCGGCCGCTGTGTCCGCAGCGGCACTGCCCAGGGAAGCGGCGCTCTCCACATCCACCTCGCCACCGTCTTGTGCACGTGCATCGACGCCGTTGAACAACAGCGGGCCCGACAGTATCGCCGAACAAAGCAGCAGCGAGAAGGCCCGCAGGCCCTGAAACGAAAACACGGCCCCACGAACGCGGCCGCCGCCGATCCACGGCTCTTGCTTGACTCTAGCTGGCTTCACTAACTTGCCCCTATACATATCGGGTGTCTTCGCCTTTGCATACGATCGAACCTTTGTCAGCGGTTACGCGACGCCTCTCGAAGCCTGCGCAGGGCTTCGAGCCTGTCCTGTACGGGGTCGCGCTTGGGGGTCTGCTTACCGGCGGGGTGTTGTACCCCACGGTCGCCGGGGACCCTCCGTTGGGTCTCCCCCGCTCTCTCGCGCGCGGCCGCACCCCGCGCCGCAGCGGCGGCTTGGTTGCGCTGAACCCGCGCGGCCGCTGCGGTCGCTGCGTTGGGCCTGGGAGAGCGGATGCCGGGACGCGGCGCTACCGGCGCCGCGCTGGTCTCGAGCTGAAGTTTCACGGCGAAGGTCTGTCCCCCGGTACCCAGAAGCTGAACCGCTTGCTCGCCTATCTCGCCAATCTGGTAATCTCCGAGCATGTCACCCTGGCGGACACGGTGCTGATCAGTGCCCACCGAGGTATCAGTCATTATGGCAACCGGCTCGCTACCACGAAAAAAGATGCCGTTCAGTTTTACGTTGGTCGGCGGAGGCAAGGGTACCGAATCCTCTGCTACCACCTCCTCCTCGATCTCGATGGACTGGCCACGCTCGGAATCGAAAAGGTTCTTGGCGATGACCGCCTCCGTAACCGCTTTGCCTACCGCCCTGCGACGCGGCTTGGGTGGCAGCGGGTCCACTGCCGCAATCGGAGCCGGCGGCGCGAACTCCGGGGGCGCAATTGCCACGACCTTGACTATCCGTACCCCGATAAGGACGATCAGCGCGAGCTGCGTCAGAGCCACGACCTGCAACAAGCGCTTCACGACTCGTCCCTCATGAAGGTCTTGACCTCCACACTCACAGTGAGTGGAGAAACAGCCACTCCAGCCGCGCGCGCGGCGCTCGAGCGCCGCGCCGAGCTGAGTTTCCGGTTTATTTCGAGATGAGTGACGATGAGGTCACGCTGGTCACCTTCCACGGCGGCAAGAAGTTCAGCCACGCCCTGAAGCGATCCGCTGAGCGTCATGCGCACGCCCACGCGACGGAAACCGTCTTTTTCCTCTTCCCTCAAGATCTGGGAACTGAGCACATTCAACGCCGCATTGCCGGCATACTCGCTCAACAGCCCCTGCAACTCCGCACCGACCTGCGTGGGCGTCGCCCCACTCATGAGACGGGCCTGTTGCTCCCGGTAGCGCTGCTCGAGTTCAGCCCTACGTTTTTTCGCCGCTTCGCCGCGTGCCACCACGCGCTGATAGTTTTGAATCTTCTGATGCTTGATCCACAAGGCATCGTCGTCTTCAAGCGCGGGCCCGGGCATGCCCGACTTCGCACCGTAGTAAACCAAGGTTACGGCAGCTATCAACCCAGCCACTGCGATCAGATTTCTCTCGCGTGCCGACAGACTCTGGAATCGCTCGCGCAATGTCATTTCTTGACTAACCTCATGCGCAAGGAAAAGCGTTCCTGAGTTTGCAGATACTTCGTTGTCGGAGCCGTAAAATCCACACGTTCGAAGTAAGGAGAGGCTTCTAGGATGCCGATCAAGCCGGAAGCGGAATCAGCGATGCCGTCCACTTCGATCCGGTCCTCCCTGAAACGGAATGTCGTAAGATAGGCCGAGGTTGGAACCAGCCGGGTTATCTCGCGCATGTAGGTCAACACGTCGCTCCGGCTCGCGGCCTCGAGTTTCAACGTTTTCTCGAGCAGCACACGGTTGGCGTCCTCGTTCGCCACTACCTCCTCCACCAAAGGGGTAAGCCGGTCGAGTTCGTCGGCCAGTGCGCTGCTGATCACTGCGTTCTTCGCAGTGATAGTGGAGGCAAGAACCAACGCCATCACTATGACAGCGCCGCTCAAGGCCATCTCGCGCAGGCCCAAACCACCGCCGTCCTGAATCAACTCGGGAGGCATAAGGTTTATCGCACAACGCCCCTCCCCCAGTCGTCCCAGAGCCGCGCCCATGGCAACGGCGCAATCGTAGGCCTTCAGACCCTGCGGCCTGACGAATCCTTCCGGGGCGATCTCATCGAGTGAACGCTCGCGGCCGCCGGACGGAGTTTCCACAAAAATCGAGAAATCATGCGAACTACGCTCCGGCAAAGACGCCTCTATTTCACGCTCCACGAGGGCCTCGCGCCCCTCGCCGGCAGCCGACACATGGTGGGACGAAACCAGCAGGCCTTCCGAAACCAGGGTCAGGCGCTCGCGCGAATCACCGGAAGCGAAAACGGCCACCAACGCATCGTCTGCACAACCGAAGGCGCAGTAGTCAGCCAATGCCGCCGACTCAGTGGTCGCAGCCCCCGGTGCCACTCCCGCGCAACGCAACTCTTCGGCGAGAGCCAACAGCGGTTCACGCGGCAGCGCAACAACGCTCAGACAGATTCGCTCACCGCTGCTACCCATACCGCGCCGGCTGTGGCCGACGACAAGACTGTCGGGAGGCACCGGGAACAGCCGGTCGAGTTCGTAGCCGATTATTTCCGATGCGTTATCGGCGGCAGAAGCAGGGAGCATCATGCTGGCCAGCAAAGAGGGGCCGTCACAGGGAACCAGCGATATACGCGGATCTTCTAGTCCGTGCCGGCCAACGTAACCTTTTACTATCGAGGCGATCTCCGCGTTGCGCAACTCATCGGGAACGTCGAGTTCCGCAACCTCGACCCCCAACACTTTCACCGCCCGGAAACGCTTGGCTAGGTGTGAGATAATCACCGATTCCGGACGAACGACCACGCCCAGCGCATCTGCGAAATCGGCTTTCGCCAGCCCTTTGAGAAAACCCGGGGACTCCACTCTACTCAACTCTCCACGGCTTCGCCCTCGGAGGCCCCCTCCGGGTCACGAGCGTCATCGTCTTCATCCGAAAACAGAGAATCATACCATCGAAGAAGATAGAAGCCATCCCCGCCGGCATTGACGTGCATGACCGCCCCGATATGGCTAACTATACGTCCTTGCTCGTCACGCACCCGCGCCTCGACAGTCATATCCGTGGGGCTTCTTCGACTCGCGCCTCGCGAAACCCCCACTCCGCTGCCGCCGAACAAGGTGCTGAGTTCGGACGGGACTTCCCCCCCGGCCTGAGCGCGGCGCTGGCGCAAGTCCTGGGCTTCCTCTTCTTCGATTCCAGCCACGGCAATCATAACCGCCGGCGTCGCCGATTTCAGGTTCACACTCGACACCGGATTGAATACCGTAAAGATGTCGGCGAGACCCGGCACCCCATCCGCACCGTAGTAGATGTCCTCGGTGACCCCGCGCACCAACAACAACTCTTCGATGGAGTCGAAAGCTCCATCTTTGCAGCTATAGGGCCTGGGAAGGCTTTCGTAGTACTGGTCCTCGGCACCGTTTACCCGGTGTAGGTCATCGGCGTCACGCCAGTCGATAATGGAATCGGTCAGCGTCTCGAGAACCTCACCCTCATAGCCGAGGTTTTGGAACACGAGATCAAGGACTTCCTCGGTAGCGGCGTTGATACCAATCTTGCCGGCTTCGTCGACCGCCCGCACTTCGTAGTCAATCCCGGCGAAACGCCCCTGCACCCATACTCCATCACCGTAGTTCAAGGTCTCAACCGGGTCGATAAGCTCTTCGTCTTCCACTCCACGCTCTTCGATGTCACCGGCCGTGCGCCGAGCCATCAGCGCCAACAACACCTCGTTCATAGCCGCAATCGCCGTATAGTGAGCGCTGGTCTCCTGCTTGAAGTTACGGGTGGCCAGGGCATCGTCACGCATTGCTCGAGCAAACTCAGTAGCCAAAACGGTTAGGACCGCGAACGTCCACAGAACCAAGATTAGCGCCGCGCCGCGCTGGCGAGCGCCGGCGCTAGTCGTCATCATCGTCGTCATCATCGTCATCGTCGCCGTCGTCACCACCGCGGCCTCGCGCTGACCGCTCCCCAGGGGGCACGCGGGTACGGCCTCTGCGGCGAAAATCCTCTTCGCCTGAAATCTCGTTAAAAACCCCTACGAAGATCGGAATTTCATGATACCAGTTGGGACCGTCGTCGGCCTCGGGCTCAACACGGATACTGACGACATTGGGAAGTTCATCTTCTTCGGCCGCATCCCACTCGTCTTCCCAATTATCACCGTCACCGTCGTCTCGCCGGTATCCGAACTCGACGCTCTTGACGTCGTAAAGCAAGGTCACCGCCAAGGCTTCGGCATCTTCATCGAGGCCGTGGTTCTCTTCGTCCGCCACCGCCTCGAACAACGGGACTTCGAGCATGGACAAGGTACCGTCAAAAAAGCGGTAGCGAACCACCGCTAGGCCGCTAGCATCGGCTTTTTGAGGCGCTGCGGTCACGAAATCGACCTGCTCGCGTTCGCCGTAGAAGAACGCTTCATACTGCCCGTCGGACGGCAGTTTCAACGGAACAGTCGAACGTAACTGTCGCACCACCAAGTCGGTGGCAACACGCAAGCGGCGCGCTTTTTCTACCGCCCGTTCTCCCGACGCCGCCGAACGGGCACCCAATACCACGACCCCGTAAATCGACACGGCGATAAGCCCAAGAATCGTCATAGAAATGAGCAACTCGAGCAGAGTGAAGCCAGCCGAGAACCCTATGCGCCTATTCAATACTCCGCCACCAGCCTTGCCGTGGTCAGCCGCACGGAACGATTACCACCCATTCCGCCCCAACTGACGTTCGCTGAAATCTCCATCAGGAGATGGTCTGCCTCGGAGTTGATGCCGAGGCCGGGCTCCTCGTCATACCCCAACAACGATCTTTCGATCAGGCGCGACTCCAGGACCCAGGAATACTTACCTTCGGAGCCGCTGCGGGTTTCTTCTTGGATGTCACTGCGCCACAAAGCCTCGTCCAGCAAAGACTTGGCAAGCACCAGGGCTTCGGTCTGGCTGGCGGACGATCCGGCCAAACGCAGGCTTCCGCTAAAGAGTTCGAGAGTCGCGACTATGCCGATGGCCATAATCGTCATCGCCAATAACACCTCGAGTAGAGTAAAACCTTTGACGTAGGACCGCGTCACGAATCGCTCTCTATACTCACAGTGCTCAACAGCGGATTGACCCGCAGCCGGTAAACTTGGGATTTGCCGGCGACCCGGTACTCGACTTCTATCAGCGCTCCGCTCGAAGCCCCCGTGGGGTAGAAATCAAACAATATCTCCTGGTCATCGCCGTTGCGTCCGCCTTCGAGATCACCGAACGCGGCAAACTCCGGAAGTATGAATTCTTTGGAGTTGCCTTGGACCGAGAAACGGCCGTCTTCGGGCCAGAGGGCGAGCGAAACACGTTTGCGGTTCCGTATGGCGAGCGACGAAGAACCGCGAACCGCGCTGACGATCTGGCGCATAGAACGCCGCACCGCGGACTGTTTACGGCCCGCCCCCACCGACGGCGCGATCATCCCCACCGCCACGGCAAGTATGACCATGACGATGAGGAGCTCTATGAGAGTGAACCCGCCTCGGCCACGCAACGAGGCAGGGGCGCCGCGGCGCAACAACTCGCGGACTGCCTGTGTGTAGGGCAAGATAGTCCTCAATCGGCGCTCGAAATATCGCTTTCGTCGCCCTCTCCGCCGGCACGTCCGTCGGCTCCGTACGACATCACCACATAATCGTTGCCGTCACCCGGCCCTGTATACTGATAGTCATTGCCCCACGGATCCTTTGGGATCTTTTTCATGTAAGGCCCATCCCACATATTCACTCCCGAAGGCGCGCTAATCAGTGCTTCGAGTCCCTGCTGTGAACTCGGGTAGCGCCCGGTATCGAGCGCGAAAGCGTCGAGTGCGGTGGAAAAATTGGCGATCTGTACGCGCGCGGTCTTCACTCGTGCCTTTCCACCCTGCGACACCAAGTTGGGTCCGACCAACGCCGCCAACAGGCCCAGAATCACCATCACCACCAGCAACTCTATCAGAGTAAAACCGGCTTGGCTGGGCAGCTTACGGATCCGGTAAGTTCGACTCTCGTGATCCATGACTTTATCTATCTCCTTGAACTCGAGTCATCTCGAGTTCCCCGGCCTTGCCGGCACCTCGACCGGCCGCCGGCGATTCATAATTCCAACTGATTGATGCTGAATACGGCCGACATCATCGCCAGCATGATGAAACCCGCGACGATGCCCACCAGCACCAGGATCACCGGACCCAGCATCGACATCATCCCCTCGAGCGCGTTCTCCACCTCCCGATCGTAGTGCTCGCTTACCACCAGCAACATCTCATCGAGACGGCCGGTCTCTTCACCGACCGTAACCATCTGTAACGCAAGCGACGGAAAAACCCCGACGTCTTCCAGGGGCTTGGCCAAGCCCTTGCCTTCACTGACATCCTTCTGAACAGAGACCAGCGCGCGTGAGATGACCAAGTTCTCAACAACCGCACAGACGATATCCAGCGACTGCAACAAAGGAACGCCACACTTGAGCATCGTGCCGAGCGTCCTTGCGAAACGTGCAACCTGGATCTTGCGCAACAACTCTCCCCACAGCGGCGCCTTGAGTTTCAACCCATCGACCTTGGCACGGCCATCCTCGGTAGAAACGTAACGCTGAAATGCCGCCCACAACCCGAACGCAAGGACTGCGAACACCCACCAGTAGCTCTGGAGAAAGTCGCTGGCGCCCATCACCAAGCGGGTCGAAGCCGGCAAGGTCGCGCCAATCTCATCGAACATCACCGTAAACTTCGGCAAGACGTAAGTAAGCAGCACTATAATGGCCCCGCTACCGACCAGCAGCAGTACGATCGGGTAGGGCAACTGAGAGCGGATGGCCTGCCGGGTTTCCTCGCTGCGCTCCAGATAATCGGCTAGACGCGCTAGTACCGTATCAAGCACTCCGCCGGCCTCTCCGGCACGGACCATGTTCACATAAAGAGAAGAAAATACCTCCGGATGCTCCGCAAGCGCCTCGGAAAGCGAGCACCCCTGCTGCACCCGGAGCAACACATCTCCGATCAAGTGTTTGAGTTTCGCCGACTCGGTAAGCGCCGATAAGCTCTGTAAGCTCCTGTCCAAGGGGAGCCCGGCCTCCAGCAAGGTGGTCAACTCACGGGTAAACAGCATTACGTCGCGCGGCCGGACGCGCTTTCGATCCAGAAAAGCGGGAAGTTTCAAAGTGAATCCGGCCGCGGTCGCGGCCGCTCCGCTTTCCGCAACCGACAAGGGTATGTATCCATCCGCCCGCAATGCGGAGATCACCCCCGCCTTTCCGGTCGCATCCATGACCCCCTCGACGATGCGGCCCTCACGCGTGGTTGCCTTATATAAAAACGATGTCATCTACGCTGTCATCTCGCTTGAGCCCGCCGGCCCCGCCCGGGTTGTTCATGAAAACTCGTACCGCCGCCCCCTCTACGCACACCCTAACCGCTAGGCGCGTCACTGCAATCGACGTGAGCATCCCTCGATTACTTCAACCAACCGCGGCCAAGCTCCACCGCTATCCGCCATCGCTGGCCGCTCAACACCGGATTGCGGCCCCGCAAGCGCAAGGCTGATAGCCGCCGCCAACGCCTCGATGGAGGCCGGCGGGACCACCCGCGTTCCCGCGAACCCGGCGAGTTCATTGAGCCCGCCCGCATCCGAAACGATGAGCGGCACCCCGGCCGCCACTGCCAGAGGCGCCACACCGCTTTGCGAAGCCGACAGGTAGGGTAGAACCAGGACTTCACAAGCAGCGACACAACACTTTAATTCTATCTCACTAAGATACTTATTTTGCACATAAATGGAAGGATCTCTTCTCGCTGCAGCCAGCACCTTGGCAAGCTTGCGGTGCCCAAGGTAGCTTTCGCCGGCCAACAACAGCCCCGCACCTTCAGGCAGCGTAGCGTGCCGCCAAGCCTCGAGCAGGTAATCGATACCCTTGTAAGCTCGCCAATGGCCGACAAAACCGGCCAACTTCAGTTGTGCGGGCAGCCCGAGCCGGCGCCGGGCCTCCAATCGTGAAGGAAAACCCGGCTCGGTAAGCAGTGGCATCGGCAGCGACACGGCAAGCCGTCCCGGCAACAACTCTGCCACCCGGCGGCGAATCGCAGCCGAGTGGCAGATCAAGAGATCTGCGGACTGCAGACAACGCTTGGCTGCAAAGCGAGAGGCCGGGAACCACTCATGGGGCGTAAGATTATGGCAGAGCACGATGACCCTCGCCTTCCCGCGCCCACGCAGGACAGTCCACAAGGCTGGTGCCGTAACCGGATGCCACCACTGCACCACCACCACGTCAACACCCGAACGGTTCACGTGCCCGGCCAAGGCACGCCAAGTCCGGGGATCGAGAACATCCAGCCGCGCTGCGCCCAGGCTTTCGCCGCCTTGAAGTGGGGCAGTCCCAGGGAAAAGGAAACCCGGATACTGACGCAGGTAAGAAACGACTTCCACGACATGCCCCGCTGCCGACAGTGCGGCCGCGAGTCCGCGCGTGTGAGCGGAAATACCGCCCCGTATCGGCGGCGCGGGACCGATCAAGAGAACCTTCATACGGCGGCGAGGCTCACTCCTGCTACGGGGCGAATCATGGGCCACCCCCGGATCGAGTACGTGAAAAGAATATCCGGTGGAACTTCTCGCCGACCTCCTGGTCGAAGGGTGATATCACTAGATACTCGGCCAACGCACGTTGGGCCTGCAAGCGCTCCCCATCGGCTACCGCAAAATCGGCGCGCACCAAATAGGCCCAGTTGCGTAAAGGGTCGATGTCGATGGCTCGTGACAATGAACGCTGGGCGGCTGCATCCAAACCGAGCGTGCGCTGCACGTAAGCTATCAGCGTGTAAGCGTCGGCGTAGTCTCGCGCATAAACTGAAGCCGTGTACGCGTAGTAGGCTGCGGCCAGGGTCTGCCCGCGGCGCTGATAAGCCCAGGACAAGGATCCACGGGCCCAAGCACTGTGAGAGTCCACCCTCAACGCACGACGAAAAACTCGTAGAGCCTGTTCGGGAAGCGCCATCGAATCCAGGATATGGCCGAAGCGTACCCACGCATTGACTACACTCGGATCACGCGCAAGTGCCGCCGCCAGCAGCGCGGCCGCATCGGCATACTCGCCTCGGTCTTCAAGACGCGAAGCGATGGCCAACGCGGGCTTCACATTGCCCGGGTGGCTCACAGCCAAATCCAGCAGTTCTGTGTAGCCTGCCGCTGCAGCGTCGATACGCTCAGTGTATCGAGGCCAAACCCCGTCACAGCTGTTCGAGTCACCGAGCAAGCGGATGTTCTCGAGAGCCAATGGCAGCGACATCATCGAACGCAGCGAAATATCCACACCGCTGGCCCGCAGACCTCCAAGTTGGATGGTTATCGGCACCGCGCCCGCGGCAACCCTGCGCAGCGTGCGAGAACCTACTCTAATTTCCCACACCTCGCGCAGAGGCCGTTCTTGATACGGAAATAGTTGCAGCGCTTCGATTTCACATTCCAGCCCAAGATCGATACGCAGCGACACCTCGGAGACGTTATCCTCCCACAACAGAGTTTTCGCCGCCCACACGAACTTCGATGACGAGTTCAGACCAAAAGGCGCCGGAGTACTCTCCACCCGCAAGCCCGGAGTGCCTTCGGTGGCGCCGAGCAGTCTTCCGCCCGATAAGGCCCGCCTCCGCATACGCAGACGCTCCGCACGCTCTAGAGCAGGTAAAGCACGGTCTTCCGCAGGCGGATCGAAAGCAGCCATCCACGCAGGCTCGAGCGGTCGTATATGTGCCCCGGCGCCTCGGGCATCATCACTGTCGCGATCCAAGACGGCACGTGCTCGCGCGGCGGAATCGATGCCGGTTTCGAAAACTACGAAGCCAGGATTGCTGAATACCGGCACCCACGAAGCAGGTAGCAGCTCGAGCACTTCGTCCATATAAGCCGCGCGGCGGTCATCGTGCCGGGAAGCAAGAAAACCATCTGCGGAAAAACGGCGTAGGATTCTGTCTTCGGCACCACGCGGGACTCTACGAAGAGGGAACACCGCATGGCTGACTGACCAACGCAATGCTATGCGCTCCCGGTCGCCGGCGCTCGCATAGGAAGAATAGAACAGGGCGCGGTCGGCGATGCGTTGATAAGCAACTCTTTCGTCGCCGGAGAATACCAAAGTCCCGCGTTCGGACAGTGCGACTACCGAGCGACCACTCATCGCGGGCAACAACAAGGAGAAGCCGGGCGGAGCCATCACCGTTCCACTGCGTCCGCTACCCTCGAGGAAACGGTATACTTGCAAACTGTCGCCGCGCGGTGCCTTCACAGTTTCCGCCGGGTGCTCGTGCATATCACGACGCAGACGGTCCAACGCACTCGGAACGCTCAACGCCAAAGCCAACGCGACGAACAGTGTATTGCAAAACAACCGAGCCAGCGGGCGTTCAAGCTCTTGAATGCACGCGAAACAGAAACCCAGCAAAGCCGCAACCGGGACCAGCCAACCCAGCCGGTAGAGCATCCAGGGGACCCATAGCGAACCTGCTGCTGCTGCTACAAAAGGTGTAAACAATATGACGCAAGGGCCGGCGGCCAGGGCCAACAGCACCGCGGCATCTTCATCACGGCGTCGCCGCCAGGCAAGCCACAGAGCCGCAACCGCTAGCAACGCGATCGGGCCGAACACTGCGGGCGGGCTCACGATGTAGGCCGGACTGTCGGGCCATAGCAAGCGTCCCAGCCACAGGTGCGCCCTGACCACCGGATTGTCGGGAGTCGACAGCCCTATCCCTTCCGCGCTGAAGACCAGTCGCACGGCGACTCGTTGCGCCAGGGGATACAAAGCGGGCACCGCGGCAACCCCGAGCACAACCACAGCCGCACGTGCCCGCCTTAGTCGAAGCCCGCCTCGGGCAACCGCGAGCAAGCGTCCAATGGCACACAAAGAGAGCCCCAGCACACCTACACAGTAGACTAGGCTGTGAACCGAGACACAGGCTGCCGCCACCGCACTCAATAGCAACAACAGCGAAGCACTGCTTGCGCGTAAACATCGAAGTCCGAGCCCGAGCAAGAGTGGCAGAAGAATCAGACAAGCGACGAACTTGTCTTGATGTAGTCGCGTGAAGAACGGCAAGGCCTCGGTCGAGTAGATCCATAAGGGTGCCAACCACAGCGTGGCGGTGGCCGCCTTCGAGCGTAGCGGGAACAATGACGCCGCGAAAAACATCTGCGCCGCCATCGCCAGGAAGCACACCACCGGCGCAAGATAGCGGGCCTGGAGAAGCCAACTCTCCGTTGATTGCCCGCTTTCCATGGGATGGAGGTAGAGCAATAGCGCCTGCAGACTAAGCCACACGTTCCACAAGAAGCGCGGGTGCACCCTGCCGCTGCCGAGAACCGGCTCTTGAAACCCAAGCGTAGGCAAAGAGGCATAGGCTTTTACGAAAGCACCGTCCCACCAGTCGTCGACGGTGCCGCCGGCGTAGACGATCACGACAGGCAGCAACAACAGCGTCGCCGCCACCACGGCGCGCCACTGCGAAACGACAAACTCAGCCGGAACCGCTTTGGCAAAAGGGTCGGAAACACCTCGCGAACCCAGCGCCAGCGCGGCCAGGAACAGATCAACCGCAGCAACAGTGTAAGTCGCAAGGCCCAGCTGCATCTCGAATAGGAATAACGGAAGCAGCGACGGAATCAGAAGCGCCAAGCCCAGCGCAACCTCCAACGCTACCCGGCCGGGTCCCTCATCCACCGGCATGTGGCGGGCCGGCAGGCCGGCGCGACGATGTAGATCGAGCGCCACGCGTCCGGGAAGCCATAGCAACCCGGCAAGAAGCAGAGGCAGCGGGAACACCGGCCACAGTTGTACCGGCCCGCAAACGGCGAAGATGATCAGCAGTAGCGCAAAGACACGTTTCACTCTAACCTGCCGGCGAAGACCGTAGCAGCAACCGGGGACGACCCGGCTTGGCGGCAAAGCCTTTCATTAACACTTCGAGCTACACGATCAGTTGAGGTATCCGAGATCACGCAGGCGCCCCATGATTTCGGCCTCCTCTTCAGGGCTGTAATCTCGTTCGGAAGGCCCGGACGGCAGCGAAGCAGCCGGGCTCTTTCTTACGGGGAATTCGCGGCGGAACTCGTCGGTAAACGCGGATAACAATGGGCTTCCGTCCATATCGCAGGGAATCTCCAAACCGAGTAAGTGCAATATAGTCGGTGCAAGATCGACTACCGCCCCTCCTTCGAAAGCCTCGCCACGCTTGATTTCAGGACCCTTGCCTATGAACAATCCATGATCTCGATGCATTCCCGAATAGCGATAAGTCTGGTCCCAAATCCGGTTGGAACCGAAATCGGCGAGGCCGAAGAAGATATCCGATTCATCGTAGGGCAAAGCAATTAGATCGGGAGCTTCGTCCAAACACTCACCGCTGTAAACATCTTCACGCTTCAAGCATTTGCCGACCAGGGGACGCCCGAGCTTAGGATCAACGTATGACAGCAACGCCTCGGCCAACTCGTCACGAACGCGTTCGTATTCACTTCCCCTAGAGACGATGCCCTGCGGCTCGCGGCCCGCAACGTTTAGATATATCGATCCGTAGTGCCGGCCGAACGAGTAAGCGCTCGTACGCTGCCAATCGACGTTCAGGAAGGACAAGAAGAAACGCTTTATCATCGGATCGAAAGAATACACGTTCTTGTATTCGGCGTGCTTCGCCATGCCCATTAGATCGAGCATGCGGTGTACGTTGCGTAGAGTCAGGCCTCTCCTGAAAGCGAAGGCTTTCGCCCGCGTCACAGGATCCGAGGCCAGCTTGATGAACCCGAGTTGCATCAAGAGATTGTTGAGCACGATAAACCGGGAGGCACGGCCCATGCCATGGTCGGAAACCAGCAGCACCGTAGTATCATCGTCCAGTCTGTCTAGGAGTCGTCCGATCGAAGCGTCGAGACGCTTGAAATAGCGCAACACCGGTGCACTCAGGTCACCATCCCGCCCCTGTCGCCAGGGATGGTCCTCGTCCAAGTAATGCCAAAGTTGGTGCAAGACACGGTCAGTATCGAAGTAGACCGTCATGAAGAAGTCCCAGTCCTGCTTCTTCATCAAATAGAGATTCGTCTCCGTCAACAAGTCCAGCAGCTCGTCGCAGGCCTTGAAGAAAGACTCCTTGCGCCCTTCGGAGAACGTCTCCGAAGGGTAGATGCGATAGTCGCCGACTTCACGCACGATCTCGGCAGCCAGTTCACGGGGAAAGGTAAAGTCCTTGGCAAAATAAGGAGTCATCCAGCCGCTGATCATTATTCCATCGACCTCCTCCACCGGATAGGAGATCGGGATGTTGACCACGGCAACCCGCCGTCCAGCGTCGCTCAAAATTCGCCACAACGACTTGCCACGCCGCATCGACGAATTAATAGGGGGGAACACGTACGAACCGGGGCGGCGATGCAAAAAATCGAAGATGCCGGTTTTTCCCGGATTCTTGCCGGTCGCGATACTCGACCAAGCCGGTCCCGATGTGGGAGGCAGCGTTGACGCCAACGATCCGCCGACACCGTGTTCGATCAGGCCACCCAGTACCGGGAGTTCCCCTTGATCGGCCCAGCGCCGCAACAGATCGAAGGGAACACCGTCGAGTCCGATCACAAAAACCCGTTTGGATTTAACTGCCCCCACTATCGGCCAAGCCTCGCCACGACAACCGCAAGCGCCTCCTCGTTAGCGCCGGATGCGACGACACACCCGCTGCCAGCCGTAGTACCCCTGCTGCCGCATGTACCGGCAACGAGAGAGCAGGCCCCGCGGCAGCAGCGGGAAACGAAGGGCAGGCGGTCAAAACCCGTGGTGCAGCTTTCGCCAACAATGTCGATAGTGCCTGGCATGAGTGGTAGCAGGCGGCGGGGAACACGCTTACCCGTATAGGGCCGCCGCTGAAACGGTGATCTTAGGAAAGGGATGCCGGGTTCTCAAACGTCGAGACAGCAGTGCAAGAAACAGCAGCCGTTCGCGGATTGCTTAACCTTGATCGGACAATAATTCACAAGCGAAAACGCGCTGGAGCGCGTCAGCCGCGGCCGAGCGGAGCGTTCGCCGGGCGAAGTGCACCCAACCGTACGTGAGCATAGGCGGGCGCGAGGACGGGCGCCCATGGCCTGCTCCGGCGCGAGCCGGAGGCGATTTGCACTGCGAATTATTGTCCGATCAAGGTTAAATCCCATGGAGGATGCCATGAGTCACCAATCCCAGCCGTGCCGCCGCCATCTCTCACGAAAAACGGCGAGCGAATCCGACATGGAGGCAGTCCTCTCAGGGAAATCTCCGGCCACGTTATCGAGTTCT
>JAJRWY010000067.1 GCA_024276575.1 Candidatus Binatota bacterium
ATTCGAAGAAGTCACCGCCGCTTGGGTCGAAGGTGTAGGGCTGAGGGCAGTTGGGACTGCCGGGGCAACCGCCAGTATTATCGATGACCAGCGCGATCGGGATTATGAACTCCAGTACTAGCAGCCTGTCGGTCTTGAGACCGAGGGCATAGACGCGAATCTTCCATCGCAGTGGCCAGCGTTGGTGGTCATGACAGGCGTGGTGACTAAACTTGGCGATTCGGCGACCACCGAGACCGGGTTCTGCTGCGATGGCCCCGGTAATCGCGCCAATTGGAGCGGCAGCGCACTCACACTGCCGCCTGGAGGGTGCCCGACAGGGTGTGCATCCGCTTGAGGTTCCATCCCAGGCTCACCAGCGTCCATTCGTGGCTCACGTTCGCCATTCCACGCAGGAGAAACTGTCGGAACCCCAGCACGGATTTGATGATTCCAAATGTTGGCTCGATGGTCGACTTGCGCAGCGCATAGATCTCTCGACCCTTGCGGCTTTTCAGCCGATGTCGCATGCGATCGACCGGCCCGGCATCTTTGGCCACAGGCGCGACCTCGCTCATCCGCTCTGACAGCGGTGGGTAGTGCGCATTGCGACCGACCGCGATGTAAGGCTCGATTCCTTTGCCGATGCACGCCTCGACGTTGTCCGAGCTGAAGTAGCCAGTGTCGGCCAGCAGTGCCTGCGCACTCCCGATCACCTCGGAGACTTCTGCGAGTTTGTCCAGTGCCGCCGATACTTCGCCCTTGTCGTTCGTGCTCTGGCTGACGTGCTGCTCCACGATCAGCATCGTCTCCACGTCAACCGCCGCATGAGCGTTGTAGCACTGTTCGAAGCCACCCCCAGAAACCGGCATGATTCGCGAGTCTTCGTCGGTCAGGTTTACCTGATCGCGGGGCCGCGGTCCCTCCTGCGGCGGCTCAGGTTTTCGTCCACCTGGCTTCTTCCCGCTGTCTTTCTCTTTGGCCTCACGCTTGGCCATCTTCTCGTCATACTCCGCTTTCTCGCGTGCATAGCGCTCGGCGGCGCGCGCCTCGAGCTTGGCTTTTGCCTCGGCAATTCCAGCCAGCCGCTCCTGGCGGCGCTCCAATTCCTCCGGCACGCTCATGCCGTCGGGCAAATCCTCGCCGTCAGCCTCCTCGGCAAGCCTCAAAAGCTCTTGCACCTCTGCCTTGAGCTGCTCCTCGATCTTGCACGCGTATTCCCAGCTCAGGGCCTTGTGCTTGGACGCGTTGGCGTGGACCTTCGTCCCGTCCAGGCTGACTTTGCCCAGCTTCAAAACTCCCATCTCGTGGGCTATCGACAAAATTTCACCGAACAGCTCACTCAGTTCCTTGAGAAAGCGCTTGCGGAAGTTCGCTATCGTATCGTGGTCCGGGTGTTTGTTGGCCGCCAGGTAACGGAAAGCGACCGAATCGTAGGTCGCTCGCTCCAGCTTCCGGCTCGAATACACGCCCGTCGCATACCCGTAAAACAACAGCCCGATCATCATCGCCGGATGGTAGGCCGAAGAGCCGCGTCCAGCGTACGCCTCCACGAACTCGCGCAAGTCCAGCCTCTCGACGATTTCAACAACGAATCGAGCCAGGTGACCCTCCGGCAACCAATCCTGGACCGACGGGGGCAATAGAAACGGGGTATCTCGGTCCAACTCCACGAAGCGTTCGCTCATGGACCCATTCTACTACGTCGCGCCGCCTTCATCCCTTCTCGACTTGTGCGGCTAAAGTCCGACAGGCTGCTAGTCTTCTTTCCAGTAAGTCGATTCCCGCAAAACGGCGCGTAGACGTTGTTTAGGATTCTAGCGACTAGATTCTGCACGTTCCACGATTTAAGTTGCCAGGTCGTAAACACGCTGTCGCCGATAAACCAGATTTCGGTCTTAGCCTCAGGAGCCGAGGAAGCGACAATATCTGCAAGCACCGAAAGGGGCCCATTTGCAGGAACTTGCCGCGTCGGACAATCAGCGTTCCGAGGAAACATCTGGGTGGTACTCGTGGAAGTCGACGTCGGCTGCGTCGCCAGCGTGGTCGTTGTAGCGGCGGTCGGCGCCGGATCTCCGAACACAAGTCCCACGCCCGCTAAGATGACCCAGGTTCGCGCATACCGGCCGGCAGAAGTTATCAGAAGTCGCCGTACTGAGGCGCGCCGATAATCCAAGACACACCCCTCCTTCACTTATCCTGCAAGAGCTGCCCGGCTCGCCAATTGTGGTCTTGACTCGCAGTCCGCCCCAGACCACCGCTTACCGCAGATCACCTCCCAATCGCCATGTTCATCTCGCCACCCGCAACAGAAGAAAGCGCACCAGAGGCAGTGTTATACTCGCCGCCACTGACGGTGGCGTTATAGCCGCTCGCCGTATTATAAGATCCTCCCGTAACGGAACTGCCGTATCCAGTCGCATAATTCGCCCCGCCGCCGCTGATCGACGCCGATTGACCCAGCGCCTGGTTTCCGAACCCGCCGGACACGGAACCGTGCTTGCCTGTCGCCGCTCCCCCCAATCCGCCGGCCACAATGGAATACCGACCACTAGCTAGGTTATAAAATCCGCCTAGCACCGCTGCGTAGTCGCCCCCAGCCATGTTGCGACGGCCTCCAGCCACAGCAGCGCCAAAACCCAACGCCTGGTTTTCGAAGCCGCCCGACACGCTGGCATAGGTTCCTCCGGCCTCATTCTCGCTGCCACCACTTACCGTAGCGTAGGATGCGCCCAACACATTGGACTTGCCGGCAACGAATCCTCCTACATCCGGGTACTCGTGGCCCGGCCCTACAACGAGATTGTGCGATCCACCGCGCGCCGCTGGATCCGCGTACAGCAACTCGTTGTAACCGACAAAAAGGTTACCCGTCCCGTTGGGGTCCCCGCCTGTCGTGCCGGTACCATCGCGCACGTGCACATTACAGCCGCTGAACACTACGTCCGATCCGTCGTTGAGAACCTTGAGGCAGGGAACAGATACACGCTGGCCCGGTACGCAGAAACGTACGTGAGCAGTACAGGCTGCCGAATCATCGACGAGCACTATCTTACAGTCCGAAGGCGGTGTAACACGCGCTATAGTACCGGGCGCCCCCAGCTCGCAACGGCGCGCGGTTCCTTTGTCCAGGCAGTCGGGATTCGCGAACTCGCTAAGTAGAGTGTCCGTAGATTGCCACCGAAGCGCACCCGAAACTCCGTAGGCAAAGACACGAATGATCCCATCCGTCGGACGGAACCGCGCAGTACAGCGATCCATCGCATCCGCCGGCATGGCAAACATGCAGACTACCGCAACGCTCAACACGATCACGCGTTTGAGGGCAGATGCCGCCGCTTCACGGTGTGATATACGTCCCCCCACGGAACAGACTATGACAGAATGTGAGAGTTCTGACCAAAAGCAAAACCGAGTCTCCATCATGACAACTCCACTCGAAACAAGTGCTCTGAAGAAAGGCCGATAGCAAGTCCAGACACAGCAGCGACTCCCTGAGGCGGAGCAGACTGAGAAGATGATCCCTACTCAGTTCCCCGGTCTCCCCTCAGCACTCTCCTCCTGCGCACGGTACAGCTCCAATCGCGCGAGAATGTCAGCCGCCAACTCGACTCGAGAGCCCGTGCGCGCCAAGGCGAGCGCTCGCTCAGCCGTCGTGATCGCCTCGCCAACGCGATCAGCTTGAAAATACACCTCGGCCAACGTTGCGACCGGCTGCGGTTCACGCCCGGCCGTCAAATCAACCGCCTTCCCGGCTAGTTCAAGCGCGTAGTCCAGATCACGCAACGCAGCCTTGGGGCACGTGGCCAGCAGATGGGCAAGGCTCTCGATGGGGTCGACCCAGTCCGGGGCGATCGTTGTCGTCGCGCGATAGCTCTCGATCGCTTCCTCGTAGCGTCCCTCGTCAACGAGGATCTCCGCCAAGTTGTAGCGCGCACGGGCGAACAGAGGTTCTCGCTGCACGACTTGCGTCAGCACCGCCTTGGCTTGCGCCTCTTTGCCGAGTCCCCGCAACGCCACGGCCATGTTGTTGCTCGCATCTACGTCGCCCGGCCGCCGTAGCAATGCCTCTCGGTACGCGCTCACAGCCTCTTCGTAGCGCCCGAGAGCAAGCAAAGTGTTCGCCGCATTGTAGCGCGCTTCAACGTAGTCGGGATCTATCTCTATCGCGCGACGATAGCTCGCCAGAGCAAGAAGCGGACGTGAGCGCCTGCGCAGCATGTTCCCCAGGTTGAGAAAAGCTACGCGTTCATCAGGCCGCAGCCTGGCCGCCTCTGCAAAGTAGGCCAGGGCCTCGTCGAACCGATCGGCCTCGGCCAGGGCGTTGCCGACATCAATGAGTCGCGGCACCGCCCCTGGATCAAGCTCCAACGCCTTACGATAGAGATCCACCGCCTCATCAGGCCGCTCGAGACCAGCCAGACAGCGTGCGAGATCTGAAAGAATTTCCGCCGACTCGCCTTGCAAGCGTAGCGCTTGCCTCAAGGGTTCCTC
>JAJRWY010000068.1 GCA_024276575.1 Candidatus Binatota bacterium
CCTTTGGTTACTGGTCCGGATTGGATGCTCGGCTGGCGCTTTAGTGCTCCTTACCTGCCGCTTGTCGCCTGCCTTTTGTGCATGAGTTGGTTTTTCTCCTTGCGGCTGTTTCGTCTGGGAGGCGGAGTAGCGGTCGCACTGCTATGCCTTGCCGCCGTAGCAGCGGCCTCGCTACAGCAGCCACAACGGTTGTTTTTGCATGATGCGGTGTCGCTTCGTGGCCGCGGCTACGAAACGGGGCATCTGCGCTTGGCCAAGTGGCTTTGCGGAAGCCGGGCACGGCCGGGAGACGCGGTAGCGTTGATGGATATAGGGATAATCGGTTTCACTTGTCCGCAGCAACAGATCATCGACATAACCGGGCTTACCGATCGTTTCATCGCAAAGAGCGAAGGCGAGTTTCTACGCAAGCAATACGATCCAGCCTACATCCTCGACCGCAAGCCGCGCTTCATCGTACTGACCCTTTTCGCACCGGGACAGTCGTATACCCCGCTGCCGCCGGGCACCCGTCTCAAGCTGTGGACGGTGATTGAGCAGCGGCTATTTGGGCACCCTGGTTTTCGCGAGCACTACGCTGGAACACTGCAGGGTCGAGCGCAGGGCTCGGGGGATTGGAAGGAGGGGCTTGCGGTCCAACTTGGTGCAGAGAAGGTCTTCGAGCACGGGCATCCCGGCATCTACTATCTCCTTGCCGTTTTCGAACGACGGGAAAGCCCGGGGTAGGCGAGGATCGGCGAATGGCAAGGACCTGAAAGCACCGCGATGAGGTTTGAGGCGATGAAGCTGCTGCGTTAACCTGCATCATTCGCTGCAGCCCGGCAGTATAACCGTAAGAAGATGGGTAAGAAGAAGTCCGAGTTATTGACAGTGATCGTGCCGTGCCTCAACGAAGAGCATACGGTCTCGCGTGTCGTCGAAACCATCGTGCGGGTCGGGGAGGGCTTCCCGTTGGAAGTGGAGACTTTGTTGATCGATGACGGATCCACAGACGGGACGCGCAGGGTGCTCGCAGATTTGTGTGAGCGTCATGAAGCTTGTCGAATGGTTGTCAACGAGCGCAATCTCGGCAACGGGCGCTCTATTCTAAATGCCTACGAGGGGCTCGATCCAGACTCCTGGGCAACGGTCGTCCCCGGTGATGACGAGGTGGTGTTCGAATCGTTGACCGCCTATATCGAGCAGCGCGAGCGCTACGATGTGATGCTGGGCTACCTGCAAAACCCTATCATAAGAACCAATAGCCGCCGTCTGGCCTCGTTCATGTTCACCAAGACGGTCAGTGCTCTGTACGGGTTTCACTTTCGCTACCTGAACGGCTTGAAAATGTACCGGGTCTCGGCCTTCCGCGGTATTGAGGTGGTATCGAGCGGCCACGCTTTCAACGCCGAACTTCTCGCCAAGGCGGTGCTGCGCAACCCGGCTCTGCGAATCGGGGAACTGCCTTTCATGGCACGCGGCCGTGCCAGCGGTGACACTAAGGCCTTCCGTCCAGGGTAGGTTCTGCAGGCGGTTGCCGAGGTGTACCGAGGCTACCGTTCGGTGTGCAAATACCGCGACGCAGTGATTCACGGCGCGGCCGGCCATGTTTGAGTCGCTGAAACCCGTCGATGGCGGCAGTCTATGCATTGCCTGCGCCGGCTCGATATGCGGCACTCGAGCCGCAGTGTGTTTCGGGAGAGATGGCGGATGAGCGATGGCCGTGAAAGAGCCGAAGCAACTAATAGGGGAAGCGAAGAGCGTGGTGGCGATGCAGGTGTGCAGTTGCTTCCCGGCGTCGACGTTGCTGCTCAGCTCCGTCCCCTGAAAGCTGAATTGCTCGGCGCCATTGAGCGCGTTTTAGACCATGGACAACTCATACTTGGTCCCGAGGTCCGCGAACTCGAAAAGGCGTTGGCGGAGTTTCTATGCTTGCCTCGCGTAATGACGCTGCGCTCCGGTACCGATGCCTTGCTGATGGCCTTGCGGTTACACGGCATCGGACCGGGCGACGAAGTAATTACGGTGTCGCATTCTTTCGTGGCGACGGCATCTGCGGTGGCGTTGTTAGGTGCCGTGCCGGTCTTTGTCGATGTCGAACTCTCGAGCCTGACCATGGACCCGCGCGCTCTCGAAGCGGCGTTGACCGGGCGGACCAAAGCGGTGATTCCGGTGCATCTGTGTGGAGCGCCCTGCGACATGGCACCGATAGTAGAGTTTTGTGAGACGCGAAAGCTTGCACTTATCGAAGACTCCGCACAGGCTATTGCGGCGTCGTACCGTGGACGGCCCGTGGGTTCGTTCGGGACGGGGGCTTTCTCGATGCACCCCCTCAAGGTATTGGCGGCGTGCGGAGACGGTGGTTTCATAAGCCTGCGGGAAGATTCCGAGGTCGAGATCACGGCCAGACTGAGAAATCTCGGCCTGGCTGACCGGGACCATTGCAGCGATGTGAGTGCCCACTCCCGTTTGGATACCCTTCAGGCGGCACTGCTATTGGTGAAGCTACGCTACCTTCCTCAATGGATTGCCAAGCGTCGCTCGCACGCAAATGCTTATCGCGAGGCGCTGTCCGGCAGCTTTGATATGATGGAACTACCGGCGGGTGCGGAATCTGTGTACAGCACTTTCGTACTCCGAAGCCCTGAACGCGACCGGCTTGTCTCGCAGATGCGGGAGCGGGGTTTTGACCTCAAGGTTCACTATCCTATCCCGATTCATCGGCAGAAGGCCTTTGCCTATCTCAGCGCTCCCGCGCTTCCGGTTACCGAGCGCATTGTAAACGAAATAGTCTCGCTGCCGGTTTCTCACGAGCTTCGTGATGGACAACGCGACCGGCTTATCGAAGCGTTGAGAGACTGGGCCAAGACGCGGAAGTTGTGAAGAGTCAGTCGCCGCTTACGGTTGTGCACTGTTGAACCCATAGGCTTGGCGGCGCCTTGTCGCCAGGCTGGCTGCTCAACTGATTCCCAGTTCCTGCATACGCTTTATGTTTATGTACAAAGGGTTGTTCAGCGGGTCATGCACTAGGTTGCGGTCGAAAGCCTGAGCCAAGCTTTCGACCGCGTCTTCTATCGTATAGCGCGTGGTAAAACCGAGTACATCCGTGATCTTGTCTGAATTTATGTGGTAAGAGCGCTTATCGGCGCTGTCTTCGTGAGCGATTTCGATTCCTTCGTCGCCGAGTGAGGATTTAACGATGGCGGCTATCTCGTCAACGGTGTTGTTCTGGTATCCGGCGTTGAAAGCCTGGCGGTCGATCTTTGCGCTAGGAGCGTCGAGAAGTGCGTGGTAGACGCGCACCATATCGTTTACGTTGATGTTGGGGCGTCTTTGGCCTCCACCGAAAACGCGAATACGGCGATTGACCAGCGCGTTGGCGGTGAGGATGTTTACGGCGAGGTCCAAGCGCAGCCGTCGCGCGTATCCGCAAACCGCTGCCGGACGTACCATAACGCGATCCATATCTCCACGGCCCCGGTGGGCCAACAAATCCCTTTCGCAGGCAAGCTTGAATCGTGCGTAGTCGGTCAGGGGGGCCGGCTCGGCGTCCTCCCTGACATGATCTTGATCCTTGACGCCGTAAATGCTGGCCGAACTTGCAAAGATGAACCGTTTCACCCCTTGCGCATCGGCGCAGTCGAGCAGAGGGCCGAAGGCATCGTAGTTGATGGATTTTCCGAGCGCAGGGTTGAGATCGACGCTGGGATCGTTGGAAATGCAGGCGAGGTGGATCAGGGCATCGCAGTTCGCCACCTCGTTGCGCAGGCGGCGGGCGTCGCGGATGTCCATCTGTACGCAGCTCAAACCGGGATTGGAGCCATAGGCGCCGAAAACGTCGTGCCCGTACCAGAAGGTGTCGATGACCTTTACCTTGTATCCGCGGTCGAGAAGGGTCGGCACCAGGGCAGAACCTACATATCCACCGCCGCCGGTGACCACGATGCTGTGGAATCCGTTCGGGTTTGAACTAGCTTTACTCACTGTTACTCGGGTTCCTCCTGAAGATCCGCTGCCGCGGCGGCGACGTTCGGATCCGGGCTAGATTCCAACGGGCATGTGCCGTGAAAGGGTGTCGCGAACTTTCACGATAGATGGTCCGTTAGGGACATGGTCCGTTATGGCTTCGCGCGTCCGGCATCCGGCACTTCCATCAAGTCCATCCAACGATGCAACACTACGGCGTGGCAGCTTTCGGCTTCGCCGTAACTATCGCAACCCAGGTAGATGTTGAGTTCTCCGCTCGATCTCAGAGGGTTGCCTGCCGCCATCGCTGACAAAGTAACCGTAAACATGGAAAGCTCACGTGCGGTTCGGGCTGCGGAAAGTACATTGGCTGATGCTCCGGAACTCGAGATGGCGACCAACATGTCGCCGCTCTTGCCGCGGCGCGATAACGGTTCGGAAAATACATGCTCATATCCCATATCGTTCGACACCGCCGTTATCAGCGACAAGTCGGAGAATACCTCGGTGTGCATCTGGGCATTCTTTGCCAGGTCGGCGGCCATGTGACTGGCCATCGAAGCGCTGGCTCCGTTGCCGACGAGAAACACGGTCCGGTTCTCGGTTTTTACTTTCTCGGTTTGCCTACGCCACAGTTCGAATCCTTCGTCGCAATGTATTGCCCGTCCCTCGGCGTCACTGAAGGCCAAGGCCTCTAGTAGAGCTTGCAGGCGTCTTACACTGTGTAGCCAAGTGCTAGCGTTCATAGTTGCGGGATCCCCTGGTGCGCCGGATACGGTCGCTCACCGAAGCAGGCTTTCTATGTAGCGGTAGAACGCGTCTTCGTTCAAAGCACGCTTGTTCCCGATCGTACCGCAGGCCACGGCTCCGGCGATATTGCCTACGAATCCAACCAACTCGGGGTCGAGCTTCAACGCGATGCATGGAGCGGTAAGTGCGAGCAGGGCATCTCCGGCACCGATGCTGTCTACCATCTTGACGGCGAAAGCCGGCACTGTGCTAAAGCCCTCCTCGGGCCTGTATAGCAAGCTTCCATACTTGCCGCGGGTGATCATGTAATCCGGGCACTCCATTCTTGCGGCTATACTACGGGCGATGTCTTGAATCTCAGAACGCTCCGCTCGTGCTTCGAGCCGGGCTTCGGTTTCATCGATCGAGACGTAGTCAGCTCTTCTGTACTTGCTGATGAAGTTGAATCCGCGGTTGCCGGCGTTGGTCTGCGTGTTGACCGCCAGGAAACGTGCCCTTGTACACAGTATCTCTATGGCTCGGTCGTTGAGCAATCCATGCCCGTAATCGGCGGCTATTACCAAGTCGTAGTCTTCGACGCATTCCTCTAGAGCGTTACAAAATGAGTCGTGCTCGGAGGGACTGAGGTTCTCGTCGCGGACGTTGTAGACCTCGAAAAGTTTGCGAGAAAGGTACTGCTCGACGAAACGGCGCTTGATGATGTTCGGGCTCGCCGCCTTGCGAATGAAATGCGTGCAGATTGTATCGTCTAGGTTCTTTCTGATCAGGTCTTCGCGTGAATCGACCTCGCCCAGCGCACTCAGCAACCCGACATCGCCGCAGAAAGTGGACAAATGATTGGCGATGGCAAGGACGCCGCCGGCATAGCTTTCGCTGTGCAGATGTTCGGCTGCCAGGATCGGATCCTTGTTGGATTTGGCCATCACTGCGCAGAAGTTGTATTCGTCGATTATGGTTTCGCCGACCACCAGAATCCGCATGTCTTTGATAGCCGAGAGTGCTGCACGGATGTTCTCCGGGGTGAATTGCTCGCGGAATCGCTGCAGAAAGCTCTTTGCTTCTGCGGTAAGCAGATCCATGTGCTGGTTGACAAGCGCAGTGGTACTAAAGGCCTGTTCGTCGGTGAGAAGCAGCCGTCCGTTCCCGCTTTCCACTGCCGTGCGGTAGGCGGCGAGGCGGTCGATGCTTTCCTGTTTGCCCTCTCGTAGCGTGCCGGTGACATAAACCGACGGTGATAGATGCCGGATCGTTTCTTCGGTAGTCGGCCATGGAGAGATCGCGACGTAATCCACGCAAGACAGGGCCGCTAGTGCTTGGGCCCGTAGCGTTTCGTTGAAGGCGGGGCGGAAGGGTCCCATGCTGACGAATCTGTCGGGCACCAGGGTCACGGCGAGCAGGTCGCCATGTTCTCTCGCAGCTTGGAGATGCTTGATGTGGCCGATGTGCAGAAGGTCATAGATCCCGTGGTTGTGGAGCGTTACCTTGCCGGCCGCACGCAACTTTGCGAGCTTCTCTGCGAGCACTTCCATGGTCAAGATTTTGTCCGCTGTGCTCATCGTATTCCGGAGGCGGTACCGCAGCATTCGCTGTGGGACGGCTAGCCTGCACGGCAGAGCCGACCGCCGCAACGCGTGTTATCCCCCACGGTGCGTGTCACGCATGCAGACGCCGTGCGTAGCCTCACGGAACGGCAAAATCAACCGGTCTCAGCGAGCCGTTCGCAGCCGGGCCACCTCGGCCCTTGGCTTCCAAGCAGCCGTCTATCTCATTCCTGTCTCGCGCGGTAGTGGCCGTAATGGCCGTTTTCCATCGCTCGTTGCGCATCTAAGTAACGTTGCGGCGAGTCGATCGCGATGCGGAACCCGGAGAGGGGGAACCCGCTGATAACTCGTGAGTGAATGTTAGGTATATAGACGTCGCGCGGCAGATCGGCGAAAACGCCTTCTTGTAAAGGTGCAATCAATTCCGGGGTGAGCATTTGAAGGCCGGAATTCACCCAGGGCAAGGGGTTGGCGGCGCGCTCCGCTGCGGACGGTCTTTCTATGAAGGTGCGGACGCGGGCCTCCGGGTCGATCGCGACCAAGCTGTTGGAGTTCTCACGTTGATGTAGCAACAAGGTGGCAGCGCTGCCGCGGTTGCGGTGGAATGCCAGCAACTCGGAGAGATCTTGATCGATCAGTAGGTCTCCGTAGATGACCAGGAAATCCCGGCTGTTCCTGAAGAAATCCAAGACTTTGCGAACGGCCCCGGCGGTACCGAGCAACTCGCTTTCTTCGGAGTAGGTGATTTCCACTCCGAACTCGTTGCCATCTCCGAAGTACTCACGGATCTTACTCCCATGGTGGTTGAGGTTGATGACCACCTCGTCGAACCCGAAAGACCCGAGGTAGCGCAACGTGTGTGCAAGTAGAGGTTCCCCCGCGAGCGGCAGCATCGCCTTGGGGAGGTTTTCGCCGAGACCGCCAAGCCTGCTGCCGTAGCCGGCGGCGAGCACCATGGCTTTCATCGCTGCGGCCCCCTGTCTGTCTGTAGGATCCAGTCCGCCGCCGCGGCCAATCCGTTGCAGCGGTAGTCGGGCGCGAGTCCGGCTTCCGGAGGATCGGGAGACTGTATCGGTGCCTGCAGATGCATACCGGTTTCGACGAGAACCGTTCGGCAACCGGCCCGCCGGCCCGCCGCGATATCCGAGATCCGGTCGCCGATCATGAAACTCCGGGAAAGATCGAGACGGAGTTCTTTCGCCAGATCCAGTAACATTCCCGGCCTCGGCTTTCTACAGAGGCAGTCGAGTTTGTATCTTTTTAGCGTTGCGTTGGGATGGTGGGGACAGAAGCGGAAACAGTGTGGGGCGACGCCGCCCGCATCGAGTAGCAGGGAAGAAATGTGCGAGTTGACGCTACGGACCTCACTTTCGGAAACCAGCCCGCGGGCGACCACGGGCTGGTTGCTGACAACCGTGAGCACGAATCCGCCGTCGGCGAGGAGTTTCATGGCGGCCGGAGCGTCGTCCATCAACTCGACCTGCTCGACAGCGGTAATCAAGCCTGGGTCCCGGATGATCACTCCGTCTCTATCGAGAAAAACGGCTCGAGCAGTATCGTGTTTGCGGGATGCAAGCATGGCTGTGTCGATACTACGGGTTGCGCCGCGCTGCATGCAACGGCGGGCTGCGACGCTAGGATGCAATACGGCGCGCTGCGTCAACACCTGTGCTGGTTTTGACAAGCGTTGAGTTACGAGCTCTTATGCTGCAGCGCGGCGTAGGTGTCTCTCGGCGGTAGTAGGAGAGGCGCTGAGGTCGCGCAATAGGTTCACTAGGTTGTAGAACAGGTTGCACGGTAGCTGCTGCGACAGTGGCGCGGAGCATCCGGCCGCGCGTGGCCGGGCGGCTAACCACGGCGCTGTTTGTTGGGGTGAGAGCAGGTCGTTGCCGGGTCGAACTTGCCATCCGGCCGGCCGGTCCCGTTTCGAATCCCGGATATCGCTTTCGGGCGGCGGAGATTGTGGTTGCATCGCTTTGTAACTAGCTGATAATTTCCCGTTTCGTCCCCCTGCAAAGGGTGGTTGGACCCGTTACTTGAGCTGGTCCGGCTCTCCTTGACTCCAACGGGGGCGCTGCCTGAAGGCCGCGGAATGTGCGGCTAGGGCGAGGATGCTCCAGACGATGAGCGAGTCCGTTTTGAGCGAATTCAAGAAGCGTCTAGTGTAACACGACGATGAGGCCGGGTTGAGCGAGATTTTCTCACAACTCGACACGAAGTTGAAGGAACTCATCGAGGCCATCGAGTACGAGCATTCCAGGCAGTTGAAGGAACTTGACCAAGGAGTAGGCGGAGGTCCGGTGCCGGGTTTCGACTCGGATGTTTTGTAGCCGGAGCGAGTATGAAGCTGACGGTTTAACGTGCGCGACGATAACGAAACCATCGAGTTTGGGGGTTCTGAATCAACTCAAGGTACGAGCGGGGGCGTGCTCGACGTTGAGAGCGCTAAGCAAGACGTAGTCGAAGCCGTCCTAGCTCTGCGCGACAGCTTGGCCGAGCGGGCCGCCGGGCTCTTCGCTTTGCGCGATGAGTTGTCGGTGGCACTGGAGCGTCTAGAAGAGGACCGCCGCCAGTTCGAGGCCGAGCGTCTCGATTTCCAGAAACTGAGCGAAGAAAGCCTGGACCCCAATACTTTCGAACGCCGTCTGATTGACCAGCGTCACCAACTCGAGCTCGACCGCGCGGCTTTGGAGGCTGAGCGGAGCACTTTTCGCGAGCGTTCACGGCGTCGCTCGGAGGAGTTGACGACGCAGGAGTTGGCACTCAGGGAGAGCCAAGACCGTCTCGACGATGAACTCGAGAAGCTAGCCCGCGATCGCGCTGCCATCGAGGCCGAAGCCAAATCGGCAGCCAAGGAGGTAGGTGCCCGCGAGAACATGCTGGGTACGGAGCGGGCCAACTTCACCAAGGAGAAGGAGCGTTTTCAGGCGGAGGCTGCGGAACTCAGGGTGGAACTCGCGGCGCGGGAGAAGGACCTGGCCGAACGAAGCGAGGCGTTGGAGCAGGAAAGTGCCGGGCTTCGCACGCTGTTGCGTGACGTACAAAAGAAAGCTCTCGAGAATGAGAAGGAATTTGCACGTCAGAGGGAGGAACTCGACCGGCAGCATGCGGTTCTCGACGAACAGCGTGCCGCTTTGCTCAAGGAAAGCGAGGTGTCGCGCAAGTCCATCGAGGCTTCTCGAGCTGAACTTGCGGCCTTGAGCCGTGAAATAGAGGAGCGCCGGGGCTCGCTCGAGCAAGAGCGCGACTCGATGCTCGAGAAAGTCCGAGCCGAGGAATCGCGCCTTGCGGAAGCGGTAGCGGAGCAGCAGGCTGCCGTGGCTGCGTTCGCCGAGACTCGTAAGGCTTTCGAAGACGACAAACTCGCACAAGAGAGTGAAATTGGGCGGCGTGTTCGCGAACTCGAAGCGCGGGAGCAGTCGCTGGTCGAGGCTCGCGCCGAACTCGCGACTGCTCGCGCTGCAGCGGAGCTCGAGCGCAAGAAAATACTGTCCAAAGCCGAATCGGCGCGTGCAGAGATGCTCACGTTGGAGAAATGGCTGGCCGAAAGCAGGACTGCCGTCGAGAGTGATCGCAAGCGTATCGATGACGCGCAACGCGAGATCGAGAAGCGAGAGGCGGATTTGCGTGAGCGAATCGGTCGAAGCCAGGCAGAGTTGGCTGATCGTGAGCGTACCGTGGACGCCGAGATTGCGGTGCGCAAGGCGGAGTTGGACAAGGAACTGGCGGACAAGGCTGCTACCGCCGAGGCCGAGTTGGCGGCAGCCAAGGCCCAGGCTGCGAAGCAATTGGCTGAGCTCGAGTCGCAACGCCGAGAATTCGTTAGTGAGTCCGAAGAACGCTCACGTGCACTCGGCACCCGCGAAGAGGAACTGAAAGTTGCCTTGGAAAGACTCTCCGAGGATCGCGAAGCTCTGGAGAAAGAGATTACGGCTCTCGAAGAGCGCAGCGAAACCGCGGCGCGGCGGCTGGAGCAACGTGAGCAGGAGCTACGTAAGCTCGGGGAGGATCTGGCGGAGGAGAAGCGGGCGGTACAGCGCGAACGAGAAGGGCTCGAGGCCGAAACTGCCGAACAGCGGCGGGAACTCGGCATTCTGGAGTCATGGCTTGCCGAAGCTCGTAGTCGTGTAGCGGCCGGCGAATCGGAGCTTGCGGAAAAACGTTCTGAGTTACGCCTTGGTGAAGACCGGTTGGCCGAGCGTGTAGCGGCAGCCGAGAAGGAGATTGCCGAAGCGCGCGCATCGCTCGATTCCGACCGTAAGGCGATGGTGGAGAAAGCCCGCCAAGCACGTGAAAGCGTCGAGGCCGATGCCCGGGCGTTAGAGGATCGTGAACGTGAATTGACGGTCGCTCTGGAGGCTTTGGCCGGGGACCGGGCTGCTTTGGAAAGTGAACTTCGGGCTCTCGAGGAGCGTAGCGAGGCGCAGGCACGCGAAGCGCAGGAGCGCGCGCTGGCGCTTGCGGAAGCGGAGCGTAGTCTGGAAGGCGAACGTGAGTCGGTAAGGCGCGATCGCGAGGGTTTCGAATCCGAGACTGCCGCTCAGCGCGAAGAATTACGCAGTCTCGAAGTGTGGCTGGCGCAAAGTCGCAAGAGGCTTTCAGCCGACGAGGCCGCGGTTTCTCAATCCCGCGAGGATCTCAACCGTGAGCAGGCTCGAGCGGCTGAGCACCGAGCGCTTGTAGAGAAGGAGTTGGCGGCGGCCAGAGTCCAACTCGACGAGGAGCGTAAGGCTGCGCAGGCCGAGATCGTCGCCACGCGCCGCAGTTTGGATGAGGAGTCGACAGCCCTGTCCGCAAGGCAGGAACAACTTGCGGCGGCACAGGACGAGTTGGCCAACGATCGTGAGGCTTTAGAGGCCGAGTTGGAGGCCTTGGAGGCGAAGAGCGAAGCGCGTTCGCGCGAACTGGATCAGCGCGATGCGGGGTTGCGCAAGGAACAAGAAGAATTAGAGCGTTGCCGCGCCGAGGTGCAGCGCGAACGCGATGGATTTGCAGCCGAGACCGCATTGCGGCGCAAGGAGTTGTCGGACTTGGAGCAATGGCTCGCTGACAGCCGCGTTCGCATCGAATCTGAGAACTCCGAGATAGCGCAAGCGCGCTCTGCGTTGGATCGGCGTGAATCGGAGTTCATCGACAGTGTGGCCGCGACCGAGGAAGAGCTAGCGCAGTCGCAGGCCGGCTTGCTCAGTGATCGGGAAAAACTCGATGTCGCCCGGCGCGAGCTGGAGGCGGCCACGAACGAGGTCGAGCGGCGGCGGGATGCTCTCGAAAGCGATACGGCGGAGTTCGAGCGGAAACGTTCTTCCACGCTGGCTCAGTTTGCCGAGCGCGAGAAGGTGCTGAATGCCAGAGAGAAGGAACTGGCGCGAGAGCTGGCCGGCGTTCAGGCCGCCCGCGATGGTTTTACGGCCGAGACTGAGGCCAAACGCGAGGAGTTGTCGGTGCTGGAGGACTGGCTCGCGCAGGCCCGCGTGCGGCTTGAAGCCGAGCAGACTACCGCCCGGGAACTGCAGGCGGGTCTCGAACAGCGCGCGGCCGCATTGGCGGAAGATCAGCGCAAACTTCGTGAACAAAGCGAGGCTGCCGGCGCTCGATTGCAGAGCCAGCGTGAAAAACTCGAGGCCGACTGTGCCGCTTTGGATTCGCGTGAAGCTTCGGTGAACGAGGCTCTGGAGAAGCTCGCCGAAGATCGCGCCGCGTTGGAGAGCGAGTTTGCGTCTCTCGAGCAGCGTAGTGAAAGCACTACCCGTGAGTTCGAACGAAGGGATGCAGAACTGCGTGCGGCTAGCCGCGATATAGAGGCGGAACGTAAGCTCGTAGCCGAAGAACGGCGGACTTTCGAGTCCGACATTGCGGCGAAGCGTAGTGAAATCACGTCGCTCGAGTCGTGGTTGTCGCAGGCCAGAGTGAGGTTGCAGTCGCGCGAGGAGCAGATAGCCGAGGCGCGCCGGGAGATCGAATCCCGGGAGGCCGAATTGGCGAAGCGTATGACGGAGGTCAATAGTGAACTGGCTTCCTCCAAAGAGCGCTTGGAAGCGGAACGTGCGAGGCTCGAAGAGGAAGCTCGTGCACGCGCGGCCCGCGTGCAGCAGTTGACGGCTTCACTGGACCAACACCGTGATGCTCTGGAACGCGAACTGCGCGAGTTGGGCAGTAGCGGTGGTGGTGACAAGTAGCATAGGCGGCGGAAATCCGGGTATATGCCGGGTATGGATGGTTGGAGGAGATTGTGGCGATAGACGATTCAGTTCTCGAGCGAGCTAAGAAGATCCCCGGTATTCGTGCCGCGGTAGTGCTCGCGGCCCCCGGCAAGATAGCTTCCGGCACCGTGGAGCCGAAGGAACTCGAGGGATTCTTCGAGCTTTTGTTTCAGGCCGCAGGAGACGTTGCCAAAAGCGGAGTCCTAGGCGAGGTCAACCGGGTGAATATTAGAACGGACAAGTACGAAGACCTCTCTTTGTTCTTTGAAAATGAGAAAGCTCTCGCTGTGGTCTCGGAGAGATCACGCCCGCTGTCGGATGTGTGTAAGGAAATAGAAGCGACGATCCGGTCGTAGCAGAACTCTTCGTGGATAATCCAGGTTAGAGGGGTAGGTGAAGGTTAGTGCGTAGTATCTTGCGAGATCTGGAAACCGTAAAGGGCGTGGAATGCGGATTTATAGTCCGTAGTGGGGAGGTGCTTGCGTCGACCTTCCCCGAGGACAAAGCCGGCGTTCCCGCTTCGAGTGCCAAGGCGGTCGCTCGTATCACAGCGGGGTTGAAGAGCGCGGGGCGTATGGTTGAGGAATTGTCTTTTGCGGTTGACGGTAAGTCGCTTCATGTTGCGCCGGTTGCTGACGATTTCATCGTTGCAGTGTTGAGCGATGGCGAAGGCGACGCTTCGTTGCTCGGGGTGGCGATGCAGTCCTCTGCGCGACAGATTCGAATAATGGCGGACCTGCCGGCGCCGCAACCCGAATCTGAGCCTGAGCCTGAGCCTGAGCCTGAGCCTGAGCCTGAGCCTGAACCCGAACCGGTGCGTGAATCTGAACCCGCACGCGAGCCCGAGGCGCCCCAGCAGTCGAAAGCTGCTGCCTCGGATTCGAAGAAGAGTCGTGGTGCTCGTCGCAAAGGCCGTGGTGATGATGAGTTGGTCTGGGACGACGAGGCTCGTTCGTCCAAGGCCAGGGCTGAAGAGGCCGCCCGTATGCAGGCTGAAGCCGAGGCCGAGCAGGATCCTGGCTTGGCGGATGCGGAACCTCTGTTGCCGCAGGTGTTGTCGCTGCTTACAGAAGCTATCGGCCCCGTTGCCAAGATTACCTTCAAGCGTGGAGTAGCCGATTGGAAAGAAGCAGGTCCGGCCACAGTCGGGAATCTCGGTGAACTGGCGAAGAGTCTTGCTGCCGATCTGTCAACCGATGAGGAGAGGCAGTCCTTTATCGACGCCGTCGCTAAGATTGCCGGCTCGTGATCGCAATAAGGGCGTGGTTATGCAACGTTATGCGACAATGTGTCGGGAGCTTATCAATATACGGCAGTGACCGCGTGCTCGATGACGGCTCATCGAGTGCTGCGGACGCGTAGTGTGGTGTGAAGGGAGAGACTAGCGTTTCATGGGTAGTATCCGCAACAAACTTCTATTGGCTTTCGCTTCGGTAACGCTTCCCTTGTTGATCGGTCTCGGATGGTACGGCGGCGGTCAAGTTGAGACCGCGCTGCGAACCCAGGGGCTCGACCGTCTTGAGACCAGGCTCGAGTCGCTACGTACACAGATCGAAAGTGTGCTCTCCGGTACTGATGGCGACGTGCTCTTGTTAGCCAACACGGTTTCTCTCGACCAGTACTTGTTGGCTCTCGACAGCGGCAAGGAAGTGCTGATCAATGCGGCTGAGCGCAATCTCTCGCAGGTTTTTGCCCGCTTGTTGGATCTGCGTGGAAACTATCGTGAAGTCCGCTATATCGACGCGGCCGGAATGGAGAGAGTGAGGGTCGAGCGTAACGGCAACAGTAGTATGGTGGTCCCTGCCGGGCGTCTGCAAAACGAGTACAAACGCTACTATTTCGAGCAGGCGATGAAGTTGCCTGAAGGCGGCGTCGTGGTGTCTGCGCTGGATCTCAGCCGGGAGAACGGTGAGATCGTCAAACCTTATCGTCCGGTGATCAGGTACAGCACTCCGGTGTTCGACAAAGCTCAGCGTCGGCGCGGGATCTTGGTCATCAATGTCTCCGCGGATACCATCCTACAGTTGGTCTCGGCGTCGGTAGACAAAGGCGAAACTCGTTTCCTGGTTTCAGTTGACGGATTTTATCTGAGCCATCCCGACGCCTCGAAGTTGTGGGGCGGTCCCAACGATCTGGGCACGGAAGAGAACCTGCTACGTGACATGCCGTTATTCGGCCGCAAGATCCTTGCGGCCGAATCCATGCTTAGAAGCGAAGGCGACGACGTCTTCCGCTTGGTGTTGCCGGTATCGGTTCCGGGAATCGCAGGAGCGCGTCTCGGTGTCATGGTTGATTCTATCTCTACCGATGTACTTTTCGCCGCCGCATCCGAGATCCGCTCTTTGTTCAACATCCTGACCCTGGCCGCGCTGGTGCTGGTGCTGGTGCTCGGCTCCGTGGTGGCTAGCTATGTTACGCGGCCGATAACGATCCTGACCGAAGCCGTAGACGCAATGAGTCGCGGAGAACTGGACCAACCCATAGTAGTATCTTCGAACGATGAAATGCAGACTCTGGCGGTTGCCATGGAGAGATTGCGTAAGTCGATGAAGGTGATGCTCGATAAGTATGCCTGAGTAGCGGCGGTGTGCGTGAGGCCGTTATGGTCTAACGCTGCTGCTCCCGATAACTCTCGTCGCCCGGCTGTAAAGACGAGCTTTGAAGATCGAGTCCCGGCTTTGAGCAGGGCGCGAGGACTGCTCGATTTTACGAATTATGCCGAGGCTCCTGCGTGCTCTTTTTTGTTCTCTGACGCGATATTAACTGTGGTAATATCGCAAAAAAGGACACGAAATTATGGACGTATCCAGAACTATTCGGTTGGCCGCATGCCTATTGTTGTCGAGTGTTGTAGTGACTCCTTCGCTATCCGTCGCCGCCGGACAGAGCTGCATGGGACGCCAAGCGACTTCTACTTGTGTGGTCAACGGCAATGCAGATTCGCTTTGCGTCGGCACTGACGAGGATGACCGCATTACCGGTTCCTCGGGTGATGACGTCATAATATCGGGTGGGGGAGACGACCAAGTTGATGCCGGCGACGGTAGCGACTTCGTCTGTTCGGGCGGAGGCGATGATACCGTTTGGGCCGGGTCTGGTGATGATCGTATCGATAGCGGAGCCGGTGATGACCTCGTCAGCGGTGGAGAAGGTGCGGACCGTATCGACGGTGGGCCCGGCGACGACGTTCTCGATGGCGGTGCGGACAACGATACCCTCGATGGAGGAGGCGGCGACGACCGCTTGCGAGGAGGTTCTGGAGAGGATGCGTGCCTAGCCGGCGAGGATAGCAAAGGTTGCGAAGAAGCAGCCACCAAAGCCGTCATAGAGGCGCGTAAGGCTAAGGCTGAAGCTGTGGCCAAGGCTGCGGATGAGGCTCGTGTGGTTGAAGCGGCAGCGATCAAAGCCGCCAAGGCCGCTCAAGAGGCCGCTGCTGTGAAGGCTGAAGCAGCTGTGAGAGCAGCGGCTGAAGCCAAAGCTGCGCAAGAAGCGGCGAAGGCTGCGGCGAAGGCTGCTGAAGAGGCCGCGTCGGCGGCGAGCAAGGCCGTGGAGGCGAGAGAAGCGGCGGTCGAAGTGAGGGCCTCCACGGCTGGGGCGGCGGCGAAGTCCACGTCGCCGGAGGTGGCCGCCCGAGGTGGGAAGAAGGGCGGCAAAGCGAAGCACAAGAAAGGCGCCAAGGCGCGAGCCGCTGCGGAAGCTGCGGCCAAAGCACGAGCGGCTGAAGAGGCCGCGGCCAAGGCAAGAGCCGCCGAAGCAGCCGAGGCCGAGGCGAAGGCCGTGAAGGAAAAGGAAGCTGCGGCCGAAAAGAAGGCTGGCGTAGAGGCCAAGGCGGCAAAAGAAAAGGCGGAAGCTGCGAAGAAGAAAGCTGAGGCCGAAGCGGAGGCCGCGAAGGCAAAGGAAGCGGCGGCCAAGAAGAAGGCGGACATAGAGGCCAAGGCGGCAAAAGAAAAGGCGGAAGCTGCGAAGAAGAAAGCCGAGGCCGAAGCGGAGGCCGCGAAGTCAAAGGAAGCGGCAGCCAAGAAGAAGGCGGACATAGAGGCCAAGGCGGCAAAAGAAAAGGCGGAAGCTGCGAAGAAGAAAGCTGAGGCCGAAGCGGAGGCCGCGAAGTCAAAGGAAGCGGCAGCCAAGAAGAAGGCGGACGCGCAAGCGAAGGTAGTTCTCAAGAAGGGCGGGCCGGACCTCGCGGTTGACGCGAAAGCCGAATCGGAAGCGATATCTCTCGACGAGAATAGCGATAAAGTCGAGAAGGTATCGGAAGCCATGGCCGAGGCTCCCGAGGAAGCGGCCGCTTCAAAGCCAGCCGTGCAATGGCCGGTGGCGGGTACGATTATCGAAGCGGCGAATCTTGGCGAGTATGCCGAACTCAACGGGCCCTCGATTCAATGGCTGATTAACCGAGGTCTCGATATCGAAGTCGGCGAGTATCGGAAGGTGCTCAATCCGCCTCCTTTTCGGGAGGCGACTGAGAAATATGCGGGGCAGGTCCGGATTTCGGAAGACAGTACTCATTTGATCGATCACGTTGCGGGCATGCCTTTCCCCAAAGTGAACCCCAGCGACCCGCAGGCGGGCGCCAAGCATATGTTCAATTTCAATACGGCGATCGCGAGGGATGATCTCGACGTTCGCAATTTCGAGTGCAATACGGGACCGCTGGGGACCAACGGGCGGCCGGTGCGCGTGGAGCGTACCTTCCTTATCGACCATTTGCGGCGTTTGTATTTTCGCGAACGCACAGTGGTGGACCCCAAACCCGAGATGGTCAACAAGGATGCCGTTCGTTACAAAGAGGCCTTGTATCCGATCGTAGAGCCTTTCGATCTCAAGGGGACGGGTTTTACGTTCAACCGCTATCTCGATCATACCCGTCAAGACGATAGCTGGCTTTATCTTCCCCAGCTTCGCCGTACCCGTCGCTTGTCGTCGGCTCAGCGCTCGGATGCGTTGTTCGGTCAAGACACCGATCAGGATAGCTATGCCGGATATGCTGGTAGCGTAGGTTGGGTGGACTGGAAGTATCTTGGTGAGAAGACGATCCTGGCGACATTCCACGGTGTGGCTATCCCGGTCAAGTGGAAGGACGCTCCTGCCGACTACATACATGACGGGCCCTGGGAGCCGCGTAAGGTCTGGGTAGTGGAAGGGATTTCCAAGCTGCCGCAATACGCGTATTCGAAGCGTATTATCTATCTCGATCAAGACAGTTATCGGATTCCGTATTCCGATATCTACGACCAGGCTGGTGAACTTTGGAAAGTGTGGATCAATAGTTTCCTGTTCGCGACCCATCCTTTTCCGGGAGCAACCTACGGCGCTCCTTATGAAGTCGCCTACGAGCCGTCGATTACCATGGTTGACATGCAGCTCGAGCACGTTACGTACTGCGCGTTGCCTAGCAATCGGTTCCCGGGTGAGCAAGGGTGGTACGCCAACCTGGGGGACCGCGAAGGCACGACCGAGGACTACTTTGCGCTCAGTGCGATAATATCGGCTGGACGCTAGCCGGCGAGAAAATCCACGGAGGGCTTTGTTCCGTATAGGTGTTTGTCCGTGGATCCTGGAAAAAGTACGAATGAAGCGATAGCGGTTCCTCTTTCGCAGTCCACCGGGTCGCGAAGGCGAGCCGCCATCGCTATTGGGATCGCTGTTTCCATCGTGTTCGTCGCCTTGGCGGTGCGCAATATACACGTCGCGCAAGTAGCCGAGGAACTGGCGGGAGCGGCGCTCACTTTTCTAGTAGTTTCCGTATTCACGAAATTGGCTGGGATGCTCGCCCTTACGGTTCGTTCGCAAGTCCTGCTCGAGCCACTCCATGCCTTCTCACCGTCTCTGGTTTTCAAGTCCCTGCTGGTCGGTTTCGGCGGCAACAACGTGTTGCCGTTACGAATGGGGGAATTGCTTCGTATCGATTATCTTGCCCGGCACGGTGGCGTGCCAAGAGCGTCTTGCCTGAGCGTCGTCGTGCTCGAACGGTTACTCGACGCACTGTGCATATTTACGTTCTTTGCCGCGGGAATCCCCTTAATGCTGAGTGATCTCGATCTTGGCGGGGCGCTATATCCACTCGGATTCTCGTTGCTGGTGGCCGTCTTCGTTGCGCTGGTTGCCAGCCGTTATCCGGGAGCTTTGGTGGTGCTTTGCCGCCGCGTAGCTTCCTTGTTCGGTGTACGTGCGGCGGAGTTTGCGGGTGAGAAAGCCGGACAGTTGGCCGGCGGGCTTGCCGCTTTGTCGTCCATGCGTTCGGTCGTCTTCGTGGTTCTGCTCTCGGCACTGTCGTGGATGTTGACGATGGTGTCGATTCAGTTGTGGATATGGGCTTTCCATTTGAGCTTGCCGTGGTATGCGGCGCTTCTGGTTCTGGGCTTCATCGCCTTCGGTACGGCTTTACCTTCGGCTCCGGGATACGTTGGCACTTATCACTACTTTGCTGCGGCTGCGATGGAGTTGTTGGGTGTGGATCCGGACGTGGCAGTGTCTTTTGCGATCGTTGGACACGCCGTATCGGTGGTGCCGGTGACATTGATCGCGTCTTCGGTGGTGTATACTGAGGTGCGCGATTTTAGGCGAGGTGGGAGTTGATCGCCGTGCCAGGGGCTTCCTCCGCTGCTACTGCGTTCTGCAGTCTTTGCCAGAGCGAAAAACCGGTTTCCCTTTGGGTGAGGAAGAAGGATCGCAAAGCCGGCACCGGCGTCTGGAATCTTCTCCGCTGTCTCGAATGTGGCTTCGTCTTTGCTTGGCCGCAGCCTTCAGATGACGATTCGAAATGCTATTACGAGAGTGTATTCGAGAGGTCATACGGAAACTATTTAAAGGCGCGCAACGTCAAACTTCATCATTTCGACGAGAAACTCGATCTGATTTGCCGCTATGTACGGACTCCCGCATCGATGCTCGACGTAGGTTGCGCGGCAGGATTCTTGCTCGAGGCGGGGATGTCGCGTGGTTTCGATGTCCATGGGGTAGAGATCAACCGCAAGGTAGAGGCGCACTTGAACCCTTCCTTGCGCGGCAAGGTACGCTTCGGAACATTGGAGAGTATTCGGTTCCGCACTCGATTCGACCTGATCACCTTGTTCGACGTTCTCGAGCACACGGCTGATCCGCGCCGGTTGGTTTCGCGCTGCAGGGAACTTCTCAATCCGGGGGGTCTGATTGCCATCGAGGTTCCCTGTATCGATTCGGCGGCTGCAAGAATTCTCGGCCGTTTCTGGTACCACTACGCGCCTCCGGCACACCTATCGTATTTTTCCCGCGATACCCTCGCGCTTGTCGCTGCGCGTGAGGGACTCGACATTTGCTACGAGGGGTGGACGAGGAAATATTTCACCGCCGGATACCTCTGGTCGCAAATTGCGGACACCTATCTAGGCGGTGCGTTCAAGCCGGAGGCATCGTTGCTTGACTCGAGCCGCGGCTTCTCGGTGCCGATGAGCGAGCGATTGCTGCTGCTCTCGGTGTCTGATCAAGGTTAGTCCTTCCAGTCAGGGTACACGGTTGGAACGTTGCTGGGGTTGAGACCATCGAGTTCCAGTAACCACAGATTAGCACTGCGATCCCAGGCTTGCAGATAACCGCTGCGGCCTGGGAACTGTTTCATCAATTCTTTGTCGGCCTCGAGGCTTATGTGATTTACCCACAGTACGTCGTTTTCGAGTTTGGGATCGTTATTGGGGCGCCAGAATACGAAATGGTGGGTGGGTGCTATCGAGTCTTGGCGCACCCAGGGCCGTAGATAGAAGATTACAGCGTTGCTGATGCCCTTTTCCCGTACAGCAGCGTAGGGGAGATTTACGTTTGTTCCGATCTTCGCCAGTGTGTTGAGCCTTACCGGTGCGTAGGCGCACAGGTTGGCAATGATGAAGCCCGCGATCAATGCTGCCGGCAGCAGTCTCAAACTCGGGGTTGGGGCTGCTTCGGCTAGGCGCCGGCTTCCCAGCACCACCATGATCAGTAGCGGCCATACCAATTCTGTGTAGTGAGCGGGGCCGAAAGTATCGACGCCCGAATCCAAAGCGAAGAAATGTACCAGCAGGAACGACCCTGTCATCGCCCAGCCGATCCAAGCTCCCTGTACACCGCGGCAACACAGGGCGAAGACGATAGCCAGAGGCCAACCGAAGGATGCAAAGTTGAGGCGCAACAGCCCGATTCCTACTTTTCCCAGTGCTCCCAGTGGATCTTCGAAGCGAAAGTTCGCGTATTTTACTCCCCGGGCGAAAGTCGAGAAGCGGTAGTCGTTCTCGGCGGCGTAGCTGTGAGCGCGCTGATAAGAAACCACCAGTGGATCGCCGTTTTGTACGTAGTTGACCCAAAGAAACAACATCGCCATCGCAACAGTCGGAAGCGCGAACGCGCCCAGAGCTTTGACGGCATCCAGTCCCCGGAGGCGGCGTAAGCCGGACAGCCACCACAGCAGTAGTGGAGTTCCTATTCCAGCTGCCGTAGCCGGACGAATGAAGAACGCCAAGCAAAACGTCATCGCCACGGCAGCGTGCAAGTAAGGGCCGGAACCTTCGTCTCTGGATCGCTGCACGAGATAAGTCGTCCATACCAACGCCATCATACAGGTGGTGTGGGACATCTCGGTGGCGGCTGCCATCATCAACATCGGCGAACTCAAATAAAGAAGTAGGCCAAGTTTCGCCCAGGAGGAGCCTGCTAGGCGTCTGAGCACCAGGAAGATGCCAGGGGTCGTAGCAGCAGCGTAGACAGAGTTCATATAGCCGGTCGCACCGGCGAAAACCCCGGGCATCATCAGTGCCGGCCAGCCTAGGAAGTATTGAGCGTAAAGCCGCCCATCATTGATCATGAAGACGTTGTCGAAAAAGAGCTTCAGCGGGGGAGAGGGCGCGGTGAGATGCCCTCCGGCTAGGACCTCGGCCATGAAACGATAGGCGCTTTCATCGTCGGTAATCGCAGCTCCCTTGAGAACGGAAAAACGTATGAGCGCCGGTATCAGAAAAGCGGCTCCACTTGCCGCTGCAATCCAGGCCCGGTCGGAAGAGTTCTTCCACCATTTAGTAACTGTGAAACTACGAACCCCGCTGCCGGTGGCCTGTAGCAGGGCGACCGAGGTGCACAGCGCCAGGGCTGTTCCGAAAACCGAGTAGAACAGCAGGAAACTCGCATGGCGTGGCGACGGAATACCCAAAGACCCTAGGTCCAGGGCGAAACCGTCAAGATGTTTGATCCCGACCGCGTAGTAGAGCAACAGCAAGCCCGTAGCTATGGCCGGCGGCATCCAGGAAGCAGCAAAAGGTCGATTGGACGGAGGATCACTCATCTGGAAAACGAGCCGAACGCACTGTTCTTCTTCCCGTGCCCGGGGTCAAATCCACAGCGTTGCCGGCTAATGCCCCTCGAACTTGGGTTTGCGCTTCTCGACGAAAGCCGCGGTGCCTTCCTTGGCGTCACGGGTGTGGGCCGACATGACGGCAGCAACACCTTCATAGTCTAGCATCTCGTCGAGAGTAGAAGTGAGGGCCTTGTGTACGAAACGCCGGGCGAGGTCGACGGCGACACTGGGACCCTGGGCGAGCTTTTTCGCGTAGTCCATCGCTGCCGCCAAGGCTTCGCCTTCGTCGACCAACTCATCGATCAAGCCTTGCTTGTAAGCCTCCCCGGCGTCGAGAATTTCGCCGGTTTCTACCATCATGAGAGCGGTCGAGAGGCTCGTTATGCGTGGAAGCAGCCAAGTGATGCCGCAGTCCGGTGCGAAGCCCAAACGAACCATTGCCGCGCTCATGCGTGTGGTTTTGTCGGCGAAACGCCGGTCGCAGGCCAAAGCGTAGGCAAGCCCGGCACCGACCGCAGGGCCGTGAATAGCGGCTATGACCGGCTTTTCGACCTCGATGATCATCTTGGTAAAGCCGGCGAAGGGGCCGGCCGGAGTCTTGCGCTGATAGCGCTGTAGTTGCTCGTCTTTGCCGGAGATGCCCGGAATCGGGCGATCGTCAGCGCCGCTCAGAAACTCAGCGTCACCGCCGGAGCAGAACGCCCGTCCCGCTCCAGTGAGGACGATAGTGCGCACTTCGTCTCGAAAACGAAGCCCGCGAAACAGCTCGATCAAGTCACTAGCCAGTTCCCAACTTACCGCGTTGAGGCGTTCGGGGCGATTCAGGGTTACCACGCCGACCCCGTCTTCAATTTCGAAAAGGATGTGTTTTTCTACGGCCATTCGTGTCGTTCTCCTTGTCTGCTGGGCTAACCCGTGCCGGGTGGCGCGGATACGAGCGCCGGACACGCCCGAAGATGCGGTGCGAGCGACGGCTAGCCCCGGACTTGCCACGGATCATCCAGGCTGGTCTCGCTCGGGTTATCTCGTTTGTCGTTTGCTACGGCGATCCTGTGTCGTGCCTGCTCCGTCGTGGATCTTTGCTACGCCCGCTAGCCGTCTCCGGGATCCACCGGCGGGGAGCTACTCCCGGAGCGTGAACGCAGCAATTGCTTTAGTCGAGACCAAGCCTTCGAATAGCGCGGTTCGGATCTCAACGCTGCCCGGTAAGACTTGATCGCCGCGTTGCGGTCGCCGCGCTCTTCGTAGAGCAGCCCGAGATTGAACAAACCCTTCGCGTGTTGTGGATCCTGCTTCAAGGCGATCCGAAACTGAGCTTCGGCCTCGTCTTTACGACCGAGCATCGAAAGGACGTTACCGCGGTTGACTCGTGCGTCCACGTTCTTGACGTCTAGTCTCAGAGCTTCGCCGTAAGCCGATAGCGCTTCTTCGAGTTTCCCCATGGCGGCCAAGGCATTCCCGATGTTGTGGTAGGCCCGGCCTTCACTGGGGTTCAAGCGCAGGCAGTGCCGGTAGTGCCGAAGAGCGTCTTCGTAGCGCCCCGCTTTGGCCAGTGCCGATCCGAGGTTGAGGTGCGCGAACGCCACGTGGGAGTTGTCGGGGTTGCTAATGACCACCGCCGTCCACAGTGATAGGTCATCTTTCCAGACTCCTATCTGGGCCCAAGTCCTGGCCGAAAGGCCCAAGCACAAGGCTACCCCGGCCGCGCTTGCCGCCAGCAGAGTCTTGCGTCTGGGGAAGCCCTGAGCCAAGCATCTGTTGACGAGTTGAGTCGCACCAACCGCAACCAGTATGAACACTACGATGCTTGGCAGGTAAGCGAATCGATCGGCCATGGCGTGGCGTCCAAATCCTACTATCCCCAGCACCGGGGCTAGCAGTAGCAAGTAAACGGCGGCGGCGGATAACCATACCGGGGAACGCCGGACCGTCCACACACAGGCAATCAGCGCCGTTGATAGAAGGGCGATGGCAAAAATATAGCGAGGTTCGCTCAACGAAACATTCTCGGGAAACGCGTAGAAGGGTGAAAGCTCGAACGGCAGCAGCATCTTTGCGAGATAGGAGACCGTTGATTGGGCGGCAACCAGCACGCGGACGTCGAGCGAGCGTGCTTCTAAGGAGTACAGGCCTCCTGCGCTTGCGTGCGCGATCATCGCCAGCGACATCGAAGCGAAAGCCAAACCGAACATCAGCATCTTCTCGCGTATCAGCGACCAGATACGTGCTACCGATACGCGGCGAAGCCGCCTGAGTGGATATATGTCGAGGACGAGCAACACGAAGGGCAAACTTACCGCCAACGGTTTGCTGGCGATTGCACAAAGCATCAAGAATGCGCAAAGGGCTGGCCCGATCTGGGCGAGGCTCAACGCGCCGGGTTCTGCGCTCCGATCGGCAGCATATCTAATCGCGCCGCGGCTTCGTTGGCTGCTCAAGTGGACGATGACAGCCAGCAAATAGAAGAACGCGCACAGCAGTCCCTTACGCTCGGCGATCCATGCCACCGATTCGACGTGTATGGGGTGGACGGCGAAGAGCAATCCGGCGATGGCCGCTATCCAAAGACTTTGAGTTTCCCGCGATATTCCTGCGCGTGAGCCTGCGGTACGTGCACTCGAGTTTTCCCTCACTGCGGTCTTGAACAGTATCGACGACAGCACTGCGACCAAGGCCGAGTTGATGGTATGAATGAGTATATTACTGAAATGGTGGCCGCGTGGACTGAGGCCCCACATCATGAAGTCGAAGCGATGAGATATCCAGGTGAGTGGCTGCCAGGTCATCTCATGAAAAGCGGTAAGCGCCCATAACAGGAAGGACAGTCCGGACATGGACATGCCTGGGTTGTCGGCCAGGTAGGCGCGGTCGTCCCAGGTCACGAAGCCGTTGGTAAGCGCCGGAAGGTAGACGAGGAATGCTGCGACTGCTGCAAGGGCGGCCGCAGCCGCCACGCGGTCACGCGAAATAGAACGCGTATCTACACTGCTTGACGGAGTCAGGACCAATTGCTTCTCATCTCTCCCACGGGGCGAGCGCCCCTGGGCACATCCACCCTGCTCGCTCCCCTTTTGCCGGCAAGGGACACTCCCCGCGACACTAACTGATATCGTGTGGGGAGACGTCGAGCCAACACTATCTGCCACTTGGGCAGCCTCGGCAGCTGCCCAGGCTGATCTTCGGCGACCCCACAGAGTTGGCAGGGCTTTACGGACTCACCTTGCCCGTCCTCCGAGTCGTTGCCTACTCTCCTGTGAACTTGGGCTTGCGCTTCTGCTTGAAAGCGCGCGGCCCCTCGCGCGCATCCTTCGACATCATCACGGCGGCTGACACCTCGTCTTCGATCGCCAGGGCTTCAGCGAGCGGGAGCCCGCTGCTGCGAAGCACACCTTCCTTGATCTTGCGTACGGCCAAGGGGCCGTTTTCCGCCAGTCTCGTCGCAAGATCGCGGGCTTTTGGTAATAGTAAAGTCTTGTTAACACAGTAGTTTATGAGGCCTATCGCAAGTGCTTCTTTAGCACTGATGGGGTCTCCTATGAGTAATATCTCCATGGCTTTCGCGTAAGGTATTTGGCGCGGGAGGCGGCTGATGGAGCCGCCTCCGGGTAGCAGCCCGCGCTTGGCTTCGGGGGTGCCGAACACCGCGTGCTCGGCTGCTACCCGGAGGTCGCAGGCATTGGTCATCTCGGTGCCTCCGCCCAGGGCGCTACCGTTTACCGCAGCAATTACCGGCTTGTACAGCTCGAAGCCTCTGAGAATGGCATCGGTGAACAGCTTGTAATCCGACACCAACTGATGGTCCCATTCGTCCTCGGGTTGTCGCGCCCCGGTGACCAGCGGCATGGTCAGTTTTAGGTCTCCGCCGGCGCAGAAGTCTTTGTCGCCGGTGCCGGTGAGGATGGCGACACGCAAATCGTTGGAGTCGCGAAACTCGTACCAAGCCTGAGCCATCTTGACCAGCATTTGCGGACTCAGTGCGTTGCCCGCAGCAGGGCGGTTCATCGTCAAGGTCATGATGCCGTCGCTACGGTCGATCAGTAGATGGCTGTCGTTGTTCTGTGTCACGCCTTACACCTCATGCGCCGATTGCGACGCTGCCGGCCGCACTATTCATGCCTGGGCAATTCGTTCTCAGCCTAGCACTCCCGCTGCTTTCAACCGCGCCACCGTCTCCTGGTCGTAGCCGAGGACTTCGCTGAGCACCTCCTCGTTGTTTTCTCCGGGAGCCGGGGCCATCGACGGATCGGGAAGGGTTTCATCCTCAAACTTTACGGGGAAAGGCAGCATCTCCGCCCCGTGTCCTTCGACCGGGTAGAGGGGGAAGCGATCTTGAAATTGCGGATCCTCCGGCAGGTTCTTGGGCGTGTTTACCGGTGCGATCGGTGTATTGTGCTCGCTGCCGAACTCTATCCACTGTGCCGAACTCTTGGTTCTAAAAATGTCGCGCAACTCTCGTTGCAACTCGCGGTTGCCACGTGCGTGGTCAGCGTATTTCGAACCCGGCCACTTCTCGAAGAGGTCGTTACGGCCGACCCCGTGGCAGAAGTTTTTCCAGAAAGCTTGCTCTGAAGCCATGAACAGCACATGGCCGTCCGAGGATTCATAGATTTGATAACGTACTCCTTCTTTCATTCCGGCGGTGCCGGGAGCCCGGCGTTCGTAATTGTCGGCCTTGTTGCCGGTTACTTCGCTCTCGGGTCGTTGGTAGGCAAGCCAGGATTCGCTGCGATACCAGTCCATGTAAGCTGCGGCGTCGGCCTGCCCGATTTCGAGCATACATCCTCGGCCGCTGCTTCGTGCCCTTATCACGCCTGCGAGAATCCCCAGCGCCCCGAATATGGGGCCGGCGTGCATTCCTATGGATGCGTGCTCGGGTATGTAGGAGAAGCCCTCTTCATCGTAAGCCGGGTTGATGATTCCGGCCCAGGTGTCGAAGGCGATGCCGTGGGCGGGGAGATCCCGGTAGGGGCCGCTCATGCCGTAGCCCGAGATGTTGCAGAATACGATTCGCGGGTTGATCTGCTTCAGGTCTTCATAGCCGAGTCCGCGTCTGGCCAGGGCCCCAGGCCTCATGGCTTCGATCACGACGTCGGCGTCTCGAACCAGATCTTTGTAGATCTCGACCCCTTCGTCCTTGCGCAGGTCCAGCGTCAGGCTCTTCTTGCCACGGCTTATGTGCAGGTGCATCAAGGAGACTCCCTTGACGATGGGCCAAGTCATCTCTCGGATGTAGTCACCGGCCGGCGATTCTACTTTGATGACCTCCGCTCCCATGTCGGCTAGGTGCGTGCTTATCGCCGCAGGCCCCAGCAGCGAACTCTCGATTATTCTTACCCCGGCTAGCGGTGCGGACGTTTTATCGCTCATGCTTGATCCCGTTTCGTTCGGCCCAATTGAACTATGGCGTTTGAGACTCAAGTATTAACCTTCCCGTATATAGACTTTCGCAAAGGCGACCTTCGGTAACCACGTTACGGTTTCAGACTCAGATATTAACCGTCCCGTACATAGACAGTAGAACACGTTCTACTGTTGGGCTCCTGCCGTCGCAAATCGCTCTAGCGGCCAGGCAAGACTTCAGTATCCGGAAGATTGGCTGGGTTGCGAGGAGCGCTGCTGCTGCCGCTGGCGTAGGCGGGCAGCAGAGACGTCCGGCGCAGACGGGCAGTAGTTTGCGTGCGATAATAGCAATGAGGTCGAAAGGCCGGCTATTGCGGTGGCTATCCTCGTACTACCGCGGTGTTGACCGGCCGGACCTTCGGCGAAGCAAGGCGGTGGCACAATGGATGGCGAAGTCAGAGAAGTTCAGATTATTTCACGTTATCGCTTGGAACCCGGTCCGCGACTGATCGCCTGGGGAAGCTATCGATTGTTCGGCGTGTGCTTCGGCCTCGTGGGAGTCGTTCTTGGATCGGTTCCCTTGGCTGCGACGCTGAACGGATGGTGGCGCGATCCGTTCTGGGTCCTCACAGTGCTGAGTTTGCTGTTAGTTGCGACTGGGTGGCTGGTCTCGGGGTTTCGAGAACGTCTTGAAGTAGCCGACGATACCCTCATTCATAACTCCAGGACCAGATTCGCGAACGCAGAGCGTTGCGCTGAAGTCGCCGCTTTGCGAGCAGTCCGCCTGTCTACTCGAGTTTCCGGCTCTCCCGGGCGTAGGCGGGTCCAGTATGTCGTCGAACTCGTGGTGGACCACGAATCTTTCCCGCAACCCTTGAGGGTCTTTGCCGCGTCTTCGGAAAGAGCCGCCCGTGCGGCTGCCGAAGAGCTGTCGAGGGCGCTTGACCGTCCTTTCGAGGACGCGCTCGGCGATGAGATCGTGCGTCGCGAAGTCAGGGAACTCGATACCTTTACAAGACCGCAAGCCGGCGCCGGGGGGCCGGTTCCAGCGTGTGTCAGCGTGGGCCATCATGGGGGCGCCACGGTGGTGCGTATACGGGGTGTTCTGCGTGCACGCGGTGTCGCTATCGGGGCCGCTGCCGGCGTGTTGATGAGCCTGAACGGTATTGCTGCGGGTTTGCTCGTCTACCGCTTTTCCGGCGCATCGCTGTTGCCCGCCGTAGCGGTGGTCTCGATGCTGATGCTTCCGGGCCTGCTCTTTTTGTTGTGGGCTGTGGTAGGGCGTTACGGTTACGAAACATTGTCGCTATCGGCGGGGCGTGTCACGCGGGAAGCCTCGTTCGCCGGTCTGCGTTACTCGCGTCGAAGTATGGCGGTGGGCGAAGTCGAGAACTTGCGTGTGCAAAGCCGGGGTGCGGCCGGCTATGGTCTCGCCGTAAGCGGCGACCGTGAATGCTTGCTGGTAGGCCGCGCGCTTGACAAAGACGGACTCGAGTGGCTCCGCAGTTGGTTGGGAGAACGCTTGTAGGCCCTCGAGGTTCATAGCCGATCTTTCATGAATGATGCAGGCTATGCGCCGGCGCGTAGTGCGTAGCGTAGCGGTAGATTCTTTAGTCCGCCGACGAAGGCGGAAACTATCTGGACCGGCTCGCCGGCCGGTTCTTTCAAGCCCGCGGCGTACAGCTGTAGGAGTGCAAGCGAACGCTGTGCATGCGGTCGAACTGCCTGCGCCTTCATTCGCGGTCTCGGGCGCTGGAGTGTCTAGTGTCTGCGGCGTCGGATGCTGTGATGTGACGCTGCGGGCGGTATGGACTACGCTGCATTATTCATGAGCCCTCTGCTACGAATCTCAATCGCCCGCAATCTCGGCCCGTGTTCGTACACCCGCAGTGCTGGTTCACGGACCTGCGGCCCTCAACGTAGTGTCAATATGCCTGCTGGCGTTCGGATGCTGAGACTTCGCGCATCCTCACCCCTGCGCGTGGTCCGGTTTGGCCGATCGCACAGCCGCTTGCGGCTCTCGCAGAAGGTTTCATGAATAATGCCGGTTAATGTGTAGTTGCCCCGTTGAGGGTGGAGGAAACAGTCGAAATGGACCCGATCGAAAGATTGATGAGCGAACACCGAATCATAGAAAAGCTGCTCGGCGCGTTGTCAGGCTATTGCGACGCATTGGATGGAGGTGCTGAAGCGAAGCGTGAGGATCTAGCCTCGTTCGTGCGCTGCATACGCGAATTCGCGGATGCCTACCATCATGGCAAGGAAGAGGACATCTTGTTTCGTACCTTGGTCGAGCGGGGGATGCCGGTGGAAGGAGGCCCGATCGCAGTGATGCTTTCGGAACATGATGAGGGGCGTGGCTATGTTGCCGCCATGGCTGCGGCTCTCGAGGGCGGCGGCCCGTTTTCTGCGGACGAACGGCGGCAGGTAGCGGCGGCGGCCCGGGCCTACGTGGGTTTGCTCGGGAATCATATACAGAAAGAAGACAATATCCTTTATCCTATGGCCAGAGATTTTCTCGACGCTGGCGCCTGGACCGAGCTTTCGACGGCGGTAGACGAGTTCGAGGCCGGTGACGCGGGGGAGGCCAAGGCCGCAGTGCTGCGCCGCACGGTTGAAGAACTCGTCGCTGCGTTTGGCCAGGCGGCCTAGCCTGTGAGTTACGAACGCCGTACCCGTGATCCCCGAATCATGCTGAATGCCCGCTTAGCCTCCGCCGCATTGGTTCTTTGTGTGCTCGCGGTGCTCGCGTTTGTCGTGGCACCCGCCGGTGCTGCGTCGCATACGAAGACCAAGAGTTTCGCGCGTTGCATAGCAAGGAGTGGCGCGAAATTCTACGGCGCCTACTGGTGCCCCTACTGCCTCAAGCAGAAGCAGATGTTCGGAAGCGCCGCATCGTATCTTCCCTACGTCGAGTGCGCCAAGGAAGGGACGCGCGAGACGCTGAGCAGATGCAAGCACATAAGCGGCTTTCCCCAGTGGATCTACGCCGACGGAAGCGTAGGCAAGGGACTGCAGTCGTTTGCCGCGCTGGCACGCGCCACCGGATGTCGAGCGCCATAGCGGCGTGCGGATTGTTGCGAGTAGTTAGCTAAGGCCAGCGGGCGCATATCACAATGTCCGGACAGCAATCCAGCGACGTCATCGCATCTCCTTCCGCGCGTCAGTTGAAGCTTACGATAGGTGCCATCGGCGTGGTCTTCGGCGACATCGGGACCAGTCCGCTCTACGCGCTACGTGAATGCTTCGAGGCATTGGGCTCTTCGGTTCCGAGTCCAGTCGATATTATTGCCGTACTTTCCGTTATCGTTTGGTCGTTGATCATCGTCGTTACGGTCAAGTATCTTTTTTTCGTCATGCGTGCCGATAACCGGGGAGAGGGGGGCATCCTCGCCCTGACGACGTTGGTCTCGCCTCGTGGTGCGGATGCCGCGCAACGCACGTTCCCCTTGTTTCTTTTCGGCCTCTTTGGTGCGGCTCTTTTGTACGGCGACGGTATGATCACACCGGCGATTTCAGTGTTGAGCGCGGTTGAAGGACTCAAAGTCGCGACTTCAGTATTCGATCCCTTCGTCGTCCCCATCGCCTGTGGGATCTTGTTCGTGTTGTTCGCGTTTCAATCCCGGGGTACCTCGGCAATTGCCGCCGTATTCGGGCCGCTGACTATTCTTTGGTTTGTGTGCATTGGGCTGATGGGGCTGCACTGGATAGCAGAGGCGCCAGAGGTGCTGAGGGCCTTCGATCCGCGGGCCGCAATAGCTTTTCTCTCGGGTCGTGGGATGACCGGCTTCTTGGTTCTGGGCGCCGTGTTCCTGGTGGTAACCGGAGCGGAGGCTTTGTATGCCGACATGGGGCACTTTGGTTCCCGGCCTATACGTCGGGCTTGGGCGCTGCTGGTGTTTCCTGCACTGGTCATGAATTACCTTGGCCAGGGGTCACTACTCATTCTTCATCCTGAGGGCGTGAGTAACCCCTTTTTCTCCATGGCTCCGCAATGGGGGCTCTACCCGCTGGTGCTGCTGGCCACGGTGGCGACGGTAATTGCCTCACAGGCAGTAATTTCGGGAGCCTTCTCGCTTACGAGGCAAGCTCTGCAATTAGGATTTTTCCCCCGGGTGGAAGTTCGTTACTCATCTGCCGATGAGATGGGGCAGGTATATGTACCGGCGGTCAATTGGCTTCTCCTGGCCTCCTCGGTGGCCCTGGTGGTGGGATTCGGGTCTTCGACCCATTTGGCCGGGGCCTACGGTGTAGCGGTTACTACCACGATGGTTACTACTACTATTCTCACGGGATTCTGCGCGGTGCGATGTTGGCGGTGGAGCCCTGCTTTGGTCGTTCCGGTAGCTGCGGCCTTCCTAGTAGTGGATCTAGCGTTCTTTGGAGCCAACCTTCCCAAGATTGCAGCCGGAGGATGGGTTCCCCTGGGCGTTGCTGCGGCCGCTTTCATCGTGATGACGACTTGGGCCTACGGAGTGGCACGGATAAGCGAGTATGAGGCGCGCAGCACGCTCTCGGTCGATTATTTCCTTGATGATCTACACGAGCATCCGGTCACGCGTGTTCCCGGTACAGCAGTGTTCATGTGCGGGAATCCCGAGGGGGTATCACGCACGCTGTTGCACAACATCAAACACAATAAGGTCATTCACGAACGCAACATAATGCTGACGATACTGTACGAGGAAATCCCTTACGTTGCCGAGGAGGAGCGTATAGAGATAAAACGCTACCGTCCCGGCTTCTTGCGCATCATCGCGCGTAGCGGATTCATGGAGACTCCCCGCACCTTGCGCATACTCGAGGCTGCGGCGGCGCGCGGGATCCCGTTCAACGAGGGGAACACTACTTACTTTTTCGGTCACGATACTGTGATCGTAAAATCCGGCCGTGGACTTGGTGCTTGGCGAGCCCATTTGTTCCGGGTGCTGTTGCAGAATTCCTACCGGCACTATCTTCGTTTCGGGGTGCCGAGTAACCGCGTGGTTGAAATAGGAGCGCTGGTCGAGTTGTAGCACAAGGGCGGGAAGTCGAGCGAAGAACGAGGTGAGGCGTCGCCACGGGGTTTCTCGGGGGAGGGCTTTGTTGCGCGGTGTGCGGAGACGGTGAGCCTCCCTCGCTCGGAAGGAGAAGAGATCATGCGAGCGATACGATTTCGTAAGACCGGTGGTCCCGAGGTGCTCGAGTCCGTCGCTATGGACTTGCCCGAACCGCCTGCCGGCTGCTTGCGTATAAAGCACGGTGCCGTCGGCCTGAATTTCATAGATACCTATCATCGTAGTGGACTCTATCCGGCGCCTCTGCCCTGCGTACCCGGGTTGGAAGCTGCGGGCCGGGTCGAAGCTCTGGGCCCGGGGGTGCAAGGCTTCGCGGCCGGTGATCGTGTCGCCTATGCGACGGCGCCGCTAGGGGCTTACGCAGAGTCCGCTAATCTTCCCGCGCGGATCGTGGTCAGGATTCCGGATGACATTTCCGAGGAGATTGCGGCGGCAATGCTGCTCAAGGGAATGACAGCCTACTACTTGTTGCATCAGACCTACCCGTTGAAGGCTGGAGAGACGGTAGTGATTTATGCCGCCGCCGGCGGGGTAGGGAGCATCGCCTGCCAGTGGGCCAAGAAGATCGGCGCAACCGTTATCGGAATCGTGGGAAGCGATGAGAAGGCCGGCAAAGCTCGCGCTCTCGGTTGCGACCACGTGGTCGTCTATACACGTGAGAAGGTTGCGGAGGCAGTACTCGATCTCACCGGCGGGCGTGGGGTGCCGGTGGTCTATGACTCGGTGGGTAAGGACAGCTTCGAGGCTTCGTTACGCTGCCTGTCCGTCAGGGGCCTATTGGTCAGTTTCGGGAACGCTTCGGGTCCACCGCCTGCGCTCAATTTGCAGGATCTGGCGTTGGGCGGTTCGTTGTTTGTTACCCGGCCGACCTTGGCGAGCTACACTCGCAACCCGGCCGAACTCAATGCTGCTGCTTCGGCTTTGTTCAACGTGGTATCCGAAGGCTCAGTGCAGATAGAAATAGGCCGTCGCTACGCTCTTGAAGACGCCGTTGAAGCCCATCGTGATCTCGAAGCGCGGCGTACGACGACGTCGTCAGTGTTGATTCCCTGAGACGCAATGGCTTTCGAGAGACGCAGTTAGCATCCTCTCATCGGGAGTTCGCCGTGTAGGGAAGCCGGCCAGTACCGGCGATGGTGGAGTCCGTGCTATTGAGAAGCCTCAACGCGTTGAATACCACCAGAAGCGAAGCCCCCATGTCGGCTGCGATTGCCCCCCATAGAGAGGCAAGGCCGGCGAACGTAAGGACGACGAACAGCGCCTTGACTGTCAGCGCGAAGACCGTGTTCTGTCTAATAATCGCCAGAGTCCGGCGCGAGTGGCGAAGCAGCCATGCCAGTTTGGAGAGGTCGTCGGCCATCAACGCAATGTCGGCAGTTTCTACCGCTACGTCGGTACCCATCGCGCCCATGGCGACGCCGAGCGATGCTCGCGCCAGCGCAGGAGCATCGTTTACTCCGTCGCCGATCATCGCCACTGCTCCGCAGTTGCGTTCCAGCTCCTCTATGCATGCGACCTTGTCGGCCGGCAGCAGTTCCGCGCGCACATCATCGATTCCTACCTCGTGCGCGACCGCCCTCGCGGTGGCTGCATTGTCACCGGTCAGCATGGCCACGCGTTCGATGCCGGCCGCGTAGAGCGTGGCTACGGAGGCCCGCGCATCGCTGCGTACGGCGTCGGCCAGGGTGATCGCGCCGCAGACATGGTCCTCGGTCCCCACGACGACGACGCTGCGTCCTGCACTCGACGACCTTTCGAGGGCCTCGTGAACCGTGGTGCTTTCCTGTCCTCGCTCTTCGAGCCAGCGGTGCGATCCGAGCCAATAGGCCTTGCCCGCGACCCTACCTCTCGTGCCTTTGCCCGGGATTACCTCTACGTCTTCTGCAGCGGGGATGTCCAGGCCTTTGCCGTGTGCATACTCGACGATGGCGGTGGCAAAAGGGTGTTCGCTCTGTTGCTCGACGGAAGCCGCTATGGCCAAGAGCCTGTCGGCAGAGTGATCGTCCAGAGGCGTCACGTCGACGACCGCGGGCCGTCCCTCGGTGAGCGTGCCGGTCTTGTCCAGGGCGACTACTTTGAGCCTCGCGGGTAGTTCCAGATAGTAACCTCCTTTGACGAGAACGCCATTGCGCGCCGATGCCGCAAGGCCGGCCACGATTGCTACCGGAGTAGAGATTACCAGAGCGCAGGGGCAACCGATTACCAACAAGACGAGAGCGCTGTAGAACCACTGGCTCCACTGGCCTGAGAACAGCAGCGGCGGAATCACGAACACCGCGGCGGCTGCGCAGAACACGGCTGGCGTGTAAACGCGTGCGAAGCGCTCGACCCAGCGTTCCGCTTCCGCACGATCCTTTCGTGCTTCGCCGACCATGCGAACGATCTTCGCCAGAGTCGTGTCGGTGGCTAGCGCGGAGGTCCGCACTTCCACGGCCCCGTTGCCGTTGATAGTACCCGCGAACACTTCGTCCTGTGGTTGTTTGGCTACCGGTGCGCTTTCGCCGGTGATCGGAGCCTGGTTTACCTCGGTGCGGCCGGAGATTACGACACCGTCGAGTCCAAAGCGCTCTCCAGGCCGTACCAGCAGGGTTGACCCCACCGCCACGGCGGCTGGATCGACCTCGACGGTTTCGCTGCCACGGCGAACGCGCACACGCGGTGGTGCCAGGGCCAGAAGTTTCTCGACTGCACGCCGTGCGCGCCCTACGCTCCAGGCCTCCAGTGCCAGGGACAGCGAGAAGAGGAATGCTACTGTCGCCGCTTCGAACCACTGGCCGATGCCGAGGGCGCCCGCCACGGCCAGCGTCATCAATAGGTTCATGTCCGGACGCAGGCTACGGGCCGCATACCAAGCCTTCGGCAAGACCGGGATGAGACCG
>JAJRWY010000006.1 GCA_024276575.1 Candidatus Binatota bacterium
GCTACCGATTCTGCCTTCGAACTGCGAGTGGAAGACATCTCGCGGCTAAAAAGCGAAGGGGTCAGCGAGACCGTGATTCGCGCCATGTTGACCGCAGTTGCCGAGCCTGCCGATGAAATCGCGGACCTGGAAGCTGCGGACCCGGAAGCTGCAGACCCGGAAGCTGCGGAATTGGAGCCGCGGCACGATGAGCTTGGCGAGCATGGAGCACGGTCCGTCGCTGCGGATGCTTTGGATGGTGGCCACGGCGAGGATCACCATGCCGCTACGCCGGCCTCCGGGCACGAGCAAGGCGGGGTCTTCTCGTATCGTGTGATCGATGAACATGGTGCGGGTAGCCACCGGCATCTGGCGGTCACCCTGCGAGACGTGGCGATCCTGGTACTCAGGGACGAGGGTGCCCACCATAGCTTGACCGGGCGGGCAGACGCATTGCTGCGGCGTCTGCGGGCGGCATGGTCGCGGGGACCCGGCTACTTCCAGGCGGTTCGACGAGACGGGGGTTCGGCGGTGATGTTTCGCAGCCGTGGCGATGGCGCAACCCTGGAGATCATGTCCGTATACCGGGCCGACGCCACGGCTTATGAACGGCGTAGTGATCGCGTGGTTACACGCGAATTGCTTGCCGCGTACTTGAGCGACCTGCTTTCCGACTACTGGTCGATCGCCTTCCTGGGTGAACCCGCTACGCGACTCGTTGATCTGCCGGAGGGGGAGGCCCTCGAGACTCTCTCGGAGAATTTGGTAGGGGCGGGTACGCCCGATGCTGATGCGTTTTTCGAAGCGGTTCGTTCATCGCCCGGGGGCTTGCGTGACCATCTATGGCGACTGGCCAGTAGCGTGCCCCGTGGTTTTGGTGAAGCCGGCGGCGCCCCAGGAAGTCCGTGAAACGCCTGCTGCTGGCGCTTCCTCTGCTTGTGGGCCTTGGTACCGCCCACGCCGGCTATCTCGAGGTCAGCGTGAATGACCTTGTGATGCTTGCCAATAGTGGAATTTCGGAAGAGACGATCCTAACCGTCGTGGAAACCCGGGATATCGCCTTTGCCGTCGAAGCTGAGGAAATCGTCGAACTGCGCCGTGCCGGAATCGGGGAGGCGGTGATTCGCGCCCTGCTCGAAAAGACCCAGCGGGTTGACGATGAGCCTAGCCCGGAGCGTGTTTCATCGATCGGAGCTGCCCCCTCCTACTCCTCCTACCCTTCGTACGGCTACCCCTACGGCTACTGGCCGGATTACTACTACTGGTCGGACTATCGCTGGCCCTTGGCGTACGGCGGGTATGGCTATTTCCCGGACCTGTGGTTTTCCCACCGCTACGCCGGGCTTCACGGTTTCGGCCACGGCTGGCGTCATGATTCCGGTTACACGGGAGGTCATGCTGGGGGCCACGATTCCGGCCACAGTGGAGGCCATCACGGCGGGGATGGAACGGATCACGACAGCGGCCATGTGGTGGATCACCACGGCGATGGCGATCAAGGCTCCGGCCATAGTGGAGAAGCGGGCCACGACGGTGGAATCGGCGGCGAGCATGGCGCGGGCCACGGCGTAGCCCACAGTGGCGGAATCGGCGGCGGCCACGGCCTAGCCCACGACGGTGGAATCGGCGGCGAACACGGCGCTGGCCACGGCCTAGGCCACGACGGTGGAATCGGCGGCGAACACGGCGCTGGCCACGGCCTAGCCCACGACGGTGGAATCGGCGGCGAACACGGCGCTGGGCACGGCCTAGGCCACAGTGGTGGAATCGGCGGCGAACACGGCGCTGGCCACGGCCTAGGCCACGGTGGCGGAATCGGTGGCAGCCATGGTGGCGGCCACGGTATAGGCCACGGCGGCGGAATCGGCGGCGGTCATCATTGAGACCAACCGCGAGTACTCCTCAGTTCCGCTCACCCTTTCCGGTTCGGTTGCTGCCTCCCGACCGCCCGGCCGCCAAATTGACAAAGTAGCAAGGGCGCAGTACGGACGCCCTCGTGGCCGCGATAGAATTTTCCTATAAAGGACGCAGCCTTGCGCTGGAGAAAGCGGCCGAGAATCTGCTCGATCTACTGGTGGTCGGCGGTGGCATCACCGGTGCCGGTATCGCCCGCGAGGCGGCTCTGCAAGGTCTGAAGACGCTGGTGATCGACAAAGGCGATTTCGCCAGCGGAACCAGTAGCCGTTCCTCGAAGCTCATCCACGGCGGTTTGCGCTACTTGGCTCAAGGCGACATTTCTCTGGTGCGCGAAGCGGCGCGCGAGCGTGCCGTGTTGAGGTCCTTGGCTCCACATCTCGCTTTGCCGCTGCCGATGCTGATGCCGCTTTCCTCACTGGCCGGCCGCTTGAAAATGTCGGCCGGTCTGTGGACCTTCATGCAACTTGCCGGCGGTCACGATGAGCACGGCTATGAAATCCTCGGGCGCGGCGATGCCCTCGAGGCTGAGGCTGGACTCAGGCGCGAACGGCTATCGGGCGCGGCTCGTTTTACCGAGTTTCTGACCGATGATGCGAGACTGACCTTGGAAACCCTCGAGTCCGCAGCGGCGGCCGGGGCGCTGGTCGCTTCCTATACCGAGTTGGTGGGGGTGGAGCACAGCGGCGAAACCTTGCGGCTCTCGCTTGTCGACCGTAGCTGTGACAGCAGCATGGAACTTCGTTGCCGTTGCCTGGTCAATGCCGCCGGACCTTGGTTCGAGGCCGTACGCGGGCTTTACCAAAGTGACGCTGACTCCATGCTTCAGCTTTCGCGCGGTATCCACATCGTGGTCGAGCGTGAGAAGCTTCCGGTCGATCACATCGTGGTATTGAAGTCTCCCGACGGCCGCTCCACCTTCGTGGTCCCGCGCGGACGCCACGTTTACATCGGCACTACCGACACTTTCTATGCCGGAGAGGCCGAGGAGCCTGGTGTGGACGACGACGACGTTGCCTATCTGCTCGAGTCGGCGGCCGCTACTTTTGAACAAAGCCCCGGGCGTGAGGATATCGTCGGGGTTTGGTCGGGAGTCAGGCCCCTGGTGGCGGAGGAAGGTAAGAAACCTTCGGAGGTCTCGCGGCGTGATGAAGTTCTGGCCGGGCCTGGTCCCATAGTCGCCATCGTCGGTGGCAAGCTCACTACTTTCCGCTGTATGGCGGAGCGGGTGCTGCGCGAGGTGTTGACGATACTCGGGCGTAGCCCGGACAAGAGCATCGATTCCGCACGCTTGCCTCTGGCCGGTGGCGATGCCGTTGCCCAAAGCAAGGCCCGCGCGGCCTGCCTCAGTATTGGTGAGCCCGTCCTCGAAGATCGGCTCTGGAGCACTTATGGTGTTGCTGCCGCCGGGATAATAGAGGCGATGCGGCGTGAGCCGGCATCCATGGAAGCGGTCGGGGCTTTGTGTGACTTGACGGTAGCGGAACTCGATTTCAGTGTGGCCAACGAAATGGTGATGACGCTCGACGACCTGCTCCGGCGCCGCTGCCGTTCGGCGATGTTCGACGGATCCGCCACGCTGGCGGCGGCACCGGAGGCTGCACGATTGTTGGCCGAACGTTTGAATTGGGATGATGCGCGGCGTGAGCGTGAGATCGAAGCCTTCGAGTCGTTGATAGCCAAGGAACTGAATGCGGCGCGTGCGTGAGTAATGAAGCCTCGGGACGCGCATGCCGGGTTCGGTTTTTTGCCTGGATCGATAGGCTCGGGCTGTTTCCGGCGACGAGCGAACAGGAGACACTACATTGAGCGATGCCCCGACGAATTTTGCCGAAGCGCTAGCTGCTTTGAGCTCGGCTGTTCCCGAACTGGAAATTGTTGAGAAAGCGGAGAAAGTAGCCGAGAAGAGCCATGACCTCTGGGTGCGTTCTTTGCTCGAGCGCCTGGACTCCGGGACTCAACCGAGCGCGTCAGCGCTGCTGCGGCCGGGTTCGGCCGCCGAAGTAGCCAAGATCCTCGAGTGGGCGCAAGCGACCAAGACCCCGGTGGTGCCTTTCGGCTTGGGATCGGGGGTTTGCGGAGCGGTGCTGGCGCAAAGCGGACAGGTTGTCCTGGATCTGTCCAAGATGGACCGCTTGCTGGAGCTAAACGGCGATACGCTTACTGCCAGGGTGCAGCCCGGCATGCGCGGCTGCGATTTCGAGCGTGCGTTGGCCGGACAGGGCTACACCATGGGCCACTGGCCGCAGTCGATCGACATTTAGTCGGTGGGCGGCTGGTGCGCTACCCGTGCATCCGGCCAGTTTTCTACTCTTTACGGAAACATCGAGGAGATGCTGCTAGGTTGTGAAGTCGCCTTGCCGGGCGGCTCCTTGATCCGCATTCCTTCGGTGCCACGCTCATCCACCGGCCCCGATCTGCGCCAGTTGTTTCTGGGTAGTGAGGGTACGCTCGGCGTGTTTACCGAGTTGACCTTCAGGATTCATCCGGCTGCGCAGACACAGTTGGGGAGTTGCTACACCATGCCCTCGCTGAAGGCCGGGGTCGAGGCTTTACGCCTGATGCTGCGCGCCGGTTGGCGCCCGGCGGTAACCCGCCTGTACGACGGAACCGAGGCCGGCCGCAACTTCGCCCACGTTGATCACGACGGCAAGCCGGTACTGCTTCTGCTCAGCGAGGGTACGCGCGCGCGGGTAGAAACCGAGGCTGTTGAGATAGCCAAGATCACACAAGCTTTGGGTGGACGCGACAACGGCTCGGAGCCCGTTCATAGCTGGCTGGAGCATCGCAATAATGTTCCGGAATTTACCGACATTTTGGCCCAAGGCCTGGTTGCCGACACCATCGAGGTGGCGATTCCCTGGGACCGCGTGACGCAACTGTGGGAGCAAGTCGTTGAGCGGGTTTCGAAGATCGAAGACATCATTGCGATGTCGGGCCATGTCTCGCATTGCTATACGCAGGGTGCGAACATCTACTTTACTCTGGTAGGGGTGAAACGTGATTATGCTCGTGCGTTGCAGCTCTACGATGCGGTTTGGAAGGAGACGCTGTCCACCACCCACGAACTCGGGGGCACCATCGCCCACCATCACGGCATAGGGCGGGTTCGCAAGGACTGGATGGCCAAAGAGATGGGGGCGGCGATCGAAGTTCACCGGGCGATCAAACAGGCTCTCGACCCTTGCGGGATCATGAATCCGGGCGCGCTCATCGACAGCGGCCGGTAGCGAGGAAGATCTTGTCTAAATATGTAGTGGGATTGGACGCCGGGACCACCGGGGTCAGGGCCGTACTTTTCGACCGAAGCGGGCAAGCCTGTGCGCGTGGCTATGCTGAGTTGCGTTCCGTGTACCCGCATCCAGGCTGGGTCGAGCAGGATCCGGCCGAACTTCGCGATGCTGCCTACTCGGTCATTGCGCAGGCTTTGCAGTCAGCTTCGGCTAAACCCTCGGATGTGGCCGCATTGGGGATCGCCAATCAACGCTCCTCGATCGTAGCTTGGGAGGCCGGCAGCGGGCGGCCGCTGTCGGCGATGATAAACTGGCAAGACACGCGTTGTGAACAGCGCTGCCTGGAACTACAAGACCAGGGCTTGTTCATCACTTCGATGATGGCGGCTCCGAAAGCCGAATGGATTCTCAACAACGTAGCGGAGGCGTCTGTGGCGGCGCGTTCGGGCACGCTACGGTTTGGTACTCCCAACAGTTGGCTTGCCACCTGCTTGTGCGGAGACGTCAACATGAGCGATCACGCCAATGCCTCCGCCACCGGACTCTACGCTCATTTCGAGTCCGGCTGGGACGCCGGGGTGCTCGATAAGCTGGGGTTGGATATTGCCTGGTTACCGGAGTTGGTCGATTCGAGCGCTCATCTAGCTTTACTTCGTGAAGAAGTTCTCGGCGCTGCGGTTCCGCTGGCAGGTATGGCCGGCGATCAGCAGGCCTCACTGTTCGGGCTGGCTTGTTTCGGCCTCGGCGATACCAAGTGCAGCTATGGCACCTCGGCGATGGTGACGAGCAATACCGGCGACTCGGTGGCACTGGGCGGAGTCGGAACCTATCCCATCGTTGCCTGGAGAATCGGCGAAGAGCAGGTCTATAGTCTGGAAGGCAACGTAGTTACCGCCGGGGCGGCGATACAATGGTTGCGGGACGGGTTGGGGATAATACAGAGCGCTGGTGAAAGCGCGGCGCTGGCCGCGTCGCTGCCCGACAGCGGCGGAGTGTGGGCGGTACCGGCTTTTCAGGGTCTGGGTACTCCGGCCATGCGTTCGGAAGCACGGGCTTTGATCGGCGGGCTCAGCCGCGGAAGCGAGCGCGGCCATATAGTGCGGGCGTTGCTTGAAAGTATCGCTCACAGAGTCGTCGACGTAGTGGAAAGCGTGTGGGAGAATTCGGTGCCGGGTAGTACCCTTCACGTTGACGGGGGTGCTGCCGCCAACGATTTCCTACTGCAGGCTCAGGCCGATCTGCTCGGCATACCCGTGGAACGCTCGAGTGTATTGGAGGGGGCTGCTTGCGGCGCCGCCAAGCTGGCCGGCTTGGCCGTGGGATTCTGGGCCGATATCGGGGAACTGGAAGGGCTATGGAAGACCGACGGCTGCTTCGAGCCGGGCATTTCCGAAGATCAGCGCGAAGCCGAGCGTGATGTATGGAGCCGCAGGATGGATCTGGCCATGGCGGCGGTGGAGTGACATTGCCGGCGTGAGCGTAATCAAACTAGTTATTTTCGACTGTGATGGGGTTCTTTTCGAGTCCGAAGCGGCCAACTTGGCCTTCTACCAAGAGGTTTTGCGCAAGGCCGGTGCTCCGCCGATGAAGGAGAGTGCCGCCGCCGCTTGCCACGCGATGGCTTCGCGCGAACTGTTTGAAATGCACTATGGGGATGATCCCGCCTTGTTGGCCAAGGTATTGGAGAGCGCCGCGAATACCTCTTACGATCCCTTCTACTCGCTGATGACACCGCGCGAAGGGCTACGTGAGGTACTTTCGAAGCTGCGCCGGGACTACTTCGTAGCTTTGGCCACCAACCGCAGTCGCACCACTGAGGGGGTGTTGTCTGCTTTCGAACTCGGAGGCTACTTCGATTTCTGTGTCGGTGTACTCGACGTGCAACGTCCCAAACCCGACCCCGAGATGTTGCTGAAGTGTCTCGATCATTTCAGTCTCGACGCTCGGCAGGCGGTGTACGTTGGCGACCAGCCCGGCGACGCGGTGGCTGCGGAGGCGGCGGGCATGGCTTTCGTGGGAATCGGGCCGGTGGCGACTCAGTCGCGTATTTCGATAGCAAGCCTGGAGCAGTTGTTTCCTTGCTTAGACGAACTCAGCTCTGTTCCGGCGGGTTTTCCCGGCGCCGGTGGCTGAGCAGCGACGGCGTTTTGCTGCCACTCGTCCTACCTTGGCCGGAAATCTACTGCTAATCTTCCTGCTAGCGGCTATGGTGGGAGGCTGTCCTGATTCGTCGGGACCGGGATCTCGTCGAGAAGCGCGCTATATGGACGAGTACGATGTGGGACGAGTGGGGGACCCCCGCGCCTGGGGCACCGCCGCGGCCAGAGGCAAGCGTGCGGAATCGATGCTCTTGTCCGGGCTACGCCAGAGCATCATCAGCACCTCACGCAGCACCCGCTCCGCCATACAGCGGAAAGTAGTGAGCGATGACGATTAAGTCACATACTCAATCCGACATTCATACGACGGCACAGGTACGCGTACTTCTGGTCGAGGACAGTGAACCCGATGCGGAGTTGGTGCGTGAGTATCTCAGTGAAGTCGAAGGCGAGGTTTTCGAACTCGCGCGGGTGACCTCGATGGCCGAGGCAACGCTCGTTCTCGAGAGCCAAGTCGTAGACATCGTGTTGCTGGATCTGACCCTGCCGGATGCCGACGGACTTCAAGGCTTGCACAGTTTGCACATGTGTAAGCCGCGCGTGCCCATAGTTCCGCTTACCGGCCTGAACGACCAGCGTCTCGCGCTCGAAGCCGTGCGGGAAGGGGCGCAGGATTATCTACTGAAGGACGATATTGACGGCCACATACTGTCACGCGTGATTCGTTACGCGATCGAGCGGCAGGCCGCGCAGGACAAGATAGCTGCCCTCAATGCCGAGTTGGCCAAGCTCATAGAGATTCGCACCGCCCGCCTAGCCATGGTGGATAACGAACTTGCTACCTTCGCGCACTCTTTGGCTCACGATATTCGCCAACCGTTGCGTGCCATGCAGGGATACAGCAAGCATCTCCTCGACGGTTATCTCGATTTCCTCGATGAAGAAGGACGCCATTCCTTGACGCGGATCGAGGCTGGTTCGCGGCGCTTGTGGGATCTTCTAGACGGGCTTTTAAGCCTCTCTCGTGTGACGCGTTCGGGAATGCGCGACGAGAAAGTGGATCTTAGCGAGATCGCCGCCGATCTGATCGACGAGTTCCAGGACACGGATCCCGGCAGGAAAGTTGCCACGGAAGTTGCCGAGGGCATGACCGTGTATGGCGACGCGAGGTTGCTGCGTTTGGCGCTGCAGAACCTGATCGGTAATGCTTGGAAGTATTCGGCACAAACCGAAGAAGCGGAAATCAGCGTGGGAAGATGCCGAAATTCAGGGAAAGACGCATTTTTCGTGCGTGATAACGGCATCGGCTTTGATTCCGAGCATGCCGATTCGCTGTTCGAGCCCTTCGTTCGTCTAGAGTCCGGGCCTTCTTTCGAAGGCAGTGGTATCGGCTTGGCGAGCGTGCAGAGGGTGGTGCAGCGTCATGGCGGGGAAGTGTGGGCGGAAAGCCGTCCCGGTGAGGGGGCGACTTTTTATTTTACGATTCCCTCTCATAGTTAGACCGTCTTGGTCCGACAACAATGCATGAGCGGGAACGTGTTGGAGTGCGTCATCCGTGGCGGTGTGGAGCGTTCGTTGACCGGAGCGTATCCGACCGCAGATGAGCATTGGCGGGCATGAGCATGAGTACGGCCGCGGATGGAGTGATCTGGTACGAGAACCGGAGGCAGTTTACGCCATTAATTATTGTCTGATCAAGGTAAAGCCCGGTGCAGTAAAGCATTCCGGCGCCAGTCCCTGCGACTCGAGCGACCGGCCGCCGCCGGGCGCTCCGGGCGGCCGGGTTTCAAAGGTATCTGATTCGTAAATGAAGTATTTGGTGAAGCTGGCGTTTGCGATGCGCCTTGTCCTCTACATGGGCATAGCCGCCGGGGTCTTCGAGGTGATAGTGCGTTTGTGTGCGGCCGGTCATGCGGAGGGATTCGCTGTCGACGACGGCCCGCTTGAAGCAGCGCAGTTATGCGTGATCTTGTCTTCAGGCTTGTTCTTGTTCGGGTTGTCGCGCGGCAGTCGCGACCGGGCGCCCTTACTGCGTCTTCTCGGCGGCTTCGCCCTGTTTGCTGCGGGCCGGGAACTCGACAATTTCATGCGCGTGCATGTAGGCCATCACGGCTACTATCTTTTCACCGTGCCGGCGGCTTGTTACGTGATCTACCTGCTCTGGCGCTACCGCGGTGTGATTTTCGGACAGATCGATGAGTTCATGCGTACCGGCGCTTTTACTTTCATGTTTGTAGGGGTGTTGATGGTGGGGGTTTATGCGCAGATCATCGGGCAGGAACCTCTATGGATGGGCGTCATGGGGGACAATTACCTGCGCCACGCCAAGCACATGATCGAAGAGTGCGCCGAGATGATGGGTTACCTGTTCATAGTGTTTGGCGTAATCGAAATCACCGTGCTCGAAGCCGCTTCCCGGGCCCGCCGTGCTCGACCTGGCCGGCCTTATTAACGAAACCTCATCGCAAGCGTCGCAAGCGTCCGCGAGACCGGCCGGATGGGCCCATGCGTAGCGATGAGGCCAGCAGGCGTGCAACCCTACGTTGAGTACCCAAAAAGTGGTGAGCCGCGAGCCAGCGAGCGACGAGCAGGCTCGGATCGCGGGGTCGCTGTTGACAAACGTTGCGGGGTTCGCGCAATGCCTGGCGCTCAGGCATTCGCTAGGTCCTTCCACGACATACAAAATCAACTACTTAACTGCTTCCCGTGCTTGGCACTATGGTTGCTAATCTACACCTTCGGGCTTTTTTCGGACTACTTGGGACGGTGCAGCGTCGCTTCCGGGCGGTCCGGCGGAACATTAGCCAACACAGGAGATGTAGTGGCCGGCAAGCTGTACCGATACATGGGGTTTTTCGTGATTGTAACGCTCTGCACGATTCTGCTCTCGCTCTCAGGGCCGCCACGCGGCGCTTGGGGCGAGTCTGCCGTAGTGCTGTCTGTGGAACCGAGCCGCCCGGATTCCGGCTCCGGCGATTCCGCACTTCTCGGCGATGTTGCCGACTGTGAAGGCGAGGAGAGCGATTTTGACGGAGACCGCCTCAGTGACTGCGTCGAGAGGGAAATTCTCGGCACCGACTATCGTGACCCCGATAGCGACCATGACGGGCTGTCCGATGGCCTCGAGTTATGGCTGGGACTCGACCCCTGCGACAGCGGGCGTAAAGATGATCACGCTACGGAGTGCGGGAAGCCTTTTCGCGAACCAGCGACTCGTTATAGTCTGACCTGCGGGGATTGAGGCTGCGTCGGCCCCGGCATCGAGTCTATCGGAAATGCGTAAGCTGCTTATCACTGTCCTGGCCGTGTTCGTCTTGGCAGCATCGGCCCCTCCTTGTGCTTTGTCCCAGAATCTCGACCAGCGCGGTATCTCGGCGCTGGGCGGCAATCTTTTGATCGGCGGCTATATCGCTGCGGGAATCGAACTCCTCGACGAGAGCGCAGATACGGTTCGCGGTGACAACACCCACACTAGGCAGGCAGTGCTCGACGATTTGAGCATGTTTCTCACCTACGAGATGACGGCGGACCTTTCCATGTTCGTCGAGGCCGAACTCGAAGACTCGCTGTTTCTCGACGAAGACGGTTTGGAGATCGGCAGCCAACTCTTCAGTTTGGAGCGATTTTATCTGGAATACGAGCCCAACCAGTATTTACGGCTCCGGGCCGGCAAGCTTCTTACTCCGGTAGGGATCTGGAACCAGATTCACGCGGCGCCTTTGGTGTGGACCTCCTCGCGGCCGTTGACTACCGAGTTGTTCTACGACACCGGGACTACCGGTGTTCAGGCCGATACCCGCTGGCACAGCGGGCGGCTGGATTTCGCTCTATCCGCGTTCGGCCAAGCCACCGAGCAACTCGACGAAACCCATGGCCCCCAGCGCCAGGGCCAGGCTTTCGGTACCCGTATGCAGATTGGGGGGGAAGAGCGCTGGTACTTTGGCACTTCCTACCTTCATTTCAAGGATCGTAGCGAGGGGCGCTGGGAGACCACGGTCGGCAGTGATTTTCTTCTGATCACCGATCGCTGGGAGTTCAGCAGCGAGTTTGCGTTCAACCGTCCCGACGGTGCGGCGGCGGCGACATGGGGTGCCTATGCCCAGGCGGTGTTTAACGCGGGCCACGGTTTTCACCCGGTGCTGCGCTACGAGTACGTGGATATGGACGGGATTTCGGGAAGCCCCCTGGTCTTTGGCGTGGCCTACAGAGGTAGCGGGGGCTCGGTGTGGAAATTGGAAGGCCGGGTGGGGGCGGAGGATCTAGGAACCGGAGGCAACGGTATATTAGCCTCCTGGGCCAAACTCTACTGAGAACGATGCTGCGTGCATGGCTGACAAGGGGGATGATTTTCGCGGTGCTGGTACTGGGTGTTCCGGCCTGGGCATTCGAGAAGCCGGATTTCGTCGTTATTGTCCACCCGAGTAATCCGGTCAGCGCGATGAGCCGTCTCGATCTCGAGAGGATCTACCGTAAGGACATCAAGTTTTGGCCCGATGGCGAGCATGTGATTCCGATCAACGCGCCCTCGAGCAGCAAGGTCAGGGCTTCTTTCAACAAGACGGTGCTTCGTTCGAGCATCGATGCGTTGGTGACCTTCTGGAATCGAAAGTACTTCGGTGGCGAAACTCCGCCGCTGGTGTTGAGGTCGAGCGATGCGATTCTCTCCTATGTGGCGCAGAGGCCCAACGCCATCGGCTACGTTCCGGCCGGCTATTCGATAGAGGGCACTCGCGTGGTTCCCATACGTTTCGATGATTAGCCTGAACTCCATTCGCGGGAAGCTGCTTCTGTATGCTGCGGTCATCCTGATTCTTCCGACTCTGATCTACGGACTCCTGGTTTACCGCAGCGCACGCGACGTACTCGAACCCACCATCCGGGAGCAACTGGCCGATGAGGCGCTGAGGGTGGAGTCGGCTTTGCGTGAGTTCCTGATCGGCCATGCTCAGCACGTCCGTGGCTGGGCCCACATAGATATAATGAGAGAGATCGTCGTGCACGACGTCGATAAGACCATCTCTCAGTTTCTGGAGGCCGCCCGCGCCGACTACGGATATCTCGATCTGATGGTTTTCGACGGCAAGGGGCTGTGCCGTGCTTCGAGCAATCCCGCGCAGCTCGGCAAGACTTTCGTGGAGATCGCGCCGCACTCGGTTTCGAGTTCCGGCGATGAAGGCCGCATCGCTTACTCTCCCGACCACGCTGCTTTTTACATGAAATTTGTAGCGCCGGTTCCCGATCCGGACCGTGACGGTTACTACCTGGGTACACTCATTGCGTTGCTCGACCGGTCGGCACTCGAAGATGTGGTGAACGCGGGACGCAAGCGTGGCCTAATGGAAGTGTTGCTGCTTGACGGGGAGGGCCGGATTCTAGCCGGAGAGTCCCCACCGCCCGGTAGCCAGGAACTTCCACGGCGAGCCGGTTACGGAGGGCGCTCGCGCCACATCTCCGGGGCGGCGCCCGTAGTGTATAATCGCATGGACTCCGACGGCCGCGAGTTCATAGTGGGCGAAGTCGCGTTGCGTGAGAACAGCGCCTTGCCCAAGCTCGACTGGCATGTGCTTGCGATGATGCCGCGCGATACCGCCTTGGCTCCGGTTGTGGGAGTCAGGAACCGAGTGTTCATATTCGGGTCCTTCGTCACTTTGATTGGTTTGGTTCTCGCATGGATCATCTCGTCGAACATCTCGAAGCCGATCAAGGATCTTACCGAGATCACTACGCGTATAGCCGACAAGGGCGCTCTCGAGACCATCCCGGATCCGCACAGCGCTGATGAAGTCGGCCAGCTCACGCTATCGTTTCAAAAGATGGTGGATAAGCTGTCGGCTGCGCAAGAAGAACTCATTCAGTCGGCCAAGCTGGCTTTTCTCGGTGAGATGGCGGCAGGTATCGCCCATGAAATTCGCACTCCCTTGGGCATTATCAAGAACTCTGCGCAACTGATTGAACGACGCCTCGAGCCTCTCGACGACGCGGAAGGTGCCGAGTTTGCCCGCTTCATCTACGAAGAGACCGATCGCTTGAACGGCTTCGTCACCGACGTCTTGAACTTCTCGCGCCCCGCCCCGCCGCAGAAAAGCGAAGCCGACGTTGCTGCCATCGCGACTCGCGCCTTGCATGTTCTGAAGGCCGAAGCCGCCAAAAAGGAAGTGACCCTGCACAACCGGATTGAAGGCGAAACGCCGCTGCTGATGTGCGACAGCGGGCAGATCTACCAAGTGTTCTTGAACATCGTGATGAACGCGATACAGGCTTGCGAGCCCGGCGGTAATGTCGAGGTCAGTGCCACGCTGCTCAACGGTCCCGGCGAGCGCAGCGGGACCCGGGGCAGCAGCGGCCACGATGGCGAGGGTGGCCACGCCCGCCACATCGCTGGGAACGAAGCGGCGGGCGGAAGTGGCGGTAACGGAGCGGCGGGTGACAGCGCACTGTCGGGCCCGGTGCTGGAGATTTCCATTTGTGACGACGGTCCGGGTATAAGCGAAGAATTGCGCGATACACTGTTCACTCCGTTTTCCAGCAAACGCGAAGGCGGCATCGGCCTGGGTTTGGCAATAGTTCAGCGTATCGTAACCGCGCACGGTGGTGAGATAGAAGCAGGCAACCGCCCCGAAGGCGGCGCACGTTTTCGCGTGCGGCTACCGCTTTCGGGATAGGCTGCGCCGGACGCGGGCACGCGCAGTGGAGAGTGCACACCCAATGCGGGTCGAGGAGTATCGAGGATGAACAGAGAACGAATCGTTTTGGTTGCCGACGACGAAGAGCGTATTCGCCGCCTCGTTCAGGCCTCGCTCAGCCAGCGAGGCTATGAAGTCGTTACCGCTGCCAACGGGGCGGAGGCCATAGCGAAGCTCGATGACAGCATCGACCTAGTTCTCACCGACATCAAGATGCCGAAAAAAGACGGCTTTGCAGTGCTTGAGAAAGTTCGGGAATCCGGCCTCGGCATACCGGTGCTGATGATGACGGCTTTCGGCACCGTCGATTCGGCGGTCAAGGCGATGAAGCAGGGCGCCTACGATTATATCGCCAAGCCTTTCGATCTCGACGAGTTGGAAATCCTGGTGGACCGTGCGCTCGACGCCGACACGCTCAAGCGTGAGAACAGCTACTTGAAAGCCCGTGAAGCCGGCGAGAATCAGTTCGAAGACATGATCGGCTCTTCGCCCGCCATGCAGGAGCTTTTCGCGCAGATACGCAAGGTGGCCGCAACCCGGAGCGGAGTCTTGATCAGCGGCGAGACCGGCGCCGGCAAGGAGCTGGTGGCCCGGGCCATCCACAGCTTGAGCCCGCGCAAAGACAAACTGTTCGTCCCGATGAATTGCGCGGCGATCCCTTTCGAATTGCTCGAAAGCGAGCTGTTCGGACATTCGAAGGGCGCCTTTACCGGCGCTACCGAGAACCGTGTGGGGCGTTTCGAGCTGGCGAGCGGTGGGACTCTTTTTCTCGACGAGATCGGCGACATGGATCTGCGCTTGCAAGCGAAAATACTGCGCATACTCGAAGAAGGAGTGCTCGAAAGAATCGGCAGCAACCGCCAGATTCATATAGATACGCGGGTGATTTCGGCCACCCACCGAAATCTCGAGGAGGCCATCGAGCAAGGCAAGTTCCGCAGTGATCTGTATTACCGGCTGAACATCATCCACCTGAAACTGCCGTCCCTGCGTGAGCGCAGCGAGGATATCGGAGCCTTGGCTGCGAGTTTTTTGGAGAAGGCGGCCAAGGCTATCGGCAGGAAACCTTTGGTACTCGATACCGATGCGTTGGAATTGCTCGAATCCTATCACTGGCCGGGCAATGTCCGGGAGCTGCGCAACGTGTGCGAACGCCTTACCGCGCTTTGCGAATCCGATAAAGTCTCTTCAGACATCATTGCCCACCTGATTGATCTGCCTCCGGCTGTTGCCGCGGAGCCTTCGGCACCGGCGGGTGGGGGCGATGACGGTGAAGAACCTCGGACTCTTGCCGAGGCGGTCAACCGCGCCGAGGTTGCGATGATTGAGAAAGCTTTGGCGCGAAGCGGCGACAACAAGGCGCAGGCGGCCAAGATGCTGGGCATCAGCGAACGCAATCTCTGGTACAAGATCAAGAAGCACGGAGCCGGAGGAGAGTCCGGATCCGCTTGAAGCAGCAGAGTTCTAGATCTCGCGGCGCAGCGGCTTTGCTGGCCGCTGCCGCCGTTGCCGGTTGCGCGTTCTTCTTGTGGCTCGGTTGTTTCGACCTCATAGATCCCGACGAGGGGCGGCACGCGGAGATCGCCCGCGAGATGCTGGTATCGGGGCACTATCTGACTCCGCGCCTGCACGGGTTGCCCTACTACGACAAGCCGGTGCTTTTTCATTGGGCGCTAGCTGCTTCGATGTCGCTTTTCGGGCAGACCGCCGCTGCGGTGCGCTTGCCGTCGGCCTTGTCGGGTCTTCTGACGGTAGTGTTCGCCGGCTGCTGGGCGTTCAGGGCTTATGGGCCCGGTGCGGCTTTGTTGGCAGTGGCCGGGCTGTCGACCACGCTGAGTTTCGTAGCCGTGAGCCGCTTTGTCGTCATCGATCCGCTTCTGGTCTGCATCATGACCGCGGCTTTGGTTTGGCTTGGTCTATGGTTCACCGATGATGAAGCCCGGCGCCGTAGCATCTACCCCTTCTATGTGCTGGTCGGCTTGGGCACCCTGGCCAAGGGACCGGTGGTGCTGGCGATTCCCGGCGCGGTTGCGCTGGTGATGCTTACTCTCGGGCGTCGCTGGTCCTGCCTGGCTTCCCTCAGGGTGCCGAGCGGCGCTGCGCTTGCCGCTGCGGTTGCGGTTCCCTGGTACCTGGCTGCCTGGCTGTCCGATCCCGCCTATATCGAGACTTTTCTGTGGCATCACAACATCGAGCGTTATCTGGGCTCTGCGCACATCGGCCATCAATCGCCTTGGTACTACTACTTGGTGGCGCTTCCGTTGGGCCTGCTACCGTGGTTTCCCTGGGTGGCGGCCGGAGTGTGGCGTAAACTCTCAGACCCACAGCGCAGCGACGCCGATCTTTACACCTTGATCTGGGCAGGCGTGGTGCTGGTTTTCTTCCTGCCGGCCCGCACCAAGCTTCTTACCTATGTGTTGCCCGCTTTCCCGCCGTTGCTGTGTCTCGGTGCGGCCTATGCGGCCGGGAAGTTCGAATCCAAGCAGCCTTTTCCTGCCGCCTTCAGGGCCTTTGCCTTTGCCTGGATCGCTTTGCTAGTGCTGGTGATGAGCGCCGCGGCGCCGGCCGCGTGGTGGTGGGCACCGCAGGCATGCACAGGCCTGCTTGCCGGCCTTGCTTCGTTATTGTTGCTACCCTTGGTGCGGCAGGCTTGGCGGGCGCGTGACGACAAGCGCTTGGCCCTTTATATGGTGCTTGCTTCCTTGGGTTTGCTCGTACTGGTCTACGGTCCGGCGGCCATCGTGCAGCATCAGGAACGGGGGATGCGCAGTGCTGCGCTTGCCCTGGAAGGCGAACTCGAGGACGGGCGGCCGCTGTTGGCTTATGAGATATCTCCCCACTCACTGGCATTTTATTCACGGCATGTCTTGTGGCGAAGTTCCGATCCGGTCGCTACCCGGCAAATGATGCGCGAGTCCGGGGCCTGGGCTTTGGTGACGCGCGAGCGCTATCTTGATGATCTCGGCCTTGATCCTCTACCGCCGGGAGTACGGCCTTTGTGGAGCGGTGGTGGCGGCCGCGTGGTGGTCGCCGGAGAAGGCCGGGTCGAAGAACATGAATAATGTCGGTTAGGAGGCTACATGCCTGGTTACGTAGTGTTTTCGCAGGGTGGACCCGTCATGTACGTGCTGCTCGCCCTGTCGGTTGGTGCCGTTGCTATCATAGTGCTCAAGGTGCTTCAGTTCAGCTCACTGCGTCTGCGTCGCGGCGAGAGTGAAGTGGATGAAGCGCTTGGGTTGGCCTTGAGAGGAGACTCATCCGCAGCGATGGATACGTTGCGGGCTTGTCCCAGTCCGCTTGCGCGCGTCGTCGAAGCGTCGTTGGCGGCGTCTCTCGACGAGAAAGTCACGGCGGAAGCAGCGGACGCGGAACTTGGCCGTGTGGGAACGGCGGAACTGCGGCGTTTGGAATCATGGCTCCGGGCACTGTCGTCGATTGCTCATCTGTCTCCGTTGCTGGGTTTGCTCGGCACGGTGTCGGGCATGATCGGCGCTTTTCAAAAAGTCGAGCAACTCGGCGGGCAGGTAGATGCGGCGGTGCTTTCCGGAGGAATCTGGGAAGCATTACTGACCACGGCTTTCGGCCTCACCGTGGCTATTCCTGCGATGGCTGCTTTCTATGCCCTGGAATCGGAAGTGGACCGGGTTCGCGCGAGCATGAAGGATCGTAGCCTGCGCGTACTCTTGCATTTCGGAAAGATCGCTGCCGGGGCCGACGAGTTGGAGCAAGCCGCGGTCGCACGCGAAGACTATGGAGTTTGAAGGACGCTCACGCATACGCGAGCAGCTTACTGTAACCCCGCTCATTGACGTGGTGTTCTTGCTGCTCGTGTTCTTCATGCTGACCAGCACCTTCATCCGGCCGCGGGCGCTCGACGTGACGCTGCCTTCTTCAGACTCCTCGGATGCGCGCCCCGAGTCGCCCATTGAGGTGCTGGTGGATGAGAACGGGCTTCTCGCGCTAAACGGTTCGCCTTTGGCAGCCGGCCGTTTGGAGGCTGAGCTTCGTTTGCTGCTCGACGGCGACGTGGAACAAGCAATAGTCGTGAAGAGCGATGCCGGTGTGACCGTTCAAAAGCTGGTTGCGGTAATGGATGCCGTGCGTGCCGCCGGAGGACGCAATATGTCTTTGGCGACCAAGCCGGCACGAGCGCAGGTAGCGCCGGCTGCGGAAGCAGCAGCGAGTTTGCCATGAGATGTTTCGAGTTGAGAAGCACGGCGGCAATACTTGCGACGGCGGCTGCCGTCGAGTCGCGGGTGCGGTTGTAGCGCCATGACGGCGAGGTGGCATTACGTTGCGGCGCTAACGATCTCTTTGCTGCTGCACCTGTCTGCATTCGCGCTGTGGCGTACGCCGCGACAATCCTTGCCTCGCGTAGTGCCGCCTCTGCTCATACGTTTACAGGGGCAACTGTCGCCGGCTTTGCTTCCGGATGTATCGACGGTTAATCCCCGCCCAGCCACCCTCCCCCCGCTTCCAGCCCCGGAGCGGCAAGGGGAGGCTAGCGAGCAAGCGCCGCTCGCAGTGCCGGCGTTGCGCCAGGCGGATTCGGACAGGCAGGAGCTGCAACCGCTCGCGTCGGTGAAGGAGCCGGATTCGGCGATGGAAACGGCGCAAGGACGGCCGCGCGGTGTATCGGAGCGGTCGAAGGCGTCGGCGGACGAGCCGGTTGGGTTGGAAAGTCACAAGCCTGATGAAGAACGAACTGCCGGGTCGAGTATGGAATCGTCGTTGCAGCCGGTCGGGCAAGACCGTGTCATGCCGGATCCTCAGGTTCGGCCGTCACAAGATATACCGGCAGCGGCACAAGCTTTGGCCGACGCACGATCGGCTAGGCCGTCCCCAAGTACGGCGGCATCGCGGGCTAGAGTGGAGGCGATACGCTCCCGTTATGAGCAGGTGCTTTTTGCGTGGTTGAGCAAGAACAAGAGATATCCGATGATTGCCCGCCGCCGCCGCCTTGAAGGAGATCCGAAACTGCGCATCGTAATAAGCAGAAGCGGAAACGTTGTCCATTGCGAGTTTCTGCGTCGAAGCGGGCACGCGGTGCTCGACGAGGCGACGCTGCGGATGGTCGCGGCGGCGGATCCTTTCCCGCCGATACCGGACGATTATCCCGGTGACCGGTTCGAATTCATAGCGCCTCTGAGTTTCCGCGCACGCTGAGCCGGCATAGCGGATCGCTAGCGTGAGGAGCGTGACGGATCGCCGGCTTGAGGGGCATGACGGATCGTCGATGTGGGGGTATGACGGATCGTCGGCTTGTGGGGCGCGATGGATCGTCGATGTGGGGGTATGACGGATCGTCGGCTTGTGGGGCGCGATGGATCGTCGATGTGATGGGTGTGACAGATCGCCGGCTTGATGGGCATGACAGATTGCCGGTGTGATGGGTGTGACGAATCCAGGATCGTCATGAGTGACAAAGTATCGAGAGTTGCGTTTTTGCGACAGGATTGCGCTGCTCTCTCGAGGATTCCGGATTCTCTATGAGTGACAAAGTATCGAGAGTACGAGCCGCTGAATCCGCCGTAGATTCGCAGCGTGAGCCCCGGCGTAGCCATCCTCGCGGCAGAGCACGGGCGGCGAAGCGGCTGCGTTCATACCTTCTGGGCGCCCTATCGCCGTTATACGCTGGGGCGGCGCGGGCGACGCTATCGCTGCTCAACCTCGCTGCGTCCGGCCGTGGAGGCTACGAGCACCGTAACGATATTGCTTACGGCCCCTTGCCCCATCAGCGTCTGGACCTCTACCTCCCCAAGGATGGAGACGACGGGGAGCGCCTGCGCCCCTTGCTGCTATTCTTTCACGGCGGGCGCTGGAGCGACGGAAGTAAGGACGACTATCGTTTCGTAGGCGAAGCGTTCAGCTCGCGAGGCATCGCTACGGCGATAGCCGGCTATGCTCTGTATCCGCAGGTAAGATTTCCCGTGTTCGTGCAGGATGCCGCCCGTGCCGTAGTCTGGGCGGCCCACCATTGCGAAGACTTCGGGGCCGAGGGACCTCTATTTGTGGCCGGGCATTCGTCGGGAGCCCATATAGCGTCGTTGCTGGCCCTGGATCCGAGCTATCTGGAGGAGGCCGGCGGAACCGGCGTCAAAATCGCGGGGATGCTGGGTCTGGCCGGGCCCTATGATTTTCTGCCGCTGCGTGACGCCGATCTCATCGACATCTTCGGCCCGGTAGAACGGCATGGCGAATCTCAGCCGATCCGCTACGTGAGCCCCACAGCTCCACCGGCTCTGCTTCTACACGGTGAAGCCGATAGCACGGTCGGTCCACGAAACTCGCGTAAACTCGCGGAAAAACTTTCAGCAGCGGGCGTCCCGGTAACACTGCGCTTGTATCCCGGACTGACCCACTTACGCATCCTCGGCGCCCTGGCTTCTCCGTTGCGTTTCATCGCTCCCGTCCTCGACGACATCGAGCGGTTCATCGAGAAAAATGGAAACGGTGTCGAGTGAAAACCCGGTTCCGGCAGAACAGTAGGGTGGTGCAATAACGGGGAGGAAACGCAAAAACAGGGTCAGCGCAAAAACAGGGTCAGGTCCGATTTTTCGTTATTGCGGGAAAAGCGGGGAAAAACGGCGGTCATGTCCCAATAAAACAGCGCAGAAAACGGGGGCAGGTCCAGATAAGGCAGGTCCCGACGAAATGGAGTCAAGGGAGAATGTTATAGTTTCTCCCCTGGGCACAGAGTCTCAGGGGGTTATCGGGACCTGACCCCGTTTTCTATCGGCTGTAGTAGGATTCGTGGTCGAGCAGCCAGCGTTTGCGTTCTATTCCGAAGGCGTAGCCGGTCAGTGCGCCGCCGGCGCCGATCACACGGTGGCAGGGGGTGATCAGAGAAACGGGATTGCGTGCGTTGGCATTGGCGACCGCGCGTTGCGACGTAGGCCGGCCGAGCTTCCGTGCTAGTTCACCGTAAGAGCAAGTACCTCCGGCTTCGATCTTGCGCAGAGCCTTCCAGACCAAACATTGAAAATCGCTGCCCGCGCTGTCGAGGGCAAGCTGGTCCAGTGCGTCCATGTCGCCTTCAAAATATGCTTTCAGAGCAAGTTCAGTGGGGTTTGCCGAAACCGTTGTGTACGCGGTGTCGCCAAAGCGTCGTCGCAAGACTCGCTCGAGTCTTTCCCATCCATCAGCAAAGCCCAAAGCGCAGACTCCGGTTCGGGACTCAACGAACTTTACCTCGCCGATAGGGCTCGAAACGCTTCCCGTGAATAGCTTCACTGCGGCATCCCTCTCGTGTTCATCCTCACCGTTATCCCCATTCAGATCCTCATCTCTACCCCATACACGTCACCTTATTCCTTCCATCCCGTTTCGTGCGCGAAGGTTTCGTGCGCGCACGGCATCGATGTGCGTGGGACGTGGCGCACGAGCCGTGCGTTTGATCGTGGGCTTTGGCAGCTGTCGATGATCACGGCGACATTATAGACGCGTCCTTCAATAATGTCCGGCGATTCTTGGACCTCATGTCCGCCGAGCGGGTGGCCTGTTGCGGTCCCGGACGGCCCACCTTGATCATGGAAGCTCCGCTGCGGGCCGCAGTCACCCGGCATCTCGGCCCGCGCTCGCTTTTCGGCCCTCGACGTACTGTAAGTACGCCTGCGGGCCTCATCGCTGCGCTTGGGCCGATCTCACGGGCGCTTGCGACTCTCGCGACGAGGTTTCACGAATAATGCGGGTTTAGGGATCTCGACGTAGTGTCACTACCATTGTGGGCCTCAACGCTGCGCGTGGGCCGATCTGCCGGACGCTTGCGACTCTTGCGACGAGCTTTCACGAATGAGGCGGCTTAAGTAAGGTGGCGCAAATAGTGCTTCTCCCGGCGGCGTTATGCCGCTAAAACAATGCCCGGAGCCTGATTAGTGTCTTACGCCGAGGAAAATGCAGCTAATGACCCCTTGCGCAATTTAGCTGCGATTCTGCGGACTTTTGCCGGCACAGGGGATTGGCTCGGGGATTTGTATTCGCTTTTCGGCATCGCTTCGGTCTCTTCGGTAGCCGCCGTTGAGCGCCGTGTGGACCGTCTGAGCGAGCGTATAGAGGAGGCGGCCCGGCAGCGCGCCAAGCAGGAACTGCAGCTTTTGCATCTGCGGGTCCGTGAACTTCAAGCCGTGATCGAAAGAGCCGGGCGTAGCGAGCGCCGCGCCGCAGTTCATGCTCTCATTGCCAAAGTAGACGAATTGGAGGCCACGGTGCGGTCCCTGCCCTGGGTGTCTTCCTAGACCGCCTTATTCAGGAAAGCTCTGCTACGAGCCTCAATCGCCCGCTCCGGCGCGAGCCGGAGGCGATTTGCGCTGTGAATTATTGTCCGATCAAGCTTAGTATGCCTGCGGGTCTCAGCGCTGCGCGTAGGCCCATCTGGCCGATATCACGGGCACTTGATCAGCGTTTCGCTTCGGGTCCGGCCTTCGCACCGGGGCTACCGCGGTAGGCTTGGGCCAGCAACTCGATGGGATGGCGGACCTCGATGCGCAGGCCGGCCAAGTCCAAGGCGCGGCTGAGTTGCAACATGCAGCCTACGTTCGCTACTGCGATGACTCCCGCCCCGCTTATCCTCGCAAGCTCGGCCTTGCGTGCTCCGAGCCGGCCGGCCATCGTCCGCTGCTGCAGATTGTAAGTCCCGGCACTACCGCAGCAGATTGAATTTTCGCCCAAGTCCAGCGGCGCCGTGCCGGTGGCCGCCTCACAGATCGCGCGGGGCGCGGCTTCCACTTTACACCCGTGCAGCAAGTGGCAGGCGTCGTGATAAGCGAGGGCTCCGGCTTTTCCCCCGGCCGTAGCGCCGGGGGCACGCGGTTTCTCGAATCCCAATTCGACCAATAACTCGCAAATATCGCGGTGGCGCTCGCTGAGCAGTGCCGCCGCCTCCCGGTAATCGGAATCGCCGCCGAGAAGCTTCCCGTATTCGCGTAGCTGCGCCCCGCATCCTGCAGCGGTGGAGACCACGAAGTCCACCTCACCTCGTTGTAACGCGCCGGAAAAGATGTCGACGTTGGCACGCGCTAGCGCCAATGCTTCGCTGCGACGCCCTTCATGCAAGTCCAAAGCTCCGCAACAAACTTGGTCGTGAAGCTCGACGATCTCGATGCCGTTGCGTTGCAGCACTTCTACCGCGTCGCGATTGAGCCCCGGCATCGCGCGGTCGGCAATGCAGCCGCGAAGCAGGGCTACCCGTGCGCGCGGATAGGGAGGCTGATGCACGTTGCTGCGCTGTAAGGGGCTTAGTTCCACGCCGTTGCTGCTCGCAGTGCGCCCCGGCAGCAGGGAGAAAAACGGAATGCGCCGCCTAAGCCGACGTAGCCCCAGCGAATCCACCACCCGCGCCGCCTTCAGTCCTACGTCGAAGATTCGTGTGTTGCCGTGCAAGCGCCGCGAGAACTTCCGCCAGAGCTCCGAGCGCCGCTTACTGGCGGCCAGTCTCGGCCTGAACTCGTCGATGCGTCGCGAATAGTCTACTCCGGAGGGGCACGCGCTTTCACAGGCGCGGCAGCCGAGGCAAGTTTCGAGATGGCCCGCGGCTTCGTCGTCGAAGGCGAGTTCCCCGGCTCCGATCGCTTCCATTATGTAGATCCGGCCGCGTGGCGATGCGGCTTCGCTGCCGGAAATCTTGTAGGTAGGGCAGGTGTCGAGACACAGTCCGCAGTGTACGCAGGGGAGTCCGAGTTCGAGGCCGTCACCGAATTCCACGCTTCAGATACCTCCCACGAAGCGGCCGGGCGAGAGTATGCGAGCGGGATCGAAGCGTTGTTTCAAACCTTGCATGAGCGACAGCCCGGCGGGCCGACGGCCCCAAACGTCGCGCCCCTGCTTGAACTCTGGCGGCACTTTTTCGACGACGAAGTCGGCCCAGGCCGCGCGGGCGTCGGGATCTTGGCAAACGAGGTCGAGACAGCGCCGGCAAGCCTCGATCGCCGGCGAAATCTGCCCGGCAGAGCCGGCCGGAAGTGAAACTCGCACTAAGCCCACTCCGAGATGGCCGCCGATGGAGAGTTCGCCAACGCTCATAGCCAGCTCAGATGCAAGAGCGGCGGCGAATCGCGCGCAGCATGCGGGTGGCAACGACACTTTCAGAACCATCGCTGCATCCGGCTCGGCGTGGACTGGGCTCCACCACTGATCGGCGCTCTCGCCGATCTCGCGGCCGAGCAGCTCTTCAGCCATCCCGGCCTGGTACGCGACTTCGTGTTCACTGCCTTCGACGCGTAAGGCCATGGTCCACGACTGCTGCCCCGCAAACATGTCGGCGGAGAAGTCGGCGGCGGCCAGCGGGAGTTTACTCGACAACAAGCGGGCGCGTGCGCCGTCAAGTTGAGCTTCATCGTCGAACTCGAACAATAAAGTGGCGGCCTGCTCGGGCAGCGGATGGGTGCGAAAGGTTACTTCGGTAATTATCGCCAAGCTGCCCCAAGAGCCGGTGAATAAGCGTGGTAGATCGTAACCCGCAACGTTCTTGACCACTTCCGCTCCACACTGATAACGCCTCAGTTGTCCGTCCACCACCGCCATACCGAGCACTAGGTCGCGGCAACTGCCGTAAGCATGGCGTAGTCCACCGCAAGCGTTGGAGGCCACCAATCCTCCGGCGGTGGCGCGTTCAGGATGTGGAGGGTCGAGGCACAAGCGTTGCCCTGCCGCTGCCAGGGCGCGGTTGATGCGGGCCAGGGAAACGCCGGCATCGACACTTACCGTCATATCGGCAGGACGGCGTTCGAGCTTGGTCGCCAGTCCGGTCATCAGCAGGCGGATGTGGAAAGCCTCGGGGATGTTGCCGGGCAGGCCGGAAGTGGCGCCGCCCACGGGAATGATTCCGAGGCCCTCACGGCGAGCCTCTTCGAGCGCGGCGCTCAGGTGGTCGGGACTGCGCGGAGTGATGACCGCTTGGGGAGCGACGCCGTCCACAGCGTCCACTTCACGGCCGGGCCGCAACTGTCCCGGACCCAGCGAAGCGAAGGCCGCGGCGTTCATGTTCAACGAAGACTTGCGTCGATGCTGCACGCTTCAGCCCCCGCCTCGCGGACCGGGCCGCTTCACTTCCATGCAACTACGATCGCTCGGCAATACCTTATGGGGGTTGCAGAGGCCGCTCGGATTGAACACCGCCCGCAGGTCGGCCATCGCCTGCAGCGCCTCCTGATCGAAGGCTTGCGACATCAAGGCGATCTTTTCCACTCCGATTCCGTGTTCGCCGCTTACCGAGCCGCCGAGATCGAGGCAGGCGCCGAGGATTTCGTTACCCGCCATGATTACATGCTCGACCTGGCTCTGATCCTTGTCGTCGTAAAGAATCAAGGGGTGCACGTTGCCGTCGCCGGCGTGCATCAAGGTCGCGATACGCAACGAGTGACGTTGGGAGACCTCGGCGATGATCTCGACGATCTCGGGCAAGCGGCTGCGCGGGACTACACCGTCTTGAGTGCAGTAGGCCGGGGTCAGGCGCCCCATCGCGCCGAAAGCGCGCTTGCGAGACTTCCACAGCAACGCTCTTTCTTCCTCGTCAGCCGCACGCCGTACTTCACTGGCCCCTTGTCCTTCGCATGCCTGGACCACCCGCACGCAGGCCGCGTCGAGGCCGGCTTCGAGTCCATCGAGTTCCACTATCAAGACCGCCCCGGCGTCGTCGGGAAAACCGAAGCCGTATGCGGCTTCGACGGCCTCTATGACCATCGCGTCCATCATCTCCATAGCCGCTGGAAGCAGGCCCGCGGCGATGATGTCGGAGACTGCACGGCTGGCTTCGAGCACGCCCGGAAATACCGCCAGTAAGGTCGCCACCGCCTCGGGCTTCTTCAAGAGTTTTACGATTGCCGCAGTGATCACTCCCAGCGTGCCTTCGGATCCGGTGACGATACCGAGCAAATCGTATCCCACCTGCTCTCCGTTGTTCTCGATACGCAGTAGCTCGCCATCGGGCAGCACCATCTCCAGACCGAGCACATGGTTCAGCGTTACACCGTACTTCAGTGTGTGCGGGCCGCCGGAGTTTTCGGCAACGTTGCCGCCGATAGTGCATGCCGACTGGCTTGAGGGATCAGGGGCGTAGTAGTAGCCGTGTTCCGCCACCGCGCGGCTGATTTCTAGGTTGACGACGCCGGCTTCGACTTCGGCCCGGGCATTGTCGAGGTCGATGCTACGGATGCGCCGCATGCGGCTGCTTCCAACCATTACCGGGATGCCGGCGGGTAGGCAGCCCCCGCTTACTCCGGTGCCGGCACCGCGCGGCACGAAAGGGATGCCGGCGCCGTGCAGTTCGCACAGCACCCTTCGGACTTCATCGGTGGAGCCGGGCAGCAGCACCAACTCGGGTTTGGCCTTCTCCAGGGTGTAGCCGTCGCACTCGTAGACTTTGAGTGCAGCCGCGCCTTCGACCATGCCTTCGGGACCGACAATGTCGCGCAGCCTCTTCTTGATCGCGGTGTCTAGGAGCATCAGCGCAACATAGGGTGGTTCGATTCACTTTTCGAGGGTGGAGTGTGCCGCGCCCAAGTAGAGTATCTTCGCCTGCCCCGGTTTCCCCTGCAGGGACTTCGCGGTATCGTTGACATGTGAAGAACGACAGCGTCCGTCCGGCGGTCGTAGCCTTGGCCTTAGGCGTGCTGGCGGCCGCGATCGTGGTCATCGTGGTCATGGAATCGCGGCAGCCGGATCGGCAGTCCGATACTCGAGCACTCTTGACGGCCGGGTCTACTCCGTTCGATTCCTCAGTTGCTGGGAAAGAGGCGGGCACGTCGCCCGCTGCGACATCCGCCGCTGCCGTACATGCGGCGAAAAGTGCGACGGGAAAGCGTGCGCCGCACATGCCTTCCGAACCCGTGCCTTACATCGAAGGCTTGGTATATGGCGACATCGATCTACGTGAAGCCCGTGAACTGATGCCCGGCAACCTCTTCTGGCGTCTGGGCAGCCCCACCAAGGACGAGGAGGTTCTGGCCGCTCGTGAGGAAGAACGCAAGCGGCGCAACGAAGAGTACGGCCGTGTGCTATCGGGCGATGCCAGTGAAGACGAAGTGCGGGCCTACTACGACTACCGAAGGCGGCTCTCCGGAGATTACTTCGAGTTTGCCGAGTTCATGTATCGTCGCCACAAGGACAATCCCTCCGGCAAATTCACCGGAATGCTCGAGCTTGCCATGAAGATGCACGCGGCGAAACTGGCCGAACTCCCGCGGGAGGAAGAAGAGGCACTACAGCGTAGCCGTGAACGCGCCAAGGCTCGCGAGGAGTGGCGGCGTCAACAGGAGGAGTTCGGACAACCCTGAGGAAGGTAGGGAAGGCGGCACCGCGTCGCTGCAGAAACCAATAGCTTCGAGTGCGGACTAGCCGTGGACGTGCCAAGGCTTGCGCCAAGGTTTCATGAATCATGCAGGTTAATTGACGGCGGCGAGATTCGATGAATAACGCAGGCTCAGGGGCCGGCAGGTACCTTGCCGGCAGGTTCGCCGCTATCGGTAGTGCCTAGGGTAGCGTCCGGCTCGACCGCTATTTCAGAGGGCGGTGGCGCTTCACCCAGGTTGCGACAGAAAGCCGAATCTTCGGATGCTCTCTGGGCCGCGGTCCGCCCTTCCTGGTCGGTCAAGGAAGGATCCGCGCCTTTTTCGAACAGGAGCCGTGCTATTTCCTCGTGCCCTTTGTTGCAGGCACCCATCAAGGGAGTATCCCCGTATCGGTCTTGCGTGTTGACCTCGGCGCCGGCCTCCAGCAACCGTTTCACGGTCTCCAAGTCGCCGCCGAGCACGGCGTTGTAGAGCGGGGATTGCCCCTGCTCATCCTTGTGATTCACCTCGGCGCCTTGTTCGATCAAGTAGTCGACTAGCTTGAATTCCCCGAGAGACGCCGCATCTGCGAGCGCAGTACGGCCGCGTGCATCGGGCTCATCGACATCAAGTCCGATGCCGTGTAAGTAACTCAGCAACTCCAGGCTCCTGCCGTCGCGTACAGCCATCAAGAGTGCCGAACGGCCGACCTCGTCTTTGGCCTTGGTATCCACCCCTTTCTCTACGCACAGTTTCAGCATGCGCAGATCGGCGCGGCGAGCCGCATCAAAGTAGCGGTCGAGCAACGTGAAGGGTGCGGGATCCGGTGCGCCGGGTTTGGGGAAAAGCGACAGGGACGATGAAGCCGCAGGGGTAGCCGGCTGCGCGCCGGCGATTCCTGCGCCGGTGACCAACAGTACTGTGGAAAACAGTACTGTGGAAAACACCACTGTGGCCGTACGGCTACTGGGGAAAACGCAAGTCTGCATGGCGTGCCGGAGTGCGAGTGCAGGTGCGGAACCGGGCCGTGCTACGTGTACTGCCGGGTTCCGCACTTACTACTCGTTTCGCGGTTAGCTCGTCACGAGGCGCACTACAGTGCCGCCGAGACGAGTGCGTTGACGATGACCATTCCCGGATCTTCGTTGTTGTAGTTGTTCTGTTTCTCCACGATACGGCTGCGCGAGCCATAGTTGATCCACTTGTCGAAGAACTTATCGAAGGGTTTCCACCCCGACGTGCACTTCCAGCTTTGCCACGGCTCCCAGAAGTACTCGTACCACCGCTTCTTACGAATCGACTTACACGCATGGCTGCCGATGAAGGTTATGATCGACGAGCAATGACTATCGTTTAGCGGACGGTGCCAGGGGATGTGGTAGCTGAAGTTCGAGTACTTTTTCATCTCTTTGACGAGATTGGCCTGGTCGCTACGCCAGTACGAGAGAATCGTCGACTTGTTCATGTTCGGGTAAAAGCGCTCGTAGGAGAAACGCGAGAAGTTATAGTCGCTCGAGTAGCCCGTGTAGGCGTGGTAGTCACTCGGGAATTCCACGGCCAAGGCCTTGACGGTCGAGCCGAAATCCGACGGATCGAAGCTTGCGGGGAACACACCGTACAGGGAGGGCAAGTTCCACGCTGACTCGATCTGCTTGTGCAGGCGCCACGATTTGTAACTCGAATTGGGAGCGGGAAAGAGTGGCCCCGAGTCGTTGAGCGAGTAGCCGCGCGACGGGTTCAGCGTGCGGCGCATCACATGGTACTGAGTTGCGGTACCCACCCCGCCGGCGCTGAAGCCGGTTACGAGCAGTTTGCCGATGTTGGGGAAACGTCCGTGCAGGAAGCCGGCGGCAGCAACGGTGTTGTTGTAGCCGTTGTGGCGCCAGGTCAGCGGGGGGTTTCCACCGCTGCTGTCGTAGTAGGTACGCGTGGCGTTGCCCGTGTGCACGTCGCCGGTGCAGTAAGGCATGTAGACCATGTCCCAACCATTGGTCGCGATGTAATCCTTCGAGCGAAACGGTAAGCCGGGGTCGGCGCCGTTGACGATGGGCGAGACGTACTTAGGCATCATGCCGTAGATGTAGTCGTCGGGTAGCCCGTTGGGGTTGGAGGCTCCGAGCACGCCGGCGCGCCCGCTACAGGTGTCATAGTCCCAGCATGCACCGCCGCCCTCGAACATCACCACCATGTTGTTCGATGACGGAGAATCGTAGTACCAGAACTTGTACTGCGAGCCGTTGCCGCACACGGTGCCCGGCAACTCGACACGTACCCAGTTGTAGTTGTTGCCCCCGTTGACGATCAGGTCCACGAGCAATTCCATCTGCGCCAGTGCGGGGCTTGTCGCAAGCAGCGTACACGTTGCCGCCACGAGCGTGGCCAGACGCAGTCTGCTGTGTTGCTTCCTCATGTTCACGTACCCTCCCTTACGTCCCAAAAAATGGTCTGTAGTGATTTTTTTACGGCTGCCGATAGGGCATAGCCGAGTGATTTTGTATCGCACCGATTTTAATCCGACAAGACCCTGGCGGATTTTTGTGCGGATGCGCTGCGTCAACGAAAAGTCTTTTGAATCTAGCGAAATTGGCCATGTTTCCGCTACTTAAAGCAGTGGACGGTGGCTTGCGAGCTTTGCTCAGCAGCGCGCGGAGGCTATATTTTCTGTCCCGGCGTCGCGAATTCCGCTCCCCTTGCTGTTCGCCGCGGCCGCAAGTGGACTCAACAGGCGGTGTTGAAACAGCCGGGTAGCAGGCTAAGACGGACGGAAACCGGCGGAAACAAAACAGGACAGTGGTGGCGGAAGTACTAAGTGGCGCGAAAGAAAGCAGATGAGCCGGCAAGCTCGTCCGGCACTGCGGCGAGCGGAACGGTCCCTTCCCAACAGCCTCCCAAGCGTAAACGTGGCCGGCCGCGCGCGATGCCTCTGGAAGAGCAGCGTGAGAGGATTCTGGATGCGGCCACTCGAGTGTTCGCCAGCGAGGGATTCGACGGTGCCACCAGCGAGCGTATCGCCGAACTGTCCGGCGTCGGCCGCCCCTCGGTGTACCAGATCTTCGGTTCCAAGAACGATGTATTCATTGCCGCAGTCGACCGGGCGCTGACACGATTGCTCGACCGGATCCGCGTCAGTCTGGGCTCTACCGAGAATCTACGCGGGCGCAAGCAGGCGCGTTCGAATATCTCTGCCTATTTCGACATGGTCACCGGAGAGCCGGAGCTTCTGCGCATGCTGCTGCTCGCCGACTCCAGCGGAGACGCTTCCACTCGTGAGTCCGCCAAGGCGATCCGCCAGCGAATGAAGGATGCGGTAGCGGGCTATATTCGCACTACCTGGGAGGGCTTCCAGGATCTCGACCCGCGTGATGCCGATCTCGGTGCGGTGTTGATCGCGGCAGCGGTGGAGGCTGCTGCTGTCGTCCATCTGGAGAGGCCCGATCGCAGCACGCACGAGATCGTGGAGTTCGTATCGGATTTCGTCTGGTCGGGGATCTACGACTTAGCCGTTGGGCACGACGTGCCACCGGGCCGCAAGGGCGCCGCAAATAAGTGACGCTAGTTATGGCCGCCGGGGGGCGTGCGGGACATCCGAGGCGATCGAGGGAGGGAGATGGTGAATAAGAGCTACCCGTCCCGGATTCTTTTTCGGGCCGCAAGGGCGCCGCAAACAAGCGGCAGTAGTGTTGTGTCCGAGGCGCGTGCGTTCGGCCGAGGGATTGGGAGTCTCCCGCCTCCTGGCCTCGCTGCCCGCGCCCGCCGGGCTTGAGTCGGGTACGGAGGTGAGGCCTAATCACAGACCGCCACAGGACGGAAGCCATCATGCCGGAACTAAAAAAGCTCATTCATTCGATCGCTATTGCCATCTTCAAACTGACCACTAAGCTGTTGCCCGACCGTATCCCGCTTACTTTCGTGGGGACGGACTCTTTTAGGCAACTCTGCCGTTCGATCGCTCAGATCGGAGTCAAAAAAGTTCTGATAGTGACCGATGCCGGGCTCGTGCAGATCGGATTGGTCGCGAAGGTAAGCGAAGTCCTCAAAGATTGCGGCGTCGAGTGGACGATCTACGACGGTGTCGAGCCGGATCCGACCTTCGATCACGTGAGCCAAGGGTTGAGCCTTTACCGCTCCGAGTCTTGCGACGGCATATTGGCGGTGGGCGGCGGTTCGCCGATGGATGCCGCCAAGGTAATCGCGGCCGGCGCCACCAGCGCCAAGCCCTTTGCGCGCCTGGAAGGTTTGCTCAAAGTCCGCCAGGCTCCGGCCCCATGGTTTGCGATCCCGACGACTGCGGGAACCGGATCCGAGGTGACCATAGCTGCGGTAATTTCGGAACCGGACACCCATACCAAGAAATTTTTTATCGATCCCAAGCTACTGCCTTCCATGGCCGCGCTCGATCCGGCCTTGATGTCGGGATTACCGCCGCAGATAACCGCGGCCACAGGAATGGATGCGCTAACTCATGCGGTGGAGTCTTACCTTGCGTCCACGTCGACCAAGCAATCGGAGTCTTTCGCGATAGCGGCGGTGAAACTGGTATTTTCGAATCTGCAACGGGCCTATTCCGAGGGATCCGACCTGGAGGCCCGCAACGCCATGGCACTCGGCTCATTTTATGCCGGAGCGGCCTTTACCCGAACGGGAGTCGGCTATGTCCATGCCATAGCTCACGCTTTTGGGGCCTACTACCGCACACCCCACGGACTGGCCAACGCGATAGTGCTACCGCATGTACTGGAATACTCGCGTGACCCTGCACGCAAACGCTTGGCCAGCCTTGCTGACGCGATCGGCATCGAAGGCTCCAGCGACTACGAGAAAGCTTCGAAGTTCATCGACGCGGTCCGTGAGTTGATGCGGAGCTTGGACATCCCCGACAAACTCGACGCCCTGAAGAGCTCCGACATTGCTCCCATCGCCACCCAGGCTTTGAAAGAGGCCTTCAGTAACTATCCGGTGCCGCGTCTCATGACCCAGGAGGAGTGCGAGTCCCTGCTACGGCGCATAATGACTTGAGACCCGGCGTGCTTTCGGCCAGGTAGACGTGGGCGGCCGCGACGGTGGGGCGGTGCGTTGCGAGCCGGCCGGGAAGGCGCCACGACGTATAGATTCTCACTCCCGGCCCCGCAATGCTCCCGGCAGAGCAGTGCTTGTCCAGGCGGGGTATACGGTAGGCTCGGGAAGGGTGAGGCTTCCTTGGAATTCCGAGTGTCATGGCGCCGAAGGGAGAAGAAGCAAGTCCTCTCCGAGCGCATGCAAGTCAGTCAGGTACTGTAGTTGGGATGGGCCGTCCCACCAGCGCACCAGCGCCCAGTCCTCGGCGGTTGCGCCGATGAGCAAGCGAGCAACGTCGGCCGGAAACGTTCCTGCAGCCTTACTCTGAGCGCCGGTGATTGCCTGATCGATGGAGAGTCCGAGCTTGCAACAAAATCCCCATAGGTCGGCCAGGTCTTTCGGTTCTCCGCGATCCACCAACGCGGTGATCTTATTGGCGAGGATGTTTTCCGCACTATCGATGGGGCCTAATACGGGATCAATGCGAATGTCCCCGACGTGTGCTGGAACATCATTGATCAATTCGATCTTCAGTTCGATATCCGTCTCGACGATTTCGAATCGTAGGAAGCGTTCTTCTCGCAGTGACACGTTGACGCTAAATGAGGGGATTCCCAGTAGCGAATCTATCAAGCGCTGTGCCCAAAGTCCGAAATGTGGTTCGTCGTTGACGAACAGATCAAGGTCGTCCGAAAAGCGATGCTGGAGGTATGCGCGTGATGCCGCTGTGCCACCGCTCAGATAGAAACCCGTCTCCGCTCCGGCGAATGCGCGGAGCACGCGATCCTGTAGGGGGTAAAGGCGTTGGCGGTAGAAGTCGTTATCCATCGACGCCGGGCTCGAGCAAATCGCTACGATGCCCGGGCAGCCAATCGACGAGAAAATCCAAGCCTCGAATCCGGCTCGTCGAACGCAGGTGCCCGCGCCACTCTTGCCAACCACTCACGAGTTTACGAAATCCGAGCAGGCGAACGATCTCCGAGTAAGGCGCATACTCGAGCAACCGCAGCACCGCCCATGTCTGCCCCAACCGTCCCAGCCGAAGCTCACCGCTAAGGATCTGCCGAAATTGCGCCTCGTCGAGATCATAGTCCCAAACCCACGAAACCCGCCCCAACCGTGCGGGCCGGTCCGATGCGTTTTCAGCTTCCGGCTCCATGGATTCCATGTTGCATTGCTATCACGAACTCATCATCGGCCCAATTGGGCCGATGAACATTGGGCCGATGAACATTGCGCCGATGAACATTGGGACGATGAATATGAGGATAGCCTCGTCGACTGAGCCCATGCCACGCCTCGCCCCGGCCGCCTGTGACTCAGCGGCTGTCGTCATCGCCGAGATCAACCAACAGAGGCCCCACGCCCAGGGTTCCGCCTCTGCGTTAGACCGTATGGAGCAATGAGGCGACCGGCTCCGTTTCGCGATATTGGGGATATTCAAAAAACCCCCCGGCCGTGAAGCCGGAATGTCCGCGGGTTGCCCCGAGGGGGCAGAGCCGCATGCGAAAGGAGCCGGTCATGA
>JAJRWY010000069.1 GCA_024276575.1 Candidatus Binatota bacterium
ACAACAGCATCGGCGACGACAACGGAACCGACAATGACCATGGCATCGGCGACGACAATGGAAGCGGCAGCGACGATAATGCTGACAGCGACGACAACGGCGCCGGCGACCTGGAGGGTGATAGCGACTTCAGCTAAGCCTCAAACGAAAACCCCCGACTGCATCGCATGTTGCGATGACCCGAGCCGGCCCCGCTTCTTACAGGAAGCGGGGCCGTTTTTGTTGTTGCTTCAGTCGCCTTCGCATCAGGACGGCTCGGCGCGACATTCCACGGCAGCCCTCCACAGTGGCCCTTCGTGGTGGCACTCCGCAGTGGCACTCCATGGTGGCCCTCCACGGAGACACTCCATGGGATACCCCACGGCAAAATCCATGTTGACGAAGCACCGTGCCGGATAATGCGCCGTTGTGCAGAAACTTGCGTGGGGCGTTAATCTGAAACGGTGTGGCTCGCCTTCGCTATGCTCTCGGTACCCAGGCCGTTGAACTGAGTCTACGTTTTGAAGGATTTCTGAGAACCTGAGGGAGCTCCTCAACTTGTTTCATGAAAACGAATGCTTCTGGACCGCGCCAATACTGTGGCGACGCTGCTGTGGGGTGGCATTGGGTACCGGTCTCGAGGCCGCGCCGAGGGAATTCGGCACTGGTATGGCCTTTGCTAGCTTGCGGGGGTCAAGGTTAATCGCCCGTTACAAGGGCGTGGTGCTTGGGGTGTTCGACCTAGCGGCCCGAGGCATCGCCGACCAGGGGCTAGACCTTTTAACGTACGAAACACGGAGAAGACCTACCATGGAAAATTTTAGTAGAACCTCGTCTATCGCGATGATGGCCGCTTTGCTGGCGGTGTCGTTTACGCTTACGCTTAGCGCCCCGGCGCCGGCTGCAGCCCGGGAGAAATGTGTAAAGGCCAAGCTACGGCTGGAGCTGGAAGGCAAGGGTGATCGCGACCAGGACGGCCTGACCAAGTGCGAGGAGCGCAAGGTCACCTTCACTGATCCGCGCGATTGGGACACCGACAACGACAAACTCAGCGATGCTGCAGAAGCCAGAGGCTTGAGTGATCCACTTAACCCCGACAGTGATGGCGACGGAGTGGATGACGGAGTCGAGCAAATCAATGGAACCAGCCCTATCGATACCGATAGTGATAACGACGGTCTTACCGACGACGTGGACCCGGATCCGGCGGGTGCGTTGAGCAATAAGATCGAAGGCGCCGTCGATGCACTTAATTGCCCCAGCCAAGGCGGAGTGGGGAGTGTTACGGTGTTGGGCGTCGTCATCGGGATCGACGGCAACACCCGTTACGACGGTGCGGAAAATTGCGCGGCGTTGGCTCAGCGACGTATAGATAATGGCGGAGCCCACGTCGAGGTCACCGTAAGCAGTGGCCAAGGTGGTGCGCTTAGCGCGACGCGCGTCGATCTGGAGGATGCGGATAACGACGGCAGCCCCGACAGAATCGATACCGACGACGACAACGACGGGATCGAAGACGACATCGATACCGATGACGACGGTGACGGCGTGCCTGATGTGGACGACAAAGACGACGACCTCGGAATCGATGAAGATGACGACGACGAGGGCGAAGGTGACGAGTAAGAGGGCTGGGTTAATCCCGGGAAATCACCATTACGCCTTCAGCTACTGATGTCGTAGCGCATAGCGCAAGGGTGCAAAGAAAGGCCGGCCTCTCAGAGGCCGGCCTTTCTAGTTTTCTTTCTGGTTTTGAGGAGCTTGTCCTTTGTGCCTCCCTCTCGCCGGACGCGGGTGGGGGCGCCTGCAGTGGCGCCCCCACCCGGGCTCACAGCGGATGTCAGAAAGCCAGGAACGGCTGATGGGTCAACACTACGTCTTGGCCGACAAAGACTTTGGCTTTGCCGCCGAGTAGGGCCCCGTCCCAAGTAGACAGTGCGTTGAGTTTCAAGCGTCCGTTGGGACAGATAACTACGCCGCTGCCCGCAATGCGCAAGCCGAGGTGGCACTTCTTGCCGGTCACCAAGATGGCGACGTTTTCCGGCAACTGCCCGTTGGTGAGGTTCAAGACCGAACGCAGCTTGATCGTCAGTTTGCCCTTCTTTCCTTTGGCGCCAACCGTTCGCAGTACGCGCAGTACATAAACAGTGCTCGGGTCACCTCCACCGTCGAGGTTGACTACGCCGTCGGTGACTACCGTTAGCGAATCAAAGTCGATGACGTTTACAGCTCCCGCCACTACGCCGGGTGTGCTACCTGGTCCGATGGTGAGGGGGCCGGTCTTGGTGCTGACCTTTACGTTGCCCAAAGAAGCGGTCTGCGCGAGTGCTTCCAATGCCGATGCGCCGCTGTCCACGCCGCCTTGTGCCACACTGCAGGCCGCGACTTGGGCGTGGGCACCGGTGGTGTCGTAGTTGGTACTGGCGTCTTTGACTACGACCACGCCGGCCGCTACCTCATCTACCGCAAGTCCCGGGAGCAAGGTGCCGCGCGGCCTTCCGCGCACCATCGCCCCGCCGGTGACGATGTCGCCGGTAACCGAGGCGTTGGGGCTTATGCGCAGGCCGTTTCTAAAAGTCGCCTCTGTGGCAACCAAGTCGCCGGCGGTTTGCGCTAGTTCGCCGATGATCAGACGGTCGGCGCAGATATCTCCGCCGATCTGGCTCTGCTCGCGGCTTTGAGCGCGGACCCGTTTGGCCGGGTCGCCGGCCACTATTATCCAATCACAGGCCGCACGCAGGGTTACATCGGTGGAGGTACAAGTTCCGGTTACGCAGGTGTCACCGATGGTGCAGGTGTCACCGTCGTCGCAAGACACGCCGTCGAGTGGGGTGCATGTGCTCACCGGAGGGACGGAGCCGGTTACGCAAGTCCAACACAACTCTACCAGGCAATTATCATCGCAGCCGTCGCCGGCAACTGCGTTCCCGTCGTCGCATTCCTCGGTTCCGGTGATCACCCCGTCGCCACAGGTGGCCAAGGTGGTAGAGGTGGTACTCGAGGTTGTCGTACTCGAGGTTGTGGTGGTCGACGTGGTGGTCGATGACGTTGAAGTGGTGGTGGTCGACGGCGGTAGGCATCGCTGTCCGTCGATTGTGCAGTTAGTGCCGGGTCCTAGCGGTGTGCCGGCGTAGAGGCTGACGCAGTCGAAGGCACTTACGTCGATGCAGCCCAGCGCAATAGCGGCCGGGTCGTCGCGTCCCAAGGGAACCGTGCAGCAGGCCTCCGTGGGTGGTAGCGTCGTGGTGGTAGTCGGCGGCAGAGTGGTAGTAGGGAGGTTCGTGCACTGTAAGCCGTCTTTGGCGCAGGTAGTGCCGAGCCCTAGCGAGTAGCCGATCCAGGTGTTGGTACATTCGGTTATGCTTGCCGCATCCACGCAGCCGTTTTGCGCTTCGATCGAACAGCAGGCAACCGGCGAGCTTAGACACAACTGGCTGTCTACAGCGCAAGTGCTACCGGCACCCAGCGATGTCCCGCCTTGTGCCGTGCAGTCGGTAGGTGTCAGATCCGCACAAGCCGTCGGCAAGCAGCAGGCTTCAGTTTGGGCAAATGCCGCATCAGCGCCGCCGACGAGAAGCATCACGGCAAGCGAGAATAGCATAGCGAGTAAAGCGAACGGTTTCATCTGCAGGCCTCCTACGCGCGGGGATTCCGTATTATTCCGCGCAAACAGCGACTATTCACTATAGGAGGGTGGCCACGGCAACGGCCAACAAGATCCCTCTTATTGCGATCCTCGGACTCTGTCGCCCCCGAGTGAGGACCGCATGCTAGACAAGCATTGGAAAAGCTACACCCTATCCCGCGTGCTGTCTAGCCTGCGAGGCAACACCTGCAAGACAACAGCCCGCGAGGCGAAGCGGAGCGTTAGGGATGGCCTCGATACGGCGGACTCAAGACAGCAATTGAAGCAGCGCTGTCGCTACGGCCAGCAATCCATAGACGGCAAGGACTACGGGGCTCTTTGCGGTATCGCGCAAGGCCCTGAGCTTGTCCGATCTAGTGAGCCCATCGAAAGGGTTGGCGGGCGTAGACCAACTCTGCAGTTCCATGAGATCGGCATCGGGGAGTTGGTTAATCCACTGTCGCACTTGCAGGCGGCGCATCTTGTAGATCACGCCGAAGTAAGAATAGAAGAAATCGACCAGATAGAATGCTGCGATTACTACGAGCAGCATCAGGCAGGGGAGTCCGGACGGTTCGACTCCGCTTAACATGGTTGCGGCCAGCAGTAGGGTCCAAACGGCGATACAGCAGTTGCGAGTGGCAGCGGTGAAGCTGATCTCACGTTCGACGAAAGACGACAGACTCTGATGTTCGTCGAAAAGACAGAGTCGTTTGTGTTCCCTGAGTGCTTCGCGCTCGGCCGCCGGATCTGAACTCATGCTTTGTTGTAGTCCGGGGGCGGGTGTTTGATCAAACCCGGTCGATTTCTTTGCAGCTATTTGCCACATCGCAACGTCGTACCGTTGCGTCGTACCACTGCGCCGCCGGCTACGCAGCGCCGCCAGCTAGGCTGCGCCCCCACGTCGGCTACGCAGCGCCGGCTACGCCAAGCCGCCAGCGGACTCGGCCGCGGCGATTTGGCATTGCGCTTGGCCCTTGCGACGCAGCCGTCGAACACGAGCTAGGATCATTGCGTATGGGGATGGCAGCCCGCGTAGTAGGCTGTCCAACGAACCCCCGAACCCCGCCGGTCAAAGCGTGAAGTAGAAAGTGGCGCCTTCGCCCGGCTTTCCTTCGGCCCAGGCTTTCCCGCCATGTTTTTCGGCGATACGGCGCACGGCGCTAAGTCCGAGTCCCGGGCTTTCGTCAAACACGGCACCGGCGTTCCCTCGGACGAAAGCTTGGAAGATTTCCCCGGCCAGCGCTTGTTCGAAGCCGGGACCGTGGTCGCGAAGGTAGTAGATAGTCTCGCCTCTGCGCCTCAGTCCGCCGAGTTCGATCACCCCGGTTTGCGGGTCGTCTCCGGCGCTGTCTTGGTCGTATGGCGAGCCGTCGAGCGAGCCATCGGGTATCGCGAACTTGAGCGCATTGTCGATGAGTTTTTCAAGTAGTGATCGCAGCAATACCGGGTCGGCGGTGACGGTTAGCCCGGGAACCGTTTTCAGTTCGAGAGGGCCGCAGCCTCTTTGCGCTTCGCATTCTTGCCAGACCTCTCGAGCTAGCTGCCCGAGGTCTATCTTTTGGCGCTGGAGCGGGGCCTTGTCGATGGCAGACAGTTGCAGCAATGCGGCCGTCAGATCTCCGATCGCCTCGTTGTTATCAAGAAGTCTGCCTAGGTAGTAGCTTGCCTTTGTGGAAAGATCGCGCTCGCAGTCTTTGCGAAGCGCGTTGAGTAGGACGCGCGAGGAGTCAAGCGGTGTGTTGAGCCGCTCGCAAAACGCGTATGCGAGGTTGTCGTTCTCCACTCTGGCCTGCTCCAGATATTCGTCTTGCTGGCCGAGCAAGCGTTCGTAGTTGCGGCGGACCTCGAGCACGCGCCGGTCACAGCTTTGTCGAATCAGTTGTTCCCGTGCAGCCCGTTCACTGCTGCGTTGCCGTAGTAGTGCCAGGGCGAGTGAGGCGGCAAGAACGGCGCCGAAAGACGCGCCGATCGATGCGCATTGTGTGCCGCTGCAGGGATTATCGAGAAGGTAAAGATTTGCCATGGCGGCAGCGGCAGCGCCTCCCGCCACTAGCGCTTGCGCCCACAAGCCCCAGGGAAATACCAATCCTGCGCCGAGAGTGAGGAGTCCCAGCATCGTAAGATTGGACTGGAACTCTCCGCTGAGCGCAGCCGCACAACTTGAAGTCAAGTACAGAGCGAGGATCGCGAAGATCGAAAGCGGTAGTGGGTTGTCGGCATCACCGGGCCTTTGCAGAATCGAGAGTACCGCGATGCCGAAAACCATCTGAACCAAGCGCACCAAGTACAGCGAATCAACATACAACGAAGCGGGGTGGAGCAACTGGGGGCGCAGTAATTCAGGGCGCACCGGGGACTTGGCCACCATCGTCAATTCCGCTACGCCGAAACTTGCGAGCATGCAGATCGCCACCAGCAGGGCGAGACTAAGCCCTCCCCTGATAAGGGGGTTGCGCTCGGCATACAGTACTTCCCTGACTTCAGCAGGGCTAAACGGTGTCAGACAACCTTCGTTCATAGAATCCCGGTGGCTGACGAGAGCAACATGCCGCCTTAAAGGCGGTCGAACGGTGGGCCATCCCCGGATGCGCCGGCCAAGGCCTTCCAGGGACGGCCCGTTGAGAAATGTTAGCGTGGCAGCGTCTGATCTTCTAGATGGATTCGCCGTTAAATCTCTCGAGAGACTGAAAGCGGTCTACATGGTAGTCCGCGTCTCCGAACAGTCCGTTCAATACCCGCAGGCGCTTGAAGAACAGCCCGATATCTTCTTCGTCAGTTATGGCGATGCCGCCGAAGAGCTGCAGCGCGTACTTCTGCACGAACCAGCCGCCGTCGTTTAACTGCAGCTTGGCCGAAGATATTTCAGCCTTGCGAGTGCCGGCGTCTTCGTTGTCTGCTTGAATGGCTGCCAGGATCATCGTGGATTTGCATAGCTCCACCTCGGCGAACATTTCGGCGGCGCGGTGTTGCAGGGCTTGGAAGCTGCCGATAGGAACCTTGAACTGGCGCCGGTCTTTCAGATACTGCACGGTTCGTTCGAACATTTCTGAGATCTCGCCCTGTCCTTCGGCGCAGGCCGCCGCGGCGCCGCGGTCTATGGCCCACTCGAGTGGGGCCAACCCCTCGTTCTCTTCTCCGAGCAGACGGTCGGCATCGACTTCCACACCGTCGAAATTGATCAGCGCGCTGCGTTGGCCGTCCATGCCTTTGACCAAGATGCGCGATAGCCCCGGTGCGTCGGAGTCGACTATGAAAAGGGATATGCCGCTGCTGTCGAACTGTTCTCCAGATGTACGTGCTGCCACTATTAGGTGGTCGGCCGCATGGCCGTTGAGTACCCACACCTTTTGTCCTTTCAAGGTCCAGCCGCCGGTGCTCTTGTCGGCGCGGGTCAGGCAGTCGTTGAGGTTGTAGCGGCTCTGCTTCTCGGCATAGGCCAAGGCCAGGGAGCTACGGCCTTCTATCATCGGCGTCAAGTAGCGCTCCAACTGCTCGCTGCTGCCGAATTTCGAGATCAACCCGCCTGCCAGGACCACCGACGGGATGTAGGGCTCGGGCACTAGGCCGCGCCCGAGCTGTTCCAGTATGAGGGCGAGGTCCACGAAGCTTCCGCCGAAGCCACCTTGCTCCTCAGGGTAAGCGACGGCCAGCCATCCGTACTCGGCCATCTTCGCCCACATTTGGGGCTCCCAACCCTGTTCGCTTTGCCGTAGTTCGCGAAAACGCTCGACCGGCGAATCGTTCTCCACGAACTTCGCCACGGAGTCCACGATCATCTGTTGTTCTTCACTAAGATCGAAATTCATTGTTGTCGTCTCTCTTTTCGGTTGTCGGCCTACTCGCCGTTTCTCCGATTGTTTCTTCGCCGCTGCGGCATACTGGCAGCGCGGCACTTTTTCGGAATATTCCCGGTATTCCGTCGTCGGTGCGCCTTACCATTGCAGCACCTCGACAAACTGGGGTGCCGAAGTTTCTACGGCGCAGACTCCTATGCCGTGCAGGGCTTTCATCTCGTCGTCCCACGTTGTCTCAAGCGTTGGGAAGTCCGAGGATAACCTTCGAGATGATGTTCTTTTGTATCTCGTTGGAGCCGCCGTAAATGGTGCAAGCACGCAGATAATTGAACTGTGACGCGATCCACTGCTGCGGTTCGGGAAGGGCTTCGAGCGGCGAGTCGAACCAGCCCATCGCATTGTGCCCCATGGCATCCATGGCTAACTCGGTAATGGCTTGGTAGACCTCGGTGCCGGCAAGCTTGAGAATGGAACTTTCGGGTCCCGGTGCACGCCCCACCTGAGCGGCTGCGAGGATGCGCAAGTTGGCCATGCCGACCGCCCGCCGCCGCATTTCCAGTCTTGCAATGCGCCGGCGGAACGCCACGTCGTCCATCAAGGTTCCTACTCCGACCGGGGTCGACGCCGCTATTCGCTTCGTCGCCGCAAGCCAGCGGCCGGATTCTGCGACGCCGCCGATAAGTGTGCGTTCGTGGCCGAGTAGGGCCTTGGCCATGGTCCAGCCCTCGTTCTCAGGGCCGACCCGGTTTTCTTGAGGGACGCGCGCATCCTCAAACCAGGTTTCCGAGAAAGCGTCAGTGCCGCCAGTGGTCAGGAACGGCTTGACCTCGATGCCTTCGGTATTCTTGAGGTCGGCGAGGAGGAATGAAATACCCTGCTGAGGCTTTCCTTCGCTGCTGGTGCGGCACAACACGAAAATCCAGTCGGCGTACTGCGCGTGGGTCGTCCAGGTTTTCTGGCCGTTCAAAATGTAGTCGTCTCCGTCTTTGTCGGCCCTCAACTGCAGGCTGGCCAAGTCGGAGCCGGCGTTGGGCTCCGAGTAGCCTTGGCACCAGACTTCTTCGCCGGAGAGTATCTTAGGCAGGAAGCGTTTTTTCTGTTCATCGTTTCCGTACTCGATGATCAAGGGGCCGACCATCCCAAGTCCGAACGGCGACAGTGTCGGCGCGTTGGCGCGTGCGCACTCCTCTCCGAAAATGAAGCGTTGGGCAACATCCCAGCCCGGGCCACCGACCTCTTCGGGCCAGCCCGGCGCCGCCCACCCTTTGCGATAGAGGATCTTATGCCACTCCATTACTTCGTCGTGTTCGAAATTGGCGCCGTTCTCGGCCTTTCGCTTTATCTCCGGCGGCAGCGCCGAATCGATCCATTCGCGCACTTCCTTTCGGAACGCGATTTGCTCGGGGGTAAACGACATATCCATGAAAAGACTCCTTGTTGCTATTAAGAGTGGCGCCGGCCTCAACCGGTCTGCCTCAGAAACTCCGAAAGGCCGTAGCCTCTGCGTCCCTCGCAGAGCCACTCGGTCAGGCCTTCGCCGATGTAAGTAACTTTGCCTGCACGGCGGTTACGTAAAGGGATGAAGCTCTTTACCCGTCCCTCGATCTCGAGATTAAGGCCGCCGGCCGTCTCGACCCTAGCCCGCAGCGCTTCGTGGTAAAGGCCGTTGTCTTGGTACTCGGCCGTGATTTCGGCTTTGACGATTTCTTCAACCGTGTCGCCGCGGACGATGACTCCGCCTACGCTGAGATTTTCTCCGGCCTCGTCACGCTGAATCACGGAGACCATGGCCCCGAAATCTTCGCCAAAGTTCATGGTCAACCACTCGTAGCGGTGGATTGCCTGCCAGTAGCACGGTCCCCAGGAGTGGTCTCGTAATCCGAACCCGTCGATAGTCCAGGTTTCGTCGTTGAAGGCCAGAGAACCGCGAACGCGCATGTGCTGTTCGTAATGGGCGGCGGCGAACTGTTGCTCTGGGGGTGCCGACGATTCGCCCTCGTTGCCCGTGTCTCCGTACATCGGGCCCACAGCGCTGTGCTCCAAGTCCAGACGCACCGTCGCCATGGGGTTGTTTTTGAAGGCTGCACGGGGGTTGGACATCTGTTGTGGCTCCCGCAATTCGAGCACCGGGCCTTCATAAACGCTGCGCAGCCGCCGCCCGGCTTCGAGCACTTCTAAACGCAGTCCCCCGGCGTCGAAGGCGTCGTTGCCGCCGATCTCAGGCCGCTGGAACATGAAGCCCACGCGGCCATCGGGCAGGTAAAGGCACACACTTATCTCGGCATAGCCTTCGTTGGCGCGATTGCCCGCCCGCAGCCAACCTCCGAGTCCCGCGCCGGTATCGTAGAAATTGAAATACATACTCTCGTTGAAGTTGTCCTCTTTACCCAACGGATGCATGTAGTCGTGGCGGGGATCGACCTTCGTGCTTATCTTTGCTGCCATGGTTTCATCCTGCCGTGCTACCTGAATCGAGAGCGCATTGCGGCGAGCCGCCGTCCGTTCGCTGCGTCTCGGCACCATTCCCGGCTGAACGGCTGTACACTATACAGCCGTTCAGGAACGCGGTCCCGCGGCAGTCGGCAGGCTAATACGGTGCGCAGGCTAACGGTAGCGCCGCCTCCTGCTATGGCTCGCTTACCGGTTAGCGGCCTGCCTGCCGGCAGCCGGCCACTGTTATGCTGGCCGCCAAAGGCCCGCCCGCCAGCAGCCGGACGTTGCCGGTCGTCACTGCGCTAGGTGGTTGGCTGTATGAGGGGTTGGCGGCTTGCCACGGCCGCCGAGAGCAACCGGGAGCAGGGGGCCGGCCCCCAAGCTATCGCTTATCCGGGGCGCTGCAGGTAGTAGCTCGCCGCGCGCAGAACCAGCGTCAACGGATCTTTCTTGTAGTTCGGCGCTAACCCGTCTCTGTCGAAAACCTCATGAATTCGTTCAACACGTTGCGGCCATTCGCCGGCTGCGGACAATGCGATGCATGCCGCGTAATTCTCGTGGGGGGCTTTGACGCCGGGGAGTGAATGGTCCCTTACGAAGCAACCCTCTCCTTCGTGCCATAGATAGTCGAGGGCCTGCAGCGAGCGGTTTCTCGAGGTGAAAGCCCAACGCTCGTCAGGGAAGAAGGTGCTCAACCACAGCAACATCGCTGCCTCCGGCGCCAAGCGTACGTAGACTTGCTCGTAGTGAGTATCGACGAGCGAGGCCAGCTCGGCGATCTCGCGAGCCAGCGCCTCCCTGTCTATGAGGCGGTAGGTCACATAGCCGTAGAAGGGATTGAGTGGGTCCGGAGAGCCTGTCCCCACCGGGATTTTCAGATCGCGGCGCAGGCGTGCGTAGACACCGTGGCCGGGCAAGACGAAGGCCGGGTGTATCTGGGTTATAAGCTTGATGGCGGCGTCGTGATACGATGTGTCAGACACGCCCAACTGGGCGAGTGCTGACGCCCACAGGACCAAGTAGTGGTAATATTGGCTATCTTCGCCCACGGCGTCGCTCGCGCTAAGGCCCCGGGCTTGACCCAGTTTCTCGTGTACTGACGAAACGACTGCCCGTGCTTGGGTCAGCAGCCTGGGGTCTGCCGTCTCACGGTACAGATCCGCCAGCAGCATGACCCCGAAAGCATCGGTGAGCAGGTGCCGGCGATTTCCCGGCCACAAATCCTGCTTGCGCAACTCTTCGAGATCCTCGAGTACCGAGGATCTGATTTGCGGATCAATTGCGGAGTGAGTGATGTTTAGCATGGCCTAGAACTGATTGGCTGCCGCACAACGGCCCGGTTGCTGCCAAGAAGCGTCCAGTGCGAGCGTGTTGGCGTCAAGGTGCTTATGCACGATCAACTCCGGCGGGCCGCTGCGACCAGCCTATCCGGCATTATTCATGAAACCTCGCCGCGAGAGTAGCAAGCGCGGGTGAGATCGGCCCAAGCGCAGCGATGAGGCCCGCAGGCGTACTAACAGTACGTCGAGGGCCGAAAAGCGAGCACGGGCCGAGATTGCGGGCGATTGA
>JAJRWY010000007.1 GCA_024276575.1 Candidatus Binatota bacterium
AACTGGGCGTGAAGATCGAACGGCGGGTGGTCGACGGCTTCGCCGCTAACACAGACGACGAGACTCGCTACGTCCACGTACGCCAGCCCTCCGCGCAAACCAAGGGGCCGCGCAAACAGAGTAGCGGACGCCACCAGCGTTACCGTGCTTCCAACGGCGGGCCGGCAAAGTCGCCGCGGCGCGCAAACAGTACGAACCGACGGCATGGTTCTTCCGAAAAAGGCTGTGTTGCTGGCGTGCAAGCGGGTGGAGCGCACAAGCCCGCCGGCAACTCACAGACTCGCGGCAAAACAGGAAGTCCAGCGGCCGCGAAAAACACCGGGCAGCCGGGACGGCAGCGGCGTAACGAGAACGGAGCGGCCTTAACGTCCAAGAGGAAACGCAACCGGCAACGCAACAGAACCCAAGTTTCCTGATCCGACGGTGGGCCAAGGCGCCCCATAGACGCCTTGGCCCGCTTCCCCCAAGAGCCCATTCTAACCACGAAACACCGCTCCTAAGCAGCAAACACCCACGCGCACCAAGCCCCTAGCGTGAGTTTACCAGCGATCAAGTAAGCAGCGAGCATGGGAGAGCCCGAAAATCCACGCGGGGAGCGGGTTTGCGGGCATCCGTCCCTCCTGGATTAGCGTATATCAGCATGGGGTATCAGCATGGGGTCGGACCGCGTTTCGTATATCAGTATCAGCATGGGGTTATCAGCATGGGGTCGGACCGCGTTTCGAATCTTGCGTTTCGAACCCGCTTGTCGGAACTCTTCGGTAAAAGCGACCTTGTCAACCGCAAAATGGGGCCTCTAAGTACCGCAAACCGGGATACCCTAAGATAATTGAGCAGTAAGTTCATCAGCTTGCGCCTACACGAACTGGTCCGACCCCCTATTAACCCCTACACGAACTGGTCCGACCCCCTATTAAAGCCCCATGGCTTTGCGGAGGCGTAGGGCGAGTTCGGGTTTGCCTTCGAACTTGATTAGACCGCGGAGAAGGGCGGTCTCGATGCGCATCTTGCGGCGTACGATGGCCACCCAGACCCCGGCGGGCATGCTCAGGGTGACGGCGGCGTCTTCGGGGAGGGCCCCGCGCTCTATGCGCAGGTCGCCGTCGCCGGGATAGAAGCCGATTTGCTCGCGAACTCCGGCTTCCTCGCGCAACTCCAGGACGACCACGAAGTCGATCTTACGCTTGGTCTGTGCATCCAGTCCGGCTACCAAGTCGCGGCTTACCTCCCAGGCCTGCGCTGCCAGCGCCGCCGTGTCTACTTTGCGCCGCCCCAGCAGCGTGCGACCGCTACGACTCGCCCGCTCCCGGCGCCTTCGCCACCACGACAGCAGCGGGCCGAAGTTCGAGTCAAGCTCGTCCAGATAGACCTCGCGGCGCAAAGCAGCCGAGCGCTGCAAGGCCACGGAGAAACGCAACACTTCGCGCCCCTGCACCGCCGTCAACAAAGCCGGCGCCTCGCCATTTACCGCGTCCACGAAATTCTCGGCCGCGCCCGCGAAACCGGCGCCCCAGTCGCTGTCCATATCGTCGTAGTCACGCCAGCGGACACCATCGAACAGCATCACTGCCGGCCCGTCGAGCAAGTTTCCTGTGCAGCGCCGCACTAGGATAATGCCCTTGGTCCCGCTGATCTCGTACCACTCGTCGTTCGCGTAGTATTTCGACGGCATGGTCAGTTCCGGCGCGTGCACTGCATCGCTAAAGCCGTAACGCGTCCCCTCTTTGTGTTTCCACATGACCATGGCCGGCGTATCGACGACCCCGTCGTAGTAGTCGATCCAGGCGCTGACTCTTTCCACCTCGCCGAAAAGAAACCAGGCAACAGCCAACAGGTGGTGCCCATGGTCGAAGGTTATCAAGGGACGGCCCGCGAAACGCTCCTCGATACGCCAAGCCCAGGTCTCCGCCGAGGTATCCCAGCCGCCCTTGCCGCCTCCAAGGTATTTCAGATGCATCGCCAGCGGCTCACCGATCTCGCCCTCGTCGATCATCTTCTTGGCCAGCACCAAAGGCGGATAAAACAGATAGTTATCGGTAACCTTGCACAAGGTAGACGCAGCAGTAGCGGCCTGAACCATACGGTCAGCGCTCGCCAAGCCGGTAGTCATCGGCTTTTGCACTGCCACATGCTTGCCGGCTTCGAGCGCAGCGATGCACATTTTTTCGTGAGCCAAGTGCGGGGTGAGAATCTCGACGGCATCCACGCCGGGATCGGCGAGCAACTGCTCGTAGCTCAAGTAGGACTTCCCGACCCCCCACTCACTTTTCCTCGCCGCGAGCCTCTCTTCACTAAGATCGCAGAGCGCATAGATACGCGCACGATCGGATCGCAAGTAAGCGGCCGCATGCATGTCGGAGATGCGGCCCAAACCAACCAAAGCCACATTGAGTTTTTCCATATCCTTCCCCGCTATCGATCTCAGACCCTCTCCACCTCAACCTTGGTGTCGCGGTCGGTGTGACTGGGCTGCAGGCAAATCGACATCGGCCTCAAGTGATACTGCCCGCCGGCAAGCTCGACCGGATTGAGCGGCGAAGCGATCAGGTTCTGAAAACCCTTGTGATCCTTGAACTGAAAGTTGTCCCATGCGTGATAGATGATGAACTGCCCGGGACGCACACCGTTGGTCACCTTGACCTGAATCTCGAACGAGTCGAGATCGTTATAGACACGCGCCCGGCTGCCGTCTTCCAAACCACGTGCAGCAGCATCTCCGGGATTCATCCAGGCTATCGGTTCGCCGCGCTGCTGCTGCAGCATCAGCTTGTCGTCACGCCAGGCCGAATGAATGCTCCAGCGCGTGTGGCCGCCGGTAAGACGCAAGGGGTAGTCGCCGCCGGAGTTCGGTGGCTCCTTGTGAACCGGTAAGGTCTCACCCATCTCCAGGTAAAGCTCTTGATCGATATAGAACTGCATGCGGCGTGACAAAGTCGGATAGGGCTTCTTGTCGAACACATGCTGGGTCAAAGGCGTGAACGTGTCGTCAGGCTTGATCTCGGAGGCCGCACCGATCGAAGCGATGGCCGTGCCGATACTGTCGAAACGTTTCCAGCCTTTCTTCTTGATCTCCTCCCAGTCCACGTCTTTGAAGGTACTCGAATTCTCTAGCAGCGCGGCGGCGACTTTGTCGTCGTCTTTGAGTCCGAACTTGCCGTCGGAGGTAAAGCGATCGAAAAGCCCAACGAAAGAACGCTTGCGACCGGCGCGGTCCTCGAACTCCTTGACACCGCGAGCCGCGGCCCGCCGGTCCACCGATCGAGCCAGACGCCCCATAATCTCCCAATCCGACAGCGCCTCGTGGTAGTCGGTGGCCTTCTCGCCGGCATGGAGAAAGGGCATCAAGGGAGTGACCCACTTGTGCTCGACCCTTTCGTACCAAGCCGAAGCGGGCAGCACATAGTCAGACCACAGCCCGGTGGAAGTCATGCGCCAATCGATCGTGACCATCGCCGTCAACTCGGGCCACAGCTTGTCGAGCAAGCGCGTGTAGGCACGAATGCGCCGCAGCGGATTGCTGACCAGCGAAAACAGGACCCTCGGCGGATTGCCGGGCCGCGGCCAGATGTACTGCCAGCCTTTGGCAACCGACTCGTCGAGCACCTCGCGTATCGGCCGTTTCAAGTAGGGATCCCAATCCTGCAGCTTGTCGCTGGCCTCGAGCAGGCCCCCGTGTACATACCAGAACAACGCGCCGCATACTTCGCCGCCGGTTTCGAAAGCGTGGCGGCTGCGCTCGTAAACGATCATCTCATCAGTGTAGCCGGACAGCTTCAGACGGCTTTCATCTATGAACTGGCTGGCGCCTAGCAGCATGCGCGTGGGTAAGTTGAACATCGAAAGCACGAACTCATCGAGACCGTCGTGCATCAGGAAGGGGAATCCCACAAAGCCGCTCCCCTTCTTGCCGTAGTTGCCGGTCAACGCGAAGACTAAAGCCTGCGCGCGCTCTACTAGGTTGCCATGGTAATACTTCGAGAAATTACTGGTGGTAACCATCGAAGCCGCGCGCGCCTGCGCCATGCGCCGCGCGAAGTCGCGTATCACCGGCTCCGGCGTGCCCGAAATCTCGGAGGCCTTCTCCGGCGTATAAGCCGCCAGTTGTTCTTTGAGTTTGCTCAATACCGTGCGGACGACGACCTTGCGGCCGCCTCTGAGCTTGATTTCGAAACTACCCTCCAGCAGCGGCTCGATGCCTTTGAACTCGAGCTTGCGACGCGACGCTGCGACCAGGCCACGCTTGGCGTCATAAACGTAGAGTTGATCTTCGTCACCGCCGCCTTTCAGATCCGATTCGCGCAAGAACCGCTGGGTGTCGTCGCGGACCAGGAAAGGCAAATCGGTCTGCTCACGTACAAACTCGACATCCATCCAGCCTTCTTCGATGATGATTCCGGCGACACCCAAAGCCAGTGCCGCATCGCCACCGGGCTTTACCGGAACCCACAGGTCGGAACGTAGCGCGGTGGCGCTGTAGTCGGGGGCAATACAAACGATGCTCGCGCCATTGTAGCGAGCCTCGGTGAGGAAATGCATGTTGGGAATCTGCGTATACATGGGGTTGGCGCCCCAACACACGATCAAGTCCGAAAAGAAGTAGTCGTCGGCGGAGCGCTCGAACACTATCTTTCCGAAAGTCTCGGCGGTGCCACGGTGGCCGTCGCCGATCTCGGTGTTCATGTCCAAGGAAGTAGAGTCGAGCAATACGCGTAGCCGTGCTTGGCCTCCGATCTGCGTTCCCAAGGATATGCCGGGGCCGAGATCCCAGACCACCCGGTCGCTGCCTTCGTTGACGATGGCGTCGATCATCGAATCCGAGATCGCGTCGCAGGCTTCATCCCAAGACACCCGTTTCCAGCGCCCGGAGCCGCGCTCGCCCACTCGCTTCAGCGGGTACCTGACTCGCGCCGGGTCGTACATGCGCTCGCTGAAACAAGCGCCCTTCTGACAACCACGCGGGTTGAAGTCCGGCACCTCGGGGCGCACTTGCGGATAGTCGGCGGCCTGCTCTTCTCGCCACACTAGCCCGTCTTTCATATAGACGTTCCAGCAGCAGTGGGCTTGGTACCAGCAGTTAACCCAGTGGCTGCTGCGCAGTACCTTGTCCCAAGCCCAACGCTCACGATAAACATCGCGCCAGTCGCCGTAGGCCGCACGATCCAACGCGGCGACACGACCTTCTTGGGTAGCGGCGCCTTCAGCACCTTCGCCCCGGCCGGCAATCGCGATGCCCGCGTTCCCAGCCGCCGCGGCGTCGATGGGACGCAAACTCGACAAGCCCAAACTCAGCCCCGCCACACCCAGCGTAGCCGTCTTGATAAAAGTGCGACGATCGATTGCATTCATAAAGTGACTCCGGCTCGTTTGCGTTTGACTATCCCAATACATCGGCGCCTTGGCGCGCACCGTTCAGCATTCCCAATACATCGGCGCCTTGGCGTGCACCGCTCAGAATTCCCGATACCTCCGCGACTTGGCGTGCACCGCTCAGCATTCCCAATACATCGGCGACTTGGCGCGCACCGCTCAGCATTCCCGATACATCCGCGCCCTGGCGTGCACCGTTTAGCATTCCCGATACATCCGCGCCTTGGCGCGCACCGGTGCCAGCAGCTTCTCGTCGCTGGGCTCGACTTCGTAGCCGTCGGGGAAAGGGGGACCGGGGCGCAAACCGAGTTCGGCGACGACACGGGGATGCTGGTAATAGGCGACCAGAGTGGCGGACCACAGCGCTTCGAAGAACTCCGGATGCGCGGCGGATACGGCGCCGATTACAGCGGCCTTGCTGTCTTTATCGCCGTCGGGAAAAGGCGATCCCGCGGCTTGGGCCTCCTTTTCGATCGCGTCGAGCCCGGGCGACAGCAAGCACGCGGATGCCGGCCGCGCCGACATCACAGTCCCCACGGAAGCCGCCAGTCCCAATTCGCCTGCAGCCGGCATGCGACCGTCGCCGCTGGCCGGAATCAGTTCGTCGAGAACGGCGGTGAGTAGTGTCGTCTGTGCTTCGGTAAGTACAGCGCTTCCACCGTCCCGCTCCGCTGAAGCGGCAGCCACACTTTCCGTTGCCTCAGTCTTACCGTCATCACTCATGATTGTCGTCACTCATTATCTGGCCTTCGGCGCACCCACATAAGCGCCCACACTTTCCGTTGCCTCTGTCTTGCCGTCGTCACTCATGATCGTCGTTACTCATCATCTGGCCTCCGGCGCACGCGGCTAGTCGAAAAGGTTCGCAAGATTGCGCTTTATCGAATCTGCGATGTAGAGCGCAAGCGCTTGAATAGTGTTGGTGGGATTGAGCCCGGCGGCGGTCACGAAAATACTGCCGTCGATGATGAAGAGATTGCGAACGTCGTGGCAACGCCCCCAGGAGTTCACGACCGACTTCTCCGGGTCGCCGCCCATCCTGGCAGTGCCCATCAGGTGCCAGCCGGCTAGAGTCCAAGGGGCCTCCGAGGTGACCATCATCGCTCCGGCAGCCTCCAACGCCTCGGTGGCACGCGCCACTCCGTGATCGAGCATGCGGCGGCTGTTCTCGCTCAAGGTGTAGTTTATTTTCGGGGCCGGGACGCCGTCGCTATCGCAGAGATGATCCGAAAGTGTCACCCGGTTGTTCTCATCGGGAAGGTCTTCGCAGATCGCCAACAGCCCGGCAGCGCGGTCGAAGGCAAGCCCGTAGGTGTCGTGGTGCCCGGCCCCCCAAGGCAACACACCCGATTGCGCAGCCCATAAGGCGGTGGTTACCGGACCGGCTCCTCTTAGCATCTCGAAGGAGTAGCCGCGTACGAAACCGCGCGATGAATCGGTCTCGTAGAACTCATGACTCATCAAGCCGCAACCCGGTGGACCTTTGTATCCCTCGAGACGGTCGGGAAACAGTCCCTGGACCATTGCGTAGGGATGAAACATGAGATTGCGGCCGACCAAGCCGCTACGGTTGGCCAAACCGTCGGGAAAAAGCTTGGAGCGCGAGTTGAGCAACAGGCGTGGGGTGCCGATCCCGTTGCAAGCCATGACCACGACTTCGGCCCGCTGCCTCCTCTCCACTCCGTCGGCGTCGTAGTAGATCACGCCGTCGGCCATACCCGCTTGGTTGACCGTAATCTCACGCACCCGGCAACGGGTTTGCAGACGCACTCCGCGCCGGATCGCAGCCGGCCAGTAAGTGATATCGGTACTGGCTTTGGCCCCCTGGGCACACCCGGTCGTGCAAGTGCCTAGTTGTATGCAGCGTGCACGTCCCTCGTAGTCCTCGGTGGCAATAGCGCTGTCGGAAGGCCACCAGTGCCAGCCCAGTCGGTTGAAACCACGGGCAATCGTCTCTCCCAGTTTACCCAAAGGCACCGGCGGCATGTGGACCTGCTTCGCAGGATAGGCGGGATCCCCGGCCACGCCTGCCAAGCCCATCATACGCTCGTTCTCGGCGTAAAACGGCTCCAAGGTCCGGTAGTCGACCGGCCAGTCGTCGGCCACCCCGTCGAGGCTTCGCACACGGAAATCCGAGGGATGGAAACGCGGGAAGTGGGCGGCGTAGGTAATCGTGCTGCCACCCACTGCGTTGAACATCGCGGCTTTCATCGGGGCATCGTCGTCGTCCACCGGATAATCCTCGGAACGCCCGCGCTGGTTCGGGCTCAGCGCAAAATCCCCGTGGCCGCGTGCATCCCAATCCAGACCACTGCTCGGGTAGCTCGACGGATCGGTCCAATCGCCTTGCTCCAGACACAGTACGTTCATACGCGTATCCGAGAGGCTCCAGGCGAAAGCGGCGGAGGAGGCTCCAGAACCCACGATCAAAACATCGACGACATCCTCGATCATGGTCCTGTTTTGCCCCTTGGGCCCAGGTGAATCCAGACCCGCAGGAGCAACGGGCCAGCGAACGCTCCCAGACCCTGCGTACCGTTGATCTCTGGGTCGCACGGCCAGCGGGCGTATCGGACTGCTGCTTGGCAAGCTTATGCGATCGCTATCTAAGCCGCACGGCCGATATAAGCGAAAGTGTCGATCTATCGTTCAGTGAACTCGTGTTCTCTCTGAGGCGCGCAGCGAGCAGGGTCCCGCTGTTTAGTGAGCTTGTGCTATCGACCTCTCGGGTGAGTGTCTGACAGGAGTGCGGCCTAGCATTAAGTAAACTTGGCCCGCTGGGGTCTCGCTCTCTGGGGGCGCACAGGCAAGAGGCGAAACGGCGCAACATCGGCTCGAGTTGACAACGCAATGCGAAATAGCGACGTAGGGTATTCAAACCGCAAGGCAGCCCCCAGCCGAGCCCGGTGGACGCGCGACCCTGATTGCCGCACAGATGTCTCTTGGTTTTAGGCCGGACCGCACGCAAGTGCGCGTTAGCAAGTAAGCTATGGGGCCCGGCGAACGACCGACAATGCGCGAGGACAAGGCGACAGAGCAACAAGGCGGGCGGCTCGCGCTACTCGCGCTCACGGCTTTTCTGATGATGCTGGGCCTCGGTGTCTTGTTCCCGGTAATCGGTCTATTCGTGCGTTCACTGGGTTATAGCGAGGCCCAGGTCGGACTGCTTATCTCTTCGTACGCGGCAATGAGTTTCTTGTTCGCTCCCCTGTGGGGACGCTTCTCCGAGCGCTACGGGCGCCGTCCGGCGATAATGATAGGGTTGGCCGGATTTAGCGCCGGTTTCGCTTTCTTCGCGGTTTCGCACAGCTTCCCGGAGTTCCTCGCCGCGCGCATCCTCGGCGGAATCTTTGCTGCCGCTACCTTGCCCTCGATCTTCGCTTATGTTGCCGACGTATCGGCCCCGGACAAACGCAGCGTGTCGATGGGCCTGATCGGTGCCTCCATCGGCATGGGAGTCGTAATGGGCCCGGTGTTCGGAGGCGTGCTGGCCAAGCTTTACGGTTTTCGCGCACCGTTTGCGGGCGGTGCAGCCATCGGATTGCTGACTCTCGTCGTGGTCTTTTTGCTGCTACCCGAGAGTATCACCGACGAGATCCGCACGGGGATAGAATCCCGGCGAGCCGCACGCCTAGCCTCGGGGCAGACCACCACCAAGGTCGCGCTGGAGTTGTGGCCCTATTTGACCTTCAGTTTCTTGTTCCAAGCTTCCAAGATGGGATTCGAGAGCACCATCGCTTTCCTTGTCGCGGACCGCTTCTTCATCGGTGCCTCCGCGGCCGAACTCGAACACGTGCCTCTGACGGTGGGTTATCTGCTCTTCGGTATCGGATTGGTCGGAGTCGGGATCCAAGGCGGCGGCATTCGTACTTTGGCGCGGCGTTACAGCGATTACACTTTGCTCAAGGCAGGCACGCTGTGTACTGCTATCGGCATTGCCGCGCTCGGTTTTTCCACGAACTGGAGCATCCTGATCCCCTTCTCCTTCGTCCTGGCCTTGGGCTATGCACTGGCCGCCCCCACCTTCATGGCCTTGCTGAGCCTTGCGCCCGCCGCCCACGGCATACAGGCAGAAGTCCAAGGCTTGAACACCGGCGCGCAGTCGCTTGGCCGCGTGGTCGGCCCCTTGCTGTTTCTTGCGATCTACGCTGCCGGCATCGAGATCACATACTCGTTGGCCGCACTGCTGTGCCTGCTGGCGCTGGCCCTGTTGATATTGAAGATCCCCGAAGGGCAACTAAGCGGCGACCGGCAAGCGAGCAGCGAGGAAAGCGTCGCCCCGGTGGTCTGAAGTCCGGCTTCTCAGAATGGGGCCCAGCAAACGGCCAGCAGTGCGCGAGGACAAGGCGACAGAGCAACAAGGCGGGCGGCTCGCGCTACTCGCGCTCACGCACCGCCTTCTCAGATTCTTGGAATGTCGCTGCAGGAGTCGAGGTAGTCTACCAGCATCGTTTTGACCATCTCGTCGATACCGGGGATCTCCTTGGGCACACCGCCGTAGATGGCCGCCGATTTTGGCGTGTCGAAGTCGGGGTTTTTCGCGTACTCGACGGCCTCGGCCAAATCCTTCGCGAAGCGTTCGACTACGCCGGGCTGGGTTTGCGGCCTAGTCACGCACATGTGAATGGCGTTGGGATACTGCTGGCCGTTGAAACGCCATCCCCGCCCGCTCATGAAGTCGTTTACGTGGTAGATGTCGAAAGCCTCGGAGCTGAACGAGAAGCAGAAGGTCGGTTTGCCCATCAAGTGTAGCTCGTCATGCGACTTGACGACATCCTGCATCGCGAAAGCGGTCTCGAATATCGCTTTGGCGTAGCGCAGGTAACCCTCGCGGCCCAGGCTCACCATCGAGGCCCAAGCCGAGGCCAATAGTCCTCCTGAGCGGCTACCCGCGATCCCCGGCGAGTTGTACTTGCCTCCCGGCCAGTCAGGCGTCATGAAGTAGGCGTAGCTGCGAAACGATTTGTCACGGTAAAGCAGCACCGAAGTGCCTTTGAGGCCGTAGCCGTACTTGTGAGTGTCGGCAGAGATCGTGGTCACGCCCGGAAGGCGGAAATCGAAAGGCGGAATGTCGTAACCTAGCTGCTCGCCCCAGGGCAGGATGAAACCTCCAAGACAACCGTCCACGTGCAAGCCGACGTCGCGAGAAAGCGCAATCTCGGAGAGTTCCGCGATCGGATCAATGGTGCCGTAAGGGTAGTTGCCGGCCGAGCCGACTATCATCACCGTGTTCTCGTTGATGTTCCCGCGAACGAAATCGAGATCCACCAGCGTCGTTTGCGGATCCACCGGAGCCCGGCGCAGCTCGAGACCGAACAGGTGGGCGCCTTTTTCGAAAGCGGGGTGGGCGCTCACCGGAAGTATCAACTCGGGACGCTCTATGTTCTTCTCCGCGCGCGCTTTGTCGCGATACATGAGCACTGCGGTCAGTATGCTCTCAGTGCCGCCCGAGGTAACCGAACCGCGCGGGCTTTCGCCTGGGTGGTGCGAAGCGACCTCGCCCGCATGCATAAAGTCGAGGGCCATCGCCGTGATCTCACCTTCGAAACGCGTGGCACTCGGACAGATGTCGCGCTGCAAAGCGTTGACGTGGGAGTAAAGCGAAAAGGCTTCGTTCAAGAAGGCGTAGTGCGAGGTGTCACCGCAGTACATGGTCCCCGAGTACTGCCCGCTTTGCCAGAACCCATCTTCTTCCCCAGCCATGGCCCGCAGTTCAGCGAGAATATCTTCACGCGGCCGGCCCTTGTCGGGAAAGCGGTCAATAACGCCGAAACGTTCGGCATAAGGATAGAGAGAACCGATAGGTCCTTGTTTGTCGTCGACCATATTCTAATGAACCTCAGTCTCAGTCGTGTCCGTTTAGTTCAGGCGTTTCCATTGAGTAATTCGATAGCCGCTTCGTGCAACTGCGCGTTGCCTGCCGCAACCACGAAACCGCCGCGCTCCGCGGTTCCACCCTCGAGGTTGGTCACCCGCCCACCCGACTCTTCGATGATCGGGATCAGCGGAACTATGTCGTAGGGTTGCAGCCCGTTTTCTATCACCAGATCGATCTGCCCCATCGCCAGCAGGCAGTATGAGTAGCAGTCGCCACCGTAGCGGGTCAGCCTTACCGCCCCGGCCACGCGGCGGTATGCCGCCGCGGCGCTTTGTTCCGCGAACATTTCAGGATGGGTGCTGTAAAGAACCGCATCCTTGATACGCGTATTGGCGCACGAACGCATTTGCCGGGCTTCGCCTTGGCGGCGTAGCCATGCACCCTGCCCTCGCGACGCGAAAAACGTTTCCCCCGTGTAGGGCTGTTGCATCACGCCGAGAAGACAATCCGCACCGTCTTGCAGGCCCAGCAAGATGCCCCAGGCGGGAACTCCGCTGATGTAAGCGCGTGTGCCGTCGATGGGATCGATGACCCAGCGCAACTTTGAAAAACGGCCGGCCGCGCGCGCTGCTAACGCCGAGTTCTTCCCGGACACTTCTTCCGCCGCTGCAAGGGCCGGATCTCCTGCTTGCTCACCACCCTCTTCTCCCAGGATCGCGTATCCCGGGAAGCGCCGTGAAAGCTCGGCGCGAAGAAACTCCTCCACTTCCCTGTCCGCACGCGTCACCGGATCGAAGTAAGTATCGCCACCCTTGTTCTCGACCTCAATGGGCTCGCGAAAATACTGCAATGCTATGGGGGCCGCACGGGCCAGCAGATCGACAGCAGAGTCGAGATGTTCGCGAAGTTCGTCGTCGTTCACGCTCAAGCGCCTCCCCAGCCGGTATCGGCATTCAACGCATCAAAAATACCACGGTTGCTTTCGTAAGCAGCCACGAACTGCTCGAACATACGAGCATAGATATCGCGGTTCGCAGGCAGCGGATCGTAGCTGCGCTTTATAGGGCAAAACTTGCCGACCTGATCGAGATCGGCAAGCCCGGCTTGTCGAAAGCCGAGGAAGGCCGCAGCGCAACTGTTCAGATAGCGGGCGTTCGCAACTTGGAGCACCCTGCGGTCCATGACGTCGGCCATTATCTGAGACCACTGCTCAGACACCGCCCCGCCGCCCGAGCAGCGTATTTGCTCGAAACTGCTGCCACACAGGCTCTCGACCGCCGGTAGCAACCAGCGCAGGTTGAAGGCCACACCCTCCAGTATCGCGCGCAACATACTTGCGCGGGTGGTGTCGAGCGACATGTTGAGGAAGGCACCGCGCGCGTTCGGGTCGGTGACCGGCGACTGGGCCCCCGTCAACCACGGCAGAAACAGCAGCCTTCCACTACCCGGCGGCACGGCGGCCACGACTTTCTCGAGCCCGGCGTAGGCGTCCGCGCTGGAGTGGTCGGCCAAGCCGTCGGTCGAGAACACCATATTGCGCATGAAGTGCTCGATCAGCTTTCCACCCAAACCGTTCTCGGCCATCACCGTATAACGGCCCGGCAGGGGGCTGGGCATGCTCAAGACCGCATGCTCGAGGTCGGAGCGCATCTCGTCCACATGGGCGAGAATCTGCGTGGTGGTTCCTATGTTTATTCCGCCGACACCGGGGCGGAAGGTCTCGGCGCCGACAGCGACCGCCTGGGTGTCGTTCATTCCGGCGAACACCGCGATGCCCGGATTCAATCCCCAATCTTCCGCGATGTCGCGCTTCAACTCGCCCACGGCTTCGTCGATGGGAAGTAAAGGCGGCAGCTTCGCCGCGTCGAGCCCCGACATCGAAATCAAATCGCCATCGTAGTGAACGTCGTCTATGCGACGGTTGTCGGTGAGCAACAACGGAAACGCCGTACAAGCGTTAGCCCCCACCGTTCCGGTCAGCCTCGCCGTTATGTAATCCATCGGCTCAACGAACGCATGGGTCTTTTCGTAGACCTCCGGCTGCTCGGCCTGCACGAACAACATGTGGGATAACGAGTCTATGCCGGTGGGTATGGGAGGCAGCCGATGCACTTCCATCCAACGTCCCAGGGCCTCGGGCTCGCGCCCATACATGGCTAGGGTGTAAGGCCCCCCGCGCTTGTCGAGCCACAGCAGGCAGTTGGCAAGCTCCCGGCCCTGTGCGTCCACCGGGATCAACGAGAAGTACTGGCTCTCGCACACGATCCCCAGCACGCGGCCGGCGGGCAGAGTGGCCTGCGCGATTACCTGCCTACAGGCATCGCTCACCGCCGACCACATCGCCTCAGGATTTTGCTCGGCTCCGTCCGCTCCAACGTGCAAGGTCGGCACCGCCCGGACCGTGCAGGCGGCAATCTCACCGTCCTCGGAAACCAAAGCGACCTTGGGACCGCTGGTACCGAGATCGATGGCAAGTACGTATAGCTGCGACTTCATTTTGCTAGTCATATCTCGAATCTGCCACGGGCGAACATCCCCCTGCAGTCACGGTGGCCGTCGTAGGCCCTGCACATCCGAAAACTCCCGCCCTTCGCTGACCCAATCCCAGATCAGGGAACCCACGGACCCACGGGGTGGACCCACGGGGTTGGACCCACGGGGTCGGACCACGCCACGACAGCGTAACCCGCTCACCGTGCTCTACTATCCGCACAGCGCCGCACCATAGCGGGCGTTAGCGACCGCTTTTCGTGTCGAAAATGGCCTTCATGAAAGTGCCTTCACTGCCCTGTAGTGAAGGCATTCTCAACCCAAAAACACACCTCTAACAACCCAGAAAGCACGGCGGCGAAGAAACAACGTTGCAAAACTAGGCGTTTGGGAGCGATCCGTGCGGTCCGACCCATCGTCAGAAAGCGATCCGTGCGGTCCGACCCATCGTCAGAAACCCCTCGTCAGTCCCAAGCCCATCGATCCGCGACTGCTCGAACTTTCGCTGGATCTTGCTTCGAGCAGCACGGGCAGCAACCTCCGGCAAGCCCCGACCCCGACTTCCATGCGGCCTTCTATGGCATAACGCATGCGGACTTGGTGACAGACCCTTGTGTCGACACCGTCGCTGTGTATCGCGTGTCAGCAAGAGATGGAACGTCGTTAGATAGCTGTTTACAGCTCGGCACTCGCGTGTGCTGTTCTTTTATACGCAGAGACCGTGAGGGCCGGGCAGACAATATGAAGGGCCCGGCTTCGGTGAAGTTTTCGCCTGCGGCGAGATCTCTGGGCGCGATAGCGAGAGATCTCTCAGTTGACTGACCGGATGCGCACTTCAAGCCCGTGAGCGAGAGCACTCTGGAGGATCACAACAGGGTGACGCTCTCGAAAGCGGTCGAGCAACTACGGGCACTACGGCCCTGGCCAGGCTGAGATTGCCCGGAGATCAGCGTTGGTGGTCTTGCAGCGATAGGTTCTGGGGGATATGCCCTTCCAGCGCTTGAATGCGTGGGTGAAGCTCGACGCCTCGGAGTAGCCGAGGCGCTCGGCTATCTCATCCACCGTCATCCCGTGGGCGAGCATCTCCTCAGCCAGAGTCTGACGCACTTCGTCCAAAAGTTGTCGGAACGAGACTCCTTCGGCGGCGAGGTGGCGGTGGAGGGTGCGCGGCGCCATTCCCAACTCAGCTGCGAGCCCTCTCATCCGGACGGTGGCACCCGGCCGCAGGAGATACTGACGGACTCGTTCCGACATGCGCGTGCGCACGCGTCGCCGATCGAGCAGTTGTCCGCACTGCTCCTCGCACATCCGCGCTGTCCGCTCATCGGCTTGCGGAAGCAGTTGGTCCGCCCACTCGTTGCTGATCACTATCTCGTGAACCGGCGCTCCGAAGGAAACCGGGCCAAGAAAAAACTCCTCAAAACGCGTCGCGTACGACGGTCGCTCGAAGCGGAAGCTGGCCCGGCGGAGCGGCAGCGGTTTCAGTAACATCTGGCGCGAAAGCGCGACGGTCGCTGCAGCATCGCGCTCAACGAGCATCTGCCGATAATCCTCGGGAACGCGACTATCGTCCAACACGACTCGCAAGCCCTCAGCCACATTCTCGGTTCGGTAGGAATTAAACGCAAAGGTGAGATCGAGGTTGCGAATCCCGAACTCAATCGCACTGCGCAATGACCGGCTGCTGAGGAGCGCGTAGCCCAGGATGCCGTAATCCGTGAGCCGGTAGCGCTGCCCGGCTTGGAGCCCGATGTCCGGGAGGTGGGAGAGTTGCTTCTGGAGATTGCGCGCGACCGTCAGTTCCTGGCTCGCCTCGACCTCGCAGAAGGGGTCCTCCAGCGACTTGACCGAGATTGACGAACCGCGCAGACAATCGCTTGCCGAAACCCCGTGCTCCACGCCCAGGCTTACGAGCAAATTGACGCTCCCGATCCCACGAACCTTCCAATCACTCATCAATCCAGCTCCGCTGGCCGAAAATATCAGGTTTTCGTCTGTGGATGCCATTCACGGCACGTAACTCGCCGCAATATAGTGCCATCATCACGGAGAATCTTTCGGAAGGAGACATACGATGGGAACCTTGACGCAGTCACAACGGCAGCTCGCATGGGTGTTCGACCTCAACAAATGCATCGGCTGCCAGACCTGTTCGGTAGCCTGCAAGGTACTCTGGCCCGGCGAGGACCCGGGTACCGAGACGATGTGGTGGATGACGGTAAACACGCAGCCCGGGCGCGGCATGCCTCGCGACTGGGAGTCGATGGGTGGGGGCTACGCTGACGGCAAACTTCAACTCGGCCGTCGACCAAGCGCGGAAGAGATCGGCGGCGGCTGGGATTTCAATTACGATGAAGTGCTCAGGGGTGGCCGTGGCCGCGACGCCTACCTGCACGTGACCAGCGGGAATTCCACTTGGGGGATGAACTGGGACGAGGACGAGGGCGGGGGCCGCTACCCCAACTCCTACTTCTTCTACTTGCCGCGTCTGTGTGCGCACTGCACCCGGCCGGCCTGTGTCGAAGCCTGCCCGCACGACGCGATCTTCAAGCGTGAGGATGACGGGCTCGTCCTCATCAACGAAACGAGCTGCCGCGGCGACGGCGCTTGCATCGAGGCTTGTCCCTACAAGAAGATCGACTTCAACGCGCTGCGCGGGGTCTCCCAGAAGTGCATCGGGTGTTTCCCACGTATCGACCACGGCGTTGCCCCGGCATGCGTGCGACAATGCCCGGGGCGTGCGGCCTTCGTGGGTTTTCTCGATGACGAGAGCTCAGCCGTTCACAAGCTGGTGCGTCAGTGGAACGTGGCGATCCCACTGCATCCCGAGTTCGGGGTGGAACCCAACGTCTACTATGTTCCGCCGCTGGCGCCGGGGCCGATCAAGCCCGATGGCAGCCTGGACGAAAACGGCAGCCGGATTCCACTCGAGTATCTGGAGTCGCAGTTCGGTGCCGCCGTTCATACGGCACTCGCAACCCTGAAGGCGGAACTGGACAAAAGGCGGCGCGGCGAGTCGTCGCAACTCCTCGACACCCTCATTCTGTACCAGTGGAAGGAGGCCCTGGGTCACCTCGAGCGCGACCCCGCCGACATCGATTGGAGAAGCGAAGCCACGAAAGGAGGCCGCTCATGAGCCATGGAAAGGACGCAGCCAACGATCCGATGAACGGAGCCTGGGCAGACGCGTATAGAGACAAGTGGAAGTGGGACAAAGTGACGTGGGGCACCCACTGCGTCGATTGCTATCCGGGTAACTGCCCCTACCGCGTCTACGTCCGCGACGGTCGAATCGTTCGCGAGGAGCAGGCGGCAACCTTCACGACCATCGAGCCCGGCGTTCCCGACTGGAACCCCACCGGCTGCCAGAAGGGCGCTGCATGGAGCCGGATGATCAACGGACAGGATCGCGTGACGTATCCTTTGCGCCGCGCCGGTGAGCGTGGCGAAGGTAGCTGGACGCGCGTCTCCTGGGACGAGGCAGCAACCGAGATCGCCGACGCGATGCTCGACGCCATGGAGGAATCGGGGCCCCGAGCAATACTGCGCCCGGGCACAACCGAAGGGGGTTCTCAGACAATAGCCCTTGCGAACAACATCTTCATGAAACTCGGTGCCACAGTCTCGGATGTTCTTGCCGAAGTGGGTGACATAAACACCGGAATGTACACCACCTTCGGACGCCTCGGTCAGTGTTCCAGTCACGACGACTGGTTTCACTCACAGTACATACTGATCTGGGGAAACAATCCCGCGCAATGTAACATTTCCTCATACCATTTCATTACCGAGGCGCGCTACAACAGCTCCGAGATCGTCACGATCGCGCCCGATTACAACCCCTCGGCAGTTCACGCCGATCAGCACGTGGCAGTCCGGGTCGGTTCAGACGCCGCGCTTGCTCTGGGAATGTGTCAGGTCCTCATCGAAGAGGGACTGATCGACGAGCCGTTCGTACGCGAGCAGACCGATCTCGGTCTGCTGGTGCGCACGGACACCGGTCGCTTTTTGCGCCAGTCCGATGTCCGCGAGGACGGATCCGACGAGATCTTCCATCTCTTTGATGCTCGCAGCCGGCAGGTCGCCGAGGCACCGCGAACACTCGATCTTGGCGAACTCGAACCGGCGCTAGTCGGGATATATCGCGTAACGCTGAAAGACGGTGCTGAGGTCGAGGTGGAGCCGGCATTCGCTCGGCTGCAGCGCAAGCTCGAGGCCTACAAACCCGAAGATGCGTCAGCCATTTGCGATGTTCACGCCGAGACGATTCGCCAGATGGCACGAAAGGTGGCGAGCAAGACCACACGCATCATTACCGGCTGGACCTTCTGCAAGTCCTATCACGGCGACCTGATAGAGCGGGCCATGAGTCTGCTGCTCGGCCTCACCGGCAATTGGGGGAAACAGGGCGCCGGTATTCGCGGTATCGGATCCGGCATGTTCGATGGGCTCTACATCCAGTCGCAGAAACCCGCTGCGGGCCAGCAGGTGACCAAAGAGATGAAGCGTGCCGAGGAGGAGAGAATTGGGGCAATGCTGGCCGAGGATCCCACGCTCACCCCGGAACTCATATTGGCGCGCGAGTCCTCGGAGGGCAGCTATAACCTCGGGGCGTCGCCGCCCTTCTTCTTCTGGTACAACCAGTGCGGTTACCGCGAGGTGTACAACAATCCCGCCCTCAGCGACCCCAGCATGAAGCGCAGCTTTGACGACTACGTCAACGAGGCTCTGGAGAAGGGCTGGTGGGAAGGTAACGACCATCCCACGCTCGACGAGCCGCACCGTGTGCTCTTCAATGTTGGCGGCAATCCCCTGCGTATGCAGCGCGGCGGGCAACGGATGCTCCTTGAACATCTCTGGCCGACGCTGAATATGATCGTCACGATGGACTTCCGTCTCTCAACGACAGCGCTCTATTCAGACTACATTCTGCCGATGGCGCAACATCACGAGAAGACGAATACCAACTACACGGTGAACGACACGATGTTTGTCGCTCTGGGGGATAAAGCGGTCGAGCCGCAGGGGGAAGCCCGATCTGAGTGGCAAGCCACGCTGGCGATC
>JAJRWY010000070.1 GCA_024276575.1 Candidatus Binatota bacterium
AGCGCCCGTGAGATCGGCCCAAGCGCAGCGATGAGGCCCGCAGGCGTACTAACAGTACGTCGAGGGCCGAAAAGCGAGCACGGGCCGAGATTGCGGGCGATTGAGGCTTGTAGCAGAGGTTTCATGAATAATGCGGGTTAAATCGTGTCCTCTGTCTCAAATTTTTCAAGCCAACGCCGAATTTACGTCCGCAACCGCTGCTCACGTCACTACTGTTCTTGCCGCTAGCCTATCGCCCGGCTGGCAAATGGCCGGCATCTCCGGGGCGGAAAACCAGTTCCACGTCTTCGAACTCCTTACGTACTGAACTCGGCGGCGGACTGAGCGCCTCGATGCTACGTAAAGCGTTCAAGACCGATTGGTCGAAATGAGGATCGGCAGAAGAGTCGATCACACGCACGCGAGTCAGCCGACCATCTGCAAGTATACTGAATCCAACCACGACAGCGAGGTCTTTCGAGTCGTCCCCCTGCCAAACCCAAGCATCCTTGATGCTTCTGGCCATGTAGGCGGCATAAGCCGAAAATTCCGCCCCCGAGGAATCGCCGCCGCCACCGCCGTAAGCACCGGCCGCCGCGGCATTGCCCGCAAGCCCGGCGGCACCGGAGTCGTGCGGCCCAGACCCCGGGAGCGCCGGCGGAGAAGATGCTGCCTCGGGAAGCATCTTCGTTTGAGTCTTTGGCTGTGTTTGAGCCGCCGGTACGGGCGCAGGCTTGGGCTGCGCTTTGGGCACGGGTTGCGGTTTGGGCGCAGGCTTGGGCTGCACTTTGGGCACGGGTTTCGGCTTGGCCGCAGGCTTGGGCTGCACTTTGGGCACGGGTTGCGGTTTGGGCGCAGGCTTGGGCTGCACTTTGGGCACGGGTTTCGGCTTGGGCGCAGGCTTGGGCTGCACTTTGGGCACGGGTTTCGGCTTGGGCGCGGGCTTGGGCTGCACTTTGGGCACGGGTTTCGGCTTGGGTGCGGGCTTGGGTTGCGCTTTGGGCACGGGTTTCGGCTTGGGCGCGGGCTTGGGTTGCGCTTTGGGCACGGGTTTCGGCTTGGGCGCGGGCTTGGGTTGCGCTTTGGGCACGGGTTTCGGCTTGGGCGCAGGCTTGGGCTGCGCTTTGGGCACGGGTTTCGGCTTAGATGCGGACTTGGGCGACGAGGCCCCGGCCACTCGAGAACCCAATGGACCCAGCGACATCAATTTTGAACCCGGCCGGCCGGCGACTAGGTCGACCCCGTAGACCTCCAACTTCATATGGCGCGGCGTCGGCGAAACAATTAGCGAAAAAATCAGCGCGCCCAGTAGTAAGCCGCCGTGGGCACCAAGCGATAGGTACAATGCGCGGATGAACTGCGGCTCGGCGCCCGTCACTCGAGCCAACACCTCGGCCCTCATGATGCGCGGCGTACGCACTTAGCCCTCCCCGGGTTTGGTGATAAGCCCCAGCCTACTTATGCCCGCACGCTTGAGCGCCGCAATGACCCCCACCACTTTCCCGTAGCTAGCCTCATCGTCTCCACGGACGTAGACGACTTGTGCCGGCTTCTCTTCGAGAATGGCCGCAATGCGGACGACCAAATCGGACACTTCCAGCTCGGTATCGTTCAGATATACACTGCCGTCACTGGTAACCGACACGACCAGCGCTTCGGGATCGGGGTCTACCGGCCCCGCAGTCGCAGCCGGTAGGTCGACATGAACACCCTGTTGAATCATCGGCGCCGTCACCATGAAGATAACCAACAACACCAACATCACATCGACGAGCGGAGTAACGTTGATGCCGGAAATCGATCCGCCGTCTCCGGCACCTGCTTCGCCCGACACGCGCCCTTCCCCGCCTCAGTTCAGGAAATGCCGCTCGGCAATGTTGAGAAAATCGGAAATGAAGGAATCCACCTCACCCGCAATTACCCGCGTCCCGCGTGCGTAGTGATTGTAGGCGACCAGCGCGGGAATTGCGGCGGCCAAGCCTGCGGCGGTAGCTATCAACGCTTCCGAGATACCTGGGGCCACCGCTTGAATGCTCGAGGAGCCCGCCGTGGTCAGCCCACGGAAAGAATTCATGATGCCCCAGACAGTTCCAAAAAGGCCTACAAAGGGCGCCGTACTGGCCGTGGTTGCAAGGAAAGTGAGCTTTTTCTCCAGGTTGGTACGCTCCAGGCCGGCGGCCCTCCGTAGCGCCCGTTCCACATTGGCCACACCCGACAACTCGGTGCTCAAGCCCTCCTCGGCATCGGCCTTCTTCTTGTTTCGAAGCCGGACCAGTTCGTCGTAGCCGGCGCGGAATACTTCCAACACCGGGCTCGAGGGCAAGGTCTCGCATGCGCGCGCGACCTCGGTCAGATTGCGCGTATCCCAGAACAGCTCGAGAAATCTATTGGAAGCCAGCCGGGCAGTGCGAATTTGCCGCGCTTTGTACAGAATCACCGCCCAACTCGCGATCGACAGGGCGATAAGACCATAGAGAACCAGAAGCACTACGGGGCCTGAACCCGTGAACATGTGCCAAAGGCTCATGTGCCCCGCGTCCGGACTCATAAAACCAAGCTCCTCGAAACAACAACCACCACCACTACGTCAACCAGCACCACGATTCTCGAAAGTATGCCTCGCCACGGCGGGTGTCAACGACGCCCGCCGGCAAAGTGAGAAGTAGCGCTACCGCAGCGGGCGGCTCGGTAGAAACAGACCTATCCTGCATTATTCATGAAACCTCTGCTACGAGACGCACGAGTCCGGCCCGGCCCGTGCTCGTGCGTCTCCGCTGCGCAGGCACGCGAACTCGCAGCCCTCGAGGTAGTGTCACTACGGCTACGGGCCTCAACGCTGCACCTCAGCGCTGCACTTGGGCCAACCTGCCCGGTCTCACGGACGCTTGCGCCACTCGCGACGGGGTTTCACGAACAATGCAGGGAACGCGTAGCCCCCGGCGGTCACAGCCAGGGGGCCGGCTAGCGAGCTTGCTCAGGCACGGATTCACGCTAAGATCGCACGTTTTCTATGGGGTGCGGGCGCTACGACTAGTAATAGTAAACTGCGGCGCCACAAGCCGGGGACACCACCGTATCTTTAATGCAGGAGGAGCAGTAATGGGCGTTCGCATAGGTATAAACGGGTTCGGCAGAATCGGCCGAAATATGATGAGAGCCGCGCTTGACCGGCCGGAGCTCGAGATCGTCGCCGTTAACGACCTCACAGAAGCGGACACTCTCGCCCACTTACTACGGCACGATTCCGTGCACGGAGCCTTTCCCGTCCCGGTGGAGGTGAAAGAAGACGCGCTAATCGTCGGCGGCAAGCGGGTGGAAGTTCTCTCAGTCAGAACGCCGGGAGACCTGCCCTGGAAGAGCCTCGAGGTCGACGTAGTGGTCGAGGCCACCGGCATCTTCGCCTCGCGCGACAAATCGGCCCCCCACCTGGATGCCGGAGCGAAGAAAGTCGTGATCTCGGCACCCGCCGCGGGCGCCGACCTTACCCTATGCTACGGTGTGAACCACGACTCTTACGATCCCGCGGCCCATCACGTAATCTCCAATGCCTCTTGCACTACCAACTGCCTGGCTCCCGTAGCGAAAGTGCTCAACGACAGTTTCGGCATCGTCAGCGGCCTGATGACGACCATTCACTCCTACACGAATGACCAGAAGATCCTCGACCTGCCGCACAAGGATCTGCGCCGCGCCCGGGCCGCCGCTCTCTCGATGATCCCTACCACCACGGGTGCTGCCCGTGCCGTAGGCCTGGTGCTCCCCGAGCTGAAAGGCAAACTCGACGGCATGGCGATACGAGTTCCGACTCCGAACGTTTCAGTGGTGGATCTGGTATTCCGCACTGAAAAGAAGGCTGCGGCCGAAGAGATCAACGCCGCGGTCAAGAAAGCAGCCGAAGGATCCCTGGTCGGCATCCTCGCTTACTGCGACGAGCCGTTGGTGTCGTGCGACTTCAACGGCAACTCCCATTCCTCGATCTTCGATGCAGCGTGCACCAAGGCCCTCGACGATGGGCTGGCCAAGATCCTGACTTGGTACGACAACGAAATGGGTTTCTCGACGAGGCTGTGTGACGTAAGTGAGATGCTTGCGCTAACGCTCTAAGCTGCGGTGCTATAGCCGTCGTACCCACAGCACCGTCCGGCGGCCTGCCGGCGGCGGCACGTTGCGCAGACAAACGCCGGCTGGCCAAGACAGGTAGCCGCCCTGCAGCGCAAACAGCCGGAAGACAGCCGGGAGACAGCTACGGTCCGGCACCAGGAGAAGCGGCGCTGAGTGAAGAGTTCATTTTGGAACTGTTGGAACTGATAGTCTGTTGAAAAGCATCGAAGAGCTGGAACTACAGGGGAAGCGGGTTTTCATCCGTGTGGACCTCAACGTCCCCCTGGACCACGGCAAAGTCGCCGATGCGACCCGCATCGAGGCCTGCTTGCCCACCATACGCTACGCCTGTGAGCACGGCGCCAAAGTCGTCCTAGCTTCCCATCTCGGGCGTCCCAAAGGGCAGGTCCAAGTCGGCTTGTCGCTAAAACCGGTGGCGGCGGAACTCGAACGACGCCTGGGGTGCAAGGTCGCCATGCTCGAAGATTGCGTAGGTACGAAAGTAGCCGAACGCGTCTCTGCTTTGAGCCAGGGCGAAGTCGCCTTACTCGAGAATCTGCGCTTCCACCCCGAGGAAGAGAAGAATGACCCCGGTTTTGCGGCGCAACTCGCGTCCTTGTGCGATGTCTACATTAACGACGCGTTCGGGGCCGCCCATCGGGCTCACGCCTCCACGGAAGGCATAGTGGCTAAAGTACCCAGCGCGGCGGCCGGATTGTTGATGCTTGCCGAAGTCGAGGCACTGACTTCGCTCATCGACTCACCCGCCCGGCCCTTCATCACCGTACTCGGCGGAGCCAAGGTTTCTGACAAGATAGGACTGATAGGGAATCTCCTGGACAAAGTCTCCACCTTGCTGATCGGCGGTGCCATGGCCTACACTTTCCTGAAGGCCATGGGTGTAGAGGTCGGGACGTCGCGCGTCGAAGAAGACAAGCTGGATTTGGCCGCAGAGTTGTTGTCACGAGCCCGAGCCGCAGGGGTTTCCGTGGAGTTGCCTTCAGACCATGTGGCCGCGGCGGAGTTTAGCGAGACCGCCAAGCCTGTTTCGGTCGCCTCCGCAGACATCCCGTCACCACTGATGGGGCTCGACATCGGTCCGGCTACCCGCACACGCTATACGGCGGCACTGGCTCGGGCGGCAACGGTGCTTTGGAACGGCCCGATGGGCGTGTTTGAATGGGAGGCCTTCAGCGAGGGGACCCTTTCAATTGCCCACGCGGTGGCGGACTGCCCCGGACACAGCGTTGTAGGCGGGGGGGATTCAGTTGCTGCGCTAGCGAAATCCGGCCGCACGGCCGACATCGATCATGTTTCGACCGGCGGCGGAGCCTCGTTGGAACTGCTTGAAGGGAAGCTGCTCCCGGGTATTGCGGCGCTGGAAGCAGGAGATAAATAGAAGACATGCCCAAACCGTTACTTGCAGGCAATTGGAAGCTTCATTGTCTCAGCGCCGAGGCTGCGGCGCTGGCCGGGGAGATCGCCAAGGGCTGTGAGGATTTACAAGACCGGCAGGTAATGGTCGCCCCTACTTTCACGTCTTTGGCGGCCGTTGCCGGGGTACTGCGCGGATCAAAGGTGGCGCTCGGTGCCCAAGACGTCTATTGGGAAGACACGGGAGCCTTCACCGGCGAAGTCTCGGCCCCGATGTTGGTAGACGCCGGATGCAGCTTCGTAATCGTTGGACATTCCGAACGCCGCGAGTATTTCGAGGAAACCGACTATACGGTGGCGAAGAAGATCGCGGCGTCGTATCGCTCGGGCCTGTCCCAGATCTTGTGCGTGGGAGAGACCCTCGATCAACGCGAAGCCGGCGAAACCATGAAAGTAATAGAAAAGCAGCTACGCCACGGCATCGTCGAGTTGCCGGCCCCCGGCCTGGAAAGTCTGGTAGTGGCCTACGAGCCGGTTTGGGCTATCGGAACCGGCCGCACCGCCACGCCTGAACAAGCCGAGGAAGTACACGCACGTTTACGCGAAATACTATGCACGTTAATGGATCCGGACAAGGCCGACGCGGTCAGAATACTCTACGGTGGAAGCGTCAAACCGGACAACGTCGATGAGCTGATGGCCTGCCCGAACGTCAACGGAGCGCTGGTGGGCGGCGCTAGCTTGAAACCCGACGACTTTCTGAGAATCGTGCACTACGAGGAGTCCTAGATTTGGATACAATTATTATAGCGGTACATGTCGTCACCTGCCTGGTGCTGATCCTGGTCATCTTGCTGCAATCGGGTAAGGGCGCCGACATGGGCGCGGCCTTCGGCGGCGCCGGATCCACGGTTTTCGGTCCGAGCAGCGGTGGCAACGCGCTCACCAAGATCACCACGGGTGCGGCGATTACTTTCATGTGCACCTCGCTGGCACTCGCACTGCTTTCGGCTCGGCAGACTTCGATCTTCGATGACGTCGCCGACCCGCTCGACGCGCCGGCCGCCGTCAGCGCGCCCGCCGAAGGCGCAGCAGAAAACGAGTCGCCCACTGCTTCGGATTTCGCGGTGCCTCCACCTGCCGGCCCAGACGGCGGAGCAGCTGCTACAGGCGCATCAGCACCGAGCGCGGCAAACGCTGGAGCGGCGGCAGCGAACGAGCTTGCCGGAGCGGCTGCCCATGTGACCGAAGCGGGCAGTCAAACCGGGGCCGGAGCGGCCGATACAGTTGGACAAGCGGCAGGTGCTGCCAAAGGGCAAGCCGGGACGGCCGCGACGCAGGCGACCGGGCAAGCGACACAGGCCGTAGACAACGCGGAGCAATAACGCGAGCGCCGGAGCAGACGGTCGAGCGGATGAGAAAAACGCGAGCGCAACAGTTGACCGGGCACCCTCGCGGCCATAAGAATGCTCGTTCCCGTGCTCATAAACACATCAATGCGAGGATGGCGGAACTGGCAGACGCGCTAGGTTGAGGGCCTAGTGACCATTGCGGTCGTGGGGGTTCAAGTCCCCCTCCTCGCACCACTCCGAAGGGGTCACACTCCGAAGGGGTCACACTCCGAAGGGGTCACACTCCGAAGGGGTCACACTCCGAAGGGGTCACACTCCGAAGGGGTCACACTCCGAAGGGGTCACACTCCGAAG
>JAJRWY010000071.1 GCA_024276575.1 Candidatus Binatota bacterium
CGCCGCGGCGTTTGTCCTTCTTGCGGCGGCAGACGGATGGCTGAGACCGCCGCCGACTTGGTCGACTTTGTTCTGCCCCGCGTCGGCGTGCGCCAATGGGTGCTCTCCTTGCCCTTTGAGCTGCGCTACCGGCTCGCTTACGACCGCGCGCTTCTAACGCCTGTGCTCGCCGCGTTCTTGCGCGCGGTCTTTCGATCACACGAGCGCAGGATCTTCGATCGCTATGGAGTTCGAGGCGCAAAATGCGGTGCGGTCACGTTCGTGCAGCGCTTCGGCGGCGCGGACGCGAATTGCGCAGATCGAGGCTGAGATCAGCCAGCGGACGAAGGATCTCGAGAAGCTCAGGCACGAAGAACTCTTGTTGGACCAACTAATCGCCGTTCGAACCGGTGAACTAACCGACGCAGTGTCGTTGTCGCGAGCTAGCGCGTCCGCGCCGCTGTCGGGCCAAGTAACCACCGCCGTTTCTGTTGCACGGGGCCAAGCCGATGCAGGATCGGTACTCCGAGAGACCGCTGTAAGAATTCTAGAGGATCACGGTCGACCGGTTCACATTTCCGAACTTATGCGGCTGATGCGTAAGCACGAGGTCGTGATTCCCGGCGCTGGAACGCAGGCGAATCTCATTTCACATGTGCGCCGTGATTCGCGAATCGTTCGACCGAGCAGGGGGATGTACGGACTAGCGACCTGGGGCTTGGCCGATACCGCTGGCCGGAAGAAGTCGGGGCGGCGCAAGAAAAGAAAGAGACGGACCACCTCAGCAGAGGCTACATAGGGTGATTCGTAAGCGATTCTGAAGATGAGCAGGAACGTACCACGACGTAGAGCCAGGCAAGATGGCGGAGCACGCAATGTTCGGTAAAGTCGATGCGTAGCGATTCGGTCCCGAACAGAGAAATGGTGGTGTACGCGTTGTACTTGCTAAGCGGCGAACTTCAGCGGGTACACACAGAGGACATCGCCCGGAAGTGCCATGAACTCGACCAGGCGTCGTTCTCATGGACCAAGTACCCCGAGTATCCGGACAAAGACATCGTGCGCGTGGCGCTCTTCGACGCTCGAAAAGAAACGTATGGGTCTCTTGTAGATGATCGCTCGGGCCAGACGCGGGGCGCGGCTAGTCGCGCTCGGGGCGGTTCTGGCGTTGACGGTTGGCGTTTGACCCCTGCGGGGGCGGTTTGGATTAGGGACAACCTGCCACGTATCGAGCGGGCTCTCGGAGCCGCGAGGCCTAAGGAGCACCGGCAGGTCCTCCTGAAACAGCTGAAGCGAGTTCGGCAACATCGACTATTCGCAGAGTTCCAGGAAAGCCCCGACGGGTTCGCTCCTAACATTGGGCATATCGCTTCAGTTCTCAGGTGCCGAGTGGACGCGCCTCCTGAGGTGTGGGCGTCCCGCTTTGAGAAACTCCGGACGAAAGCCGAAGTTGCGGAAGCCAAGGATGTGATCGGCTTTGTTGAGAAATGCGCAAGGGCGTACGATCGGCAACGCCCGCATGGGGGAAACGATGACACAGCCCACGACTAGCGAGCGCAAGGATGTAACGGCAACTCGGCGCACCCTCATGCAGAGTGCAAAGCTCGCCGTTCGTGACATCTACGACGCGATCGTTGAATTGGTCACGAATGCAGATGATCGATACCAGTGGCTGGCGGCCAATGGTGCAGAGACGCCGAATGGTCGTATCGAGATCGAGGTCGAGCGACGGCGGGGCGGCGTCGGCCACATTCTCCGAGTCCGCGATTTTGCAGACGGTATGACTAGCGAGGTAATGAGTCACAAGCTTTCCCAACAAGGTGGGAGAGTTAGCGGCATGGCCGAAGGAATTGATGTGCGAGGGACTAACTCTCGCGGCGCGAAGGACATCGCCGCGTTGGGGGATGTAACATTTGAGTCGATCGCGGCTGACAAGCGCTACCACAAATGCACGATAAGCACAGGTTTCAAGTTCGAACTGTTTGAAGCGGAAGATGTGACCTCCGCGTTAAGGAAGCGGTTAGGATTGTCCGAAGGCACGGGGACGGTGGTGACGATCAAGCTATCCACGAGCGTATCGATGCAGCAGCATGACAAGCTGCGCTCCCAGATCTCTCGACTGGTGCCCCTTCGTGATATTCTCGCTGACGTAAGACGTACCATCTTGTTGAGGGACTTGGGGAAGTCTCGACAAGACCAACTCTCGGCACCCCGGACAGATGGTGTGGAGCGGGTTAAACTGACTTTTCAGGTGCCCGGGTATGATGCTAGCGCCAAGCTGGTTATAAAGCGGGCCTCTGAATCCTTTGACAAGGACGGAGGAGCGAGGTTCCGCCTTGGCGGCCTTTTGGTGAAGTCCAAGCATGCGATTCATGAGGCAACCTTGTTTGATCCCGGGCTTGAGAACGATCGGCATGCTTCTCACTTTTTCGGTTACGTGCGCTGCGAGTTCATAGAGGATCTGTGGAACGAGTTCGACGAGAGGTTCGAGGCCGACGAGCCCTTCGAAGAGGGGAACAGCATCCCGGTCATCGATCCAAGTCGCCGAACGGGTCTGACCCGAGATCATCCGTTCGTCAAGGCGCTTTCAGCAGAGGTTCTCAAGCGTCTGCGGCCTCTCGTGGAAGAAGAGAGAAAGCGGGAAGAATCGACCCGCGCGCGGGTCGAGAATGAGCGGACCCGTCGTCGTCTGAACGAGCTTGAAAAGGCCGCTGCCGATTTCATGGACATGGACGACGATGATCCCACACGAGATCCCAGCGCTAGCCCGAAGAGCAATAGGAAGCTGCTGGAGAAAGGTTACTTGCTCAGTCCACCGTATACGCAAGTCGTTTGCGGGCATACCCGGAAATTTTCTCTACGCATTAACCTTGATCGGACAATAATTCACGGCGTAAATCGCCTCTGGCTCACGCTGGAGCACGCCATCCGCGGCCGTACTCGCGCCCGCCGATGCTCACGTACGGTTGGGTACGCTCCGCTCGGCGAACGCTCC
>JAJRWY010000072.1 GCA_024276575.1 Candidatus Binatota bacterium
GCGTTTAGAGCAAGGAAGCGGCACCGCCAAAACGGGAGGCGGTAGCCACGGCCAAAGCAGCGCCCGAAACCCAGCGACGTCGCAAACGCCGGATTCGGAACTAACGGCGGTCGCTTTGGCTGCTTACGGCCTGCACCGCCGTCGGCGCGTCAACATACGTCCGAGCCAAGCCCCTTCTCGATGGTCTCACGCGGGAAGGTCCAGACAAGTTACCCGCCTCGAGAGACGGCGCTAGTTTCCCGCCGCGTCTAAGAAATACGAAGCGGGGCCACAGACACGAGAAATCAAAATGGCGACCTACAAAGTAAAAACCAATGGCAAGGAATATTCGGTCAGCGTCGTGGATACGCCAGGCGGAGGAGCTACGGTAAGTGTCGAGGGCCGCAGCTTCGAAGTCGAAGCAGTGGGATTGCCGCCGGCTCCGGCTTTGCAACCATCGGCGGCCGCAGCTCCGGCGCCTACGGCGGCGGCACCCACCGCGGCCTCTCCCGCAGCTCCCAAAGTGGCCGCTCCCACAGGCAGCGGTGCCGTGGTCGCACCCATCCCGGGAGTAGTCACCCAGATTCTGGTCAAGGTGGGAGACACGGTCAGCGCCGGGCAAACGGTTCTCAGACTCGAAGCCATGAAAATGGAGAACGACATCGCTTCAGCAGTGGCGGGAACCGTAAAAGAGATTTCCGTGGCCGAAGGCGCCGAGGTCAGCGACGGACAGTCGCTGCTGACCATAGGCTGATGGGAATACGGGCCTGACCATGCTTCACTCGATTTCCAAGTTCATCTCAGAAACCGGATTCGTTCTGTTTCCGGCCCATCCCGGCAACATTGTCATGGTCAGCGTCGGCCTGATTCTGATCACATTGGCCATACGTAAGAACTACGAACCGTTACTGTTGATCCCGATCGGCTTCGGAATGATCATGGGCAACATTCCCGACGGTGGGGCATCGCCGCTGGACCCGGAAGGCGTGATGCACTTCCTCTATCTCGGGATCAAGCACGAGATCTATCCGGCGCTTATCTTCCTCGGCCTGGGCGCGATGATCGACTTCTCGGCGATGCTCTCGCAACCGCGGCTCATTTTTCTGGGAGCCGCCGCACAGGCCGGAATATTCACGACCTACTGGGGAGCCCTGGCGCTGGGATTCACGCCGCAAGAAGCCGGAGCCATCGGTATCATCGGCGGTGCGGATGGGCCCACTACCATTTTCATCACTGCGCGATTGGCCGAGCATCTGTTACCTGCCGTAGCGGTGGCGGCCTATGCCTACATGGCGCTGGTTCCGGTGATTCAACCGGGAGTGGTCAGGGCGCTGACCACCCGTGAAGAACGCCTCATCAAGATGAAAGCCCCGCGCGAGGTTTCGCGTGCGGAGCGCATACTGTTTCCGATCGTGGGCTTCATCGTCTGCACGCTGGTCGCGCCCAAGGCGACCACCTTGCTGGGCATGCTGTTCTTCGGGAACCTGCTCAAGGAATCCGGTGTGACCGACCGGCTGGCCAATACTGCTAAGAACGCCTTCATCGATTCCGTCACCATCCTTCTCGGAATCTGCGTGGGAGCTGGAGCCACCGCCGAACGTTTCCTCAGGGCCGAGTCTCTCAAGATATTCGTGCTCGGCTTGGCTGCGTTCACCGTGGCGACGGCCGTAGGTGTAATCGCCGCCAAGGTGATGAATCGTATGTCCAAGGATCCGATCAACCCAATCATCGGTGCGGCCGGTGTTTCGGCGGTGCCGATGGCCGCTAGGGTAGCACTGACCACCGCACAGAAAGAAGACCCGACGAACTTCTTGATCATGCACGCGATGGGACCGAACGTAGCCGGAGTGGTAGGATCCGCAGTCGCCGCCGGTGTGCTGCTGTCGATGCTCGGCTAAGCGGCTAGGCCCCTGGCCTAGCGGAAATGGTCGAAGCAGACGGCGGCCGTGCGAAATCGAAAGGCGTTGGCAGCCAAGCCGGAGTAGTCATGAAACGCGCTGCGGCGGCGAGATTTCATGACTGATCCAATCCCGGCCTCGACAGCCCGGCGCAAGGATACGGAGAGGATTTCAATATGGCGAATTTCGATTCTGAGTTCTCGAAATGGCACGAAGAAACTGTCGCCCCGGCGCTGGCCAAACACGGGGAAAGACGTGAGAAGTTCGAGACTACTTCGGGCATAGAAGTACGCCGTATTCACGGCCCCAATCAAGGCGACTACCCTGAAGACCTGGGCTTCCCCGGCCGTTACCCTTTAACTCGTGGCGTCCAACCCACCATGTATCGCGGACGCTTCTGGACCATGCGGCAGTATGCAGGCTTTGCCGGCGCCGAGGAATCGAACAAGCGCTACCGCTACTTGCTGGAACAAGGGACTACCGGCCTCAGCGTTGCTTTCGACCTCCCCACGCAGATGGGCCGCGATTCGGACCACGAGTTGGCCTCGGGCGAAGTGGGGAAAGTCGGAGTCGCCATCGATTCCCTCGAGGACATGGAGACTTTGCTGGCGGGTATACCTTTGGACAAAGTCACCACCTCGATGACCATCAATGCTACCGCGTCGGTGCTGTTGGCCTTCTACTTGGTAGTGGCCGAAAAGCAGGGTGTGCCTTGGGACAAAGTCGGAGGCACCGTCCAAAACGACGTCTTGAAGGAATACATAGCGCGCGGAACCTATATCTACCCGCCATCCGCCTCGATGCGGGTAATCACCGATATCTTCGCGTTCTGCACCGAGAACGTCCCGCGCTGGAACATGATCTCGATCAGCGGCTACCACATCCGTGAGGCCGGCTCGACGGCGGTACAGGAAGTCGCCTTCACCCTGGCCGACGGCATCTCCTATGTAGAAGCGGCGCTCGCGGCCGGCCTCGATGTGGACGCCTTCGCCGGCCGCCTGTCCTTCTTTTTCAACGTCCACAACGACTTCTTCGAAGAGGTAGCCAAGTTCCGGGCGGCTAGGCGTTTGTGGGCCAAGATCATGAAAGAACGCTTCGGAGCCAAGAAGGAACGCAGCATGATGCTACGCTTCCACTCGCAAACCGCGGGATCTTCGCTGACCGCCCAGCAGCCCATCAATAACGTGGTAAGAACCTCCCTACAGGCCCTCGCTGCGGTTTGCGGAGGAACCCAATCGCTGCACACCAACAGCTATGACGAAGCTCTGAGCCTGCCCACCGAGGTAGCGGTGCGCACCGCCTTGCGCACACAACAGCTAATCGCTCACGAATCGGGCGCGGCCGACACTATCGACCCCATGGGCGGTTCCTACTATGTGGAACATCTTACCGACGAGATCGAGAAACGCGCTCAAGACTATATAGAGTCGATCGACAAGCTCGGCGGTGCAGTCAAAGCCATTGAGAACGGTTTCCAGCAACGCGAGATACAGCAGTCCGCCTATACCTATCAGCAGGAGATCGAGCGAACCGAACGCATAATCGTCGGCGTGAATAAATTCCAGGCGGAAGAGAAAGACTCTTTCGAACTACTCAAAATCGACGAATCGATAGAGAAAGGACAGCGCGAGAAACTCAGCGCTCTGCGGGCGAAACGTGACGGCGGTGCGGTCACGAAAGCTCTGGCCGAAATAAAACGGCGCGCCGAGGGCGAGGGCAATCTGATGCCGGCCATAATAGACGCGGTTCGCGCATACGCGACTCTGGGCGAGATCTCCGACGCCATGCGTGAAGCTTTCGGTGAATTCGATGCGCCGGTATTCATCTAAGCTGCATCATTCATGAAGCTCGCCGCAGAGCCCCCATGAACGACGCAGGCCGAGAACTCGACGCGCAAACCGAGCGACAGGAGGCCCAACATGGCCGCAACCGCTACTAAAGCGTTCCTAACCAAAGGCGTCGGCCGCCACAAAGAGAAGCTGGCGGCCTTCGAGATGGCCTTGCGCAATGCCGGGATCGCCCAGTTCAACCTCGTCACGGTGTCGAGCATCTTCCCTTCCGGCTGCAAGATAGTGCCTAAGAAAGAAGGACTGAAAAGCCTCGTCCCCGGACAGATCCTGTATGTGGTGATGAGCCGCGCCGAGACCAACGAACCGCACCGCCACCTAGCCGCCTCTATCGGAGTGGCGATACCGAAGAACCCGAGCATGTACGGCTATCTGAGCGAGCATCACGGCTTCGGCCAAACCGATGAAATCGCCGGCGACTACGCCGAGGATCTCGCGGCGCAAATGCTCGCCACGATCCTCAACCTACCTTTCGACCCCGACAAGAGTTACGATGAAAGGCGCGACCAGTGGAAACTCAGCGGCGAGATCGTCAAGACACGCAACATCTCACAGTCGGCGCGGGGCTCGAAAGACGGACTGTGGACGTCGGTAGTAGCCGCTTGCGTGTTGGTGGATGCCTGATCTGCATTATTCATGAAACCTCTGCTACGAGCTTCAACCGCCCGCAATCCCGGCAGCGGATCATCCGATGGCCGCCTGCGGCCGTAAAACTGCTTAGCCTGTGCCAGCAGAGGCTCCAACGGATCTACAAGCCCGCTTACTGAAGCGCTTGCTCGCATCCAAGCGTCCGCGGCAAAGACCGGAACGCTTGGCGACTTCGCTCGGCGTTAGCTTGCCCGAGCTTCGCGCCGCGCTTTGCGCCCTAGCCGAACGGGGCTAAGTCCTGATCGATTCCAAGCAGCGCGCCACCGCCACCGAGCGAGCCGGCCTCATAAGCGGCGTCGTGCGTGTCGGACGGGGTGGGCGAGCGGTAATCGTTCCCGACATAGCGGGGGCGCCTTACTCTCTGGGGCGGCGAGGCTCGCGACCGGCGCTCGATGGGGACCGGGTGCTGGCGCAAAGTGCTCCATACACACGCCGCGGACTGCAACCGGCGAGCATAGTCCGGGTCGTCGAACGCAAGCGCAAGAACCTAGCCGGAGTGGTTTCACACCACGACCCGCACCGCCTGCTACCGAGCGACGCGCGTCTCGACGGCTACGTGATCACACTGTCTGCCGACAGTCCCGGCGCGGAGCCCGGCACTCTGGTCTCGGCGCGCATAGTCGACTACCCCAACTCCTACCGCGACATCACTGTGTGTATCGAGGAAAGCCTCGGCAAAGCCGGCTCCTTGCAGGCCGAGATTCGCGCAGTGTGCCGCTGTTTGGACATTTGCGACGAGTTCCCGGCGGCGGCACTGGCCGAGGCCGCTGCATTTCGTGAACCGGACGAAGCCGAGAAAGCCGGACGGCGTGACTTGCGCGGCCAAGTGACCGTAACGATCGACCCCGCTGACGCTCGCGACCATGACGATGCAGTTTCGATAGAACGGCAAGGCGAGTGCTACTTGCTAACGGTTTCCATCGCCGATGTTGCCCACTATGTGCGGCCCGGTAGCGCGCTCGACCGGGAGGCCTACGAACGGGCGACCAGCGTATATTTCCCCGGCGAGGTCGTGCCGATGCTTCCCGAGCAGCTCTCCGCCGGACTCGCCAGCTTGCAACCCTCAGTAGAGCGGCTGGCGCTTTCGGTGTTCATACGCATCGGCAAAGGCGGAGAAATACTCGGTAGTGAATTCGCGCCGAGCGTGATCCGGAGCGTTGCGGCACTCAGCTACGAGCAAGCCCAAGCCATGCTCGACGGACAGGCAACAGGCGCCGATCCGGCCATCGTAGAAGCGTTGGAATGTATGCGCGCGTGCGCCCAAGCTTTGCTCAAAGCCCGCATGGCCCGTGGGGCTATCGACCTCGATATACCCGAGGCCCGGATCCTGCTGGATGAGCAGGGGCAACCTCGCAACATCGAAAAGCGCGGTCGGCTCTTCACCCACCGCATCATCGAAGAGTTCATGCTGGCGGCCAATGAGGCGGTCGCACAGAAGCTGAACCGTGCCCGTGAAGCCTTCCTGTATCGCATCCACGAAAAACCCGGAGACGAAGCCTTGACCTCCTTGGCAGCACGCGCAGCGGCACTTGGACTTAGGCTGCGCCACGATGGCCGGCTGAGCGGTCCGGCCTCGCTGCAGGACCTTGCCGCCCAGGCTCGAGCAACCCCGGCCGCCAGGCAAGTCAATCTGATGCTACTTCGCTCGATGCAGCAAGCTCGCTACAGTGCGGACAAGGACATTCACTTCGGGCTTGCGAGTTCCTGCTACACACACTTCACCTCGCCGATCCGCCGCTATCCGGACCTGATCGCCCATCGCGCCCTGCTACACACGCTAGGTTCCGGCCCGCCGGCGGCAGGCACGCCCGCGCTACTCACAGAGCATGCGGAGCACTGCTCGACCCGTGAGCGCCGTGCTATGGAGGCCGAGCGTGACGCAGCCGCAGCCGCGGCTGCCATCTATATGGCGCCCAGAACCGAAGAGTGTTTCGAGGCTACGGTGAGCGGCGTGGAGCGCTTCGGTTTCTTCGTCGAACTCGATGAGGTCTTCGTCGAAGGCTTCGTCCATGTCGGACGCCTGCCCGAGTACTACAGCTATGTGCGCGAACGGATGGAACTGCAAAGCCGGGTTTCCGGCAAGTGCATCCGTATAGGGGACCGTGTCAGAGTAAGAGTATCGAGCGTGGACCTCGCACGGCGTAGCATCGAGATGGACCTAGCCTAAGATCGCGGCACCGGATGACGGCGACGCATCGTTTGCCAAGACCTGACTGCCTGCCAAGATCGAGGTGGTTGCGACGATCGAAGCGCTTGCGAAAATCGACTCGCCGTGATGATCGCCGCAGTGCCAAGTAGAGCTACGCGAGGGAGGATGGATGAAAACCGATCCGCAATGGGAAAGACCGTGCCGCGGCCATGCGA